>NZ_JADBEC010000001.1:3864247-4237330 GCF_014873945.1 Rhizobium viscosum | reverse complement strand
CAGCAAACACCTCTCGCCGCTAGTGCGCGCCTTCATCGAACTTGCGGAAAAGCGGCTGCATGCGGCGGATGCCCGAAATGTTCTGCCCGATATGGCATGACCGGCATCGCTCACTGTTGCCAAACGCGCCGGACTGGCGGAAGCTGACGTCACCAGGAGGTGATTGCGCCGATGGCAACGACGACAGCGACCAGGCATCCGGCAAGAGCCGGCAGCGCAGGCATCTGCCGCGGCTGCTGGGACCAGATGCATATGCCGATCCCGATCGGCGGCCCGCTCTCGCTGCCGCTGCGCGCCTTCGGCATCACCAGAAGCAAGATGAACCCCGATATCTGCACGATCTGCGAGCGCTCATTCCAGTATGTGAAGAAGCAGCGCCACATTACCTCGGGCGCTACCATCCTGTTTGCCGATATCAGGGGCTATACGGGCCTGTCGGAACGCATCGGCGCCGTCGAACTCAGCCAGATCGTCAGCCTGTTCCAGACGCGTGCGGCCGAGGCGATCTGGGCTAGCGACGGCATCGTCAACAAACAGATGGGCGATGGGCTGATGGCGATCTTCAACTTTCCCATCAAGCGCGAAGACCATGCCGCAGCCGCAATCCGGGCCGGCAGGGATATCCAGCGCTTCTGCAGCGAAGCGCTAGCCGGCATCGATGTCAGCGAGCCGCTCGGCATCGGCGTCGGCATCCATACGGGCGATGTCCAGATCGGCGAGTTCTCAAGCTTCCACAGCGATTTCACGGCGATCGGCGGCGTGGTCAACCAGGCAGCAAGACTGGAATCGCAGGCGCGGCCGGGCGAGATCGTGATCTCGGCCGATGCGGCCCGTCAGGCGACGGCGCTTACGGTCGGGAGCGAAGTGCGGATGTTATCGCTGAAGGGCTTCGAGCAGCCGGTGGAGGCGCGGGTTTTGCGGGCTGAGTGAGCGCGGTTGCCTCCTGGAATGCCCTGCCCGCCTCCCGCTGGGAACGCGGAACAATGCCGGCCCCCGCATCAGGACTGCCCGGCCGCACCCGCAAGCGGGGTGGCCGGGCGCCGACGGCGGATTTGGGTCGCCGCCGGCCCGGATTGTTACTGGATCTGCGGTCTTGCGGATTTCGCCAGCGCCGCGCTCAGAACCGCCGCGACGACGATGTTCGCCGCAAGGGCCAGAAGCCCGGTATAGACGGTGAAACTCGCACCGCCGATGGTCACCGCGTGCAGCGGCTTCCAGCCCGCGTCCCAGACGAGGTAGGTGCCGCCGAAGAAGCCGACGAACCAGCCGGCGAGCAGGCCCGGCGCGCGGAACCAGCCGGTATAGAGGCCGAAGACCAGGGCCGGCAGCGTCTGCAGGATCCAGATGCCGCCGAGCAATTGCAGGTCGAGGGCAAACTGCGTCGGCAGGAAGAGGATCACGAGCAGCGCACCGATCTTGACGATGAGCGACGTGATCTTTGCGACCTTCGCCTCGCCCGCCGGAGACACGGCGGGATCGACGTAAGCCTTCCAGAAATTGCGAGTGAAGAGATTGGCCGCACCGATGCTCATGACCGCAGCCGGCACCAATGCGCCGATGGCGATCGCCGCGAAGGAAAAGCCTGCAAACCAGCTGGAGAACAGGGTCTTGAACAGCGCGGGGACGACGTCGTTGGCGCTGTCCAGCTGCAGATGCGCGGCATGGCCCATGTAGCCGAGCAGCGCCAGCAGGCCGAGCAGCAGCGTATAGGCCGGCAGCAATACCGCATTCTTGCGGATCGTGTTGCCGCTGTTGGAGGCGAAGATGCCGGTCAGCGTATGCGGATACATGAAGGCGGCAAGCGCCGAGCCCAGCGCCAGCGTCGCATAGGCGACATACTGGTTGGAGGCTAGCAGCAGGCTTCCCGAGCCCTTGGCCTGGAAGGCGGCATCGGCGGCATTGAAGACATTGGCGTAGCCGCCGAGCTTCGAGGGGATCAGTGCCACGGCGGCAATCACCACGATATAGATCATGATGTCCTTGACGAAGGCGATCAGCGCCGGTGCGCGCAGGCCCGCGGAATAGGTGTAGAGCGCCAGCACGATGAAGGCGATGGCGAGCGGCAGTTCGCCATGCAGGCCGAGCGCCTTGAGCACTGCCGTCATGCCGACGAGCTGGAGGGCGATATAGGGCATGGTGGCGATGACGCCGGTGACGGCGACCGCCAATTCCAGCCCGCGTGAACCGTACTGGCCGTGCACGACGTCGGCAGCGGTGACATAGCCGAACTCCTTCGCCCGCTTCCACAGCACCGGCATGACCATGAAGACGAAGGGATAGACGATGATCGTATAGGGCAGCGCGAAGAAACCGTAGGCGCCGACCGTGTAGACGAGCGCCGGCACGGCGATGACCGTGTAGGCGGTGTAGAAATCGCCGCCGACGAGGAACCAGGTGATCCAGGTGCCGAACGAGCGGCCGCCGAGACCCCATTCGTCGATATGGGCAAGCGTTTCGGGCTTGCGCCAGCGGGCGGCGACGAAGCCCATGATCGTGACCAGGACGAAGAAGAAGATGAAGACGGAGAGCGCCGTTACGTTGATGTCACTCCCCATCGCGCATGCTCCTGTAGGCGACCCAGATCAGGGCTGCGGTGATCGGCACCCAGAGCAGCTGATACCAATAGAAGAAGGGAAAGCCGAAGAGTTCGGGCTCGCGGAAATTGTAGAACGGCACCCAAAGGAGGCCGATATAGGGAATGAGCAGCAGCCAGAGCGCCGCCTTCCCGGTGGATTTCTGATTCACGATGATATCCTCTCGTCCTGAGCGCCCGGGCGCCTGCCCGGCCAGACGGAGAAAGATCTTGGGCCGACCCGGCAGCAAAGCCGCGGCGGGTCGTATGGCTGGCGGATTTTTCTCCCTTGGGCACAGATCCTCCGCTGTGCGCAAGCCTTGCTAGAACAGGCAGCGCACGCGCCTCAAGACGCGCGGCGGGGATGTTGGCGCCGGACTACCCACTGGTGGGTAGCTCCGCCAGCGCATCGGGATGCTCCAGCACGAAGCGCACGAGATCAGCGGTCGTGGAGACGCCGAGCTTGCGCTTGAGATGCTTGCGGTGCGTCTCGACGGTCGCCTCGCTGATTCCGAGTTCGTCGCCGATCTCGCGATTGCTCTTGCCCGCAGCCACCAGCCGCGCCACCTCGTGTTCGCGCCGGGTCAGGCGTTCGCCCGTCGGCAGCGGACCAGTGTTGAGCAGCAGATCCCTCACGCCGCTGGAAAAATAGGTCTGCCCGCCCGCCACCGTCACGATCGCCTCCACGACCTCGGAGGTCGGTACCTCCTTGAGCACGTAGCCCGCAGCACCGCGCATGATCGAAGACGAAATATACTCGCGGCTGTCGTGCATCGACAGCATGACGATACGGCTTTCCGGGCTCTCGGCCTTGATCAGCGTTATGGCGTCGATGCCGCTGGTCTTCGGCATGTTGATATCGAGAAGCACGACGCGCGGGCGCAGCGCCCGCACGAGCGGCAGCGCCTCGGCCACGTCATTTGCGCCGCCAACGACGCTGACGCTGTCGTATGTGTCGAGAACCTTCCTCAGCCCGTCGACCACGACGGGATGGTTGTCGACCAGGAATACGGTGATCGGCGTCATCTTCGTCCGCCCCTTTCACACGGCCGCTTCAAGCGGCCATCTCAAGCTGCTTTTGTCGCAGCGTCCGCCAGCGCAGCCGATCGCGGCAGCATTACCTGCAGCCTCGTGCCTTTTTCCGTACCGCCGATAATCACGATCCCGCCGAAATGCGCAACACGCTCGCGGATGTTCTGCAGGCCAAGCCCTTCGTTTTGCCTGATGAAGCCGGACGGCAGCCCGAGGCCGTTATCGGCGATCTGCATCCTGGCGCGCCCGTTCTCGCTCCATAGCCTGATTTCCAGCGCCGTGGCCTTCGAATGCCGCTCTACATTGTTCAGCGCCTCCTGGGTGACGCGAAAAAGGGCCGTGCGCGCGTCGGGCGAAAGATCGTCCACGAAGGTCTCCATGTCCATCGTCAGCGCCAGCCCGGTGCGCAGCGAGAATTTCTCCGCCAGGTTCTTGATGGCGGCAGCCAGCCCCATATCGTCAAGGACACGCGGCCGCAGGTCATGCGAGATTTCGCGGATCTCGCGGATCGTGGCATTGAGCCCCTTGACGCTTTCGTCGATCGCCTCCTTCAGCTCCGTCGTTTCCGCATGTCGCCCCGCAAGCTCCATCGCGAAGCGCACGCCGAGCATGTCCTGCGAGATGCCGTCGTGCAGCTCCCGCGCCAGCCTGGTCCGCTCGGATTCCTGCGTGTCGATGACGCGCTGCGTCAGCTGCTTCAGCGCCCCGTCGGCCATCCGGCGCTCGTCGAGCGTGAGATAGAGACAAGTCGAAAAGACGATCACCACCGCCGGTACGGCAAACAGCGCGACGATGATGAAACTCTGCCGCGTGCGCTCGCGCAGCGCTGCGTTGGCCGCCGAGGTCTGGACCGCGACATCGTCCAGATAGGCGCCCGTGCCCAGCACCCAGCCCCATTTGGGAAGCGCCACCACATAGGAAATCTTGTCGGCGACGGCCTCAGTGGAGGGTTTCTGCCACTTGTAGCGGTGATAGCCGCCACCGCTTCTGGCGGCGGCGATAAGCTCGCGGATGACCCGGTCGCCGTCAGGGTCCACCAGCGTCATCCAATTCCTGCCGTTACGGAACGCCTGCCGGGGATGGACGACGTTGTTGCCGGCATAGTCGTAGACGAAGAAATATCCGTCCTTGCCGTAATCGAGCGAATTCAGGATCGCAGCGACGCGCTCCTTGGCGGCGGCGTCATCCACCCCCGCGCCCTCGTAGACAGATTGGATGGATGACATGGCCACACTGACGAGATTTGCGATCTCCCCTTCCTTCGAGCGCAGCATCGCTTCCTCGAACGCGGCCGAATTGCTGCGCGCAAGCTTGGCCGATTGCCAGGTGAGCAGCATGGTGACCGCCAGCGTGACCACGATCAGGGGACCGACAGCGAGGACCAGGATTTTCGATCTGAACGTCATTGACACCCTTCCCGTCATTCGACCGGCGGCGACTCCGGTCGCCGCACGCGGCATCCGCCGGCGGCCTAGTGGTCCCTGGTCGTTGTGACGGAGTTTTACCTCCGCCACAAGATCGCCGGCCAGCCGCTCGACATCGGCATCCATGCCGGCGATGTGCAGATCGGCGCATTTTCGAGCTTCCACAGCAATTTCACCGTGATCGGCGGCGTGGTCAATCAGGCTGTAAGGCTGGAATCGCAGGCGGCACCCGGCGAAATCCTCGTCTCGCGGGAAACGACGCTCCAGGCACCGGAACTGATGAGCGGCACACAAGTGCGGCCGCTATTGTTCAAGGGCCTCTAGCAGCCGGTGGGGGCGCGGGTTTTGCGGGTGGGGTGAGCGCGGATGCCTGCTGGCTTACCCCATCCATTCTTATCGCTTGCGAATGTCTACTCCGGATAGGCAGAAGCAGGCGAATTGGCTTTCCACTCTTCCAACGTCCTGAGAGCATTCCTGATCAACTGCGGCTCGGAGAGCTCCAATCCCTGTTCCCCGATCCAATCAAGTAAAGGCTTTGCACCACCAGCCTCGCCCCGCCCTGCTGCCTTGGCTGCATCAATCACGAAGTGCTTGACGGCGTCCAGGTCATACACAAAGCGATGCACCATTTCTTCAGGATAGATGGTGAAACCCAGTCCCGCCTGCGGGAATACGGCCTCATCTGTCATACTGTTGAAAGTCTGCTGCCACATTTCCAGAAATTCTTCACTATTGACGTAGTCGAGGTCCGTCCCGGCCCTGCGGATTGCGACAAGACCGAAGCAAAGTAGCCATGTCTTTTCCCTCAGTCTGCTGTATTCCAGCAGTTTTGGGCCATCGGTCGACGTTACGTAACCTTCCTCAGTATCGAACGGCTTGGGGATCTCATGGATCATGTTGCGAGCGCGCCACATGATTTCCATAGAGAGAACCTTGCCGTTCAGGGTGAGAAGCTTGCGTTCAATATCAAGGATCTCCGGGGAGCGGACATCCTGTGAGACGCTGGCATCAGGCGCGGATCTCCGGGACACCGACCCCTTGGATGCCCGGCTCTGCGACGGTGTGTTTTTGGCTGCTGAATTCTCGTCGGGCTTTGGTGGCGCACCCACCAGCCAGAACGCCAGGGCGACGACCAAGTACAATCCCCAATCGCTTGCATGAACGCCGTTCCGGGCAAATGACAGCAATTGAAAAAGGACGACAGCCGCCGCAATGGCCATGCAGACATAACGCGACGCCATGGCCGGATTGATTCGCATATGTTCCCCCTGCGTTCACGGCCGAGACCATAGTGCGCAGAAACGCGAAAAGCCACGCCCGGCAACGCAGGCGAGTAAAAAACAAAAGCGCTTGCATTTAAATCCGAACGTTCGTATTTTTATCCATGAAACCGGGAACCCTATCCGTGACGCGAACGCGCAAGATCACCACTGACGATATTCTCGACGCTGCCGAGCGCGTCGTCGTACGATCAGGTGCGGCCGGGCTTTCGATCGATGCGGTGGCGAAGGAAGCCGGCGTCAGCAAGTCGCGCGTGGTCTATGACCACAAGACCAAGAGCGCGCTTCTGGAAGCGCTGGTCGACCGCCGCGTCGGGGCCGATGTCGCCCATATGCAGGAATGCGTGAAGGCGGCTGCCGATACCCCTCACCCGGAGCTTTACGGCCGCATTGCTTCGGCCGACAAGACGCTCGACGATACCGACCGCGCCGTCGCGATGGCGATCAGCGCTTCGATGTCGAGCGAAGAAAATCTGCAGCAGATCATCCGCAGATGGGTGGTCGACGATCTGGCGGCCATGGCCGCCGGGCCGAAACCGCGGGCGGCGCTGATGGCCTATCTGACGCTGACCGGCTTCTACTGTACCGAACTCTTCGATTTCCACCGCTGGAGCGGCCCGGAACGGCAGGAACTGCTCGAGGATATCCGCAAGGTCTACACGACCTTCACCGAGCCTCCACAAACGAAGACTTGAAAAGCTCTAAACGACAATAACTTAAGCAGTTCCAGGAAAAGCGCAAAACGGTTTTCCGTCCGGAATTGCGTGAAGATGAAGAAACCAAAGCAATAACCTAGCAAGCCGCCGGGGCGGCCAAAAAGGGATAGGATCGATGTTGCGCAATACCAGACTGCCGCGCCTGAAGGCGATGATGGCAGCCACAACCCTTCTCGTACTCACCGCCGGGCAGACGCTCGCCCAAGAGGGCATGCAGATGCCGCCGGCAGCCGTCGGCGTGGTCGAGATGAAGGCCCATGCCGTGCCCGTGGTCAACGAACTGCCGGGCCGCATTGCCGCCACCCGCGTGTCGGAAGTGCGCGCCCGCGTTTCCGGCATCCTGCAAGAGCGCGTCTTCGAACAGGGCACACTCGTCAAGCAGGGCGACGTGCTCTACCGCATCGATCCGCGCCTCTTCCGCGTGCGCGTCGCCTCTGCCGAAGCCACGCTGCAGCGCGCCAAGGCCACGCAGCAGAATGCCCGCCTGCAGCTGGAGCGCCAGCAGAACCTGAAGGAACGCAACATCGCGACCGGCATCGATTACGATACCGCCTCCGTCAATCTCGCCCAGGCCGATGCGGATGTGGCAAGCGCCGAAGCCGGCCTCGACGAAGCCAAGATCAATCTCGACTATACCGAAGTCCGCGCGCCCATTACCGGCATCATCGGCGGAGCCCTCGTCACCGAAGGCGCGCTCGTCACTGCCGACGGCACCTCCAACCTGGCGCTGATCCAGCAGATCGACCCCGTCTATGCCGACTTCACCCAGTCCGCCCAGGATCTCCTGAACCTCAAGCGGGCGGTGGCCGAAGGCAAGCTGGAGAGTGCCGCCCCCGGCGAAGCCCGCGTCGAGCTCGTCTTCGACGATGGCAGCCTCTATGCCGAGCCCGGCCGGCTGCTCTTTGCCAGCGCCAATGTCGACCCCAATACCGGACAGGTGACGCTGCGCGCCGAATTCCCCAACAAGCATGGCGATCTCCTGCCCGGCATGTATGTGCGCGTGCGCATCGAACAGGCCGTGCGCCAGGATGCGCTGACCGTGCCGCAGCGGGCGGTGACGCGAAACGAGGCCGGCCAGGCGCAGGTCTATGTGCTCGCCGAAGGCAACAAGGCGGAGCTTCGCCCCGTCACCCTCGGCCAGGTTCTCGGCTCCGAATGGGTCGTGGAAACGGGTCTCAAGAGCGGTGAAACGGTCATTGCCGATGGCGTGCAGAAGGTACAGCCCGGCGCGACCGTGGCGCCCGAACCCTGGAAGCCGGATGCGACGGCGGATGCGGGGGCAAACGCCCCGGCCACCCCTGCGAAGGCGGAGTAAAGTCTCATGGCACAATTCTTCATTCGCAGGCCGATCCTGGCCTGGGTCTTCGCGCTGTTCATCTCGATTGCCGGTATCATCGCGATCCCCTTCCTGCCGGTCTCGCAATATCCGAAGGTCGCCCCGCCGCAGCTTTCGATCTCCACCTCCTATCCGGGCGCTTCCCCGCAGGAGATCTATCAGGGTGTCACTCGCCAGATCGAGGATGAGCTGAACGGCGTCGAAGGCCTGATGTATTTCGAATCGACCTCGGACAATTCAGGCTCGGTCAGCATCAACGCCACCTTCCGCGCCGGCACCGATATCGACCAGGCCTCCGTCGACGTGCAGAATGCCATCCGCCGCGTTGAAGCCCGCCTGCCCGCGACCGTGCGTTCGCAGGGCATCACCGTCGAGGAGGCGAGCTCCGGCTTCCTCATGTTCATCGCGCTGACCTCAACGGACGGCAACCGCGATGAAGTGGCGCTCGGCGATTACATCACCCGCAACATCATCGGCGAGCTGCGCCGCATCGATGGCGTCGGCCGCGCCCAGCTCTTTGCCGCCCAGCGCGCGCTACGCGTCTGGATCGACCCGGACAAGATGGTCGGCCTGAACCTGACGACCGATGACATCAACGCGGCCATCACCGCCCAGAACGCCCAGGTGGCCGCCGGCCAGATCGGCGCCGCGCCGAACCCGGTCACCCAGGACCTGACGGCGACCGTTCTCGTGCAGGGCCAGTTGCAGACGCCGGAGCAATTCGGCGAGATCATCCTGCGCGCCAATGCCGATGGCTCCACCGTGCGGCTGAAGGATGTCGCCCGCGTCGAGCAGGGTGCGGAATCCTATAATTTTACGAGCCGCCTGAACGGCCAGCCGAGTGCCGCGATCGCCATCCAGCTCTCGTCGACCGGTAACGCGGTGGCCGTCTCCAACGCCGTCAACGCGAAGATGAAGGAGCTTTCCCGCTTCTTCCCGTCGGGCATCGAATATTCCGTTCCCTACGATACCAGCCCCTTCGTCTCGGCCTCGATCGAGAAGGTCATCCACACGCTGGTCGAGGCCGTCGCCCTCGTCTTCGTGGTCATGTTCATCTTCCTGCAGAATTTCCGCTACACGGTGATCCCGACGCTCGTGGTACCCGTGGCGTTGCTCGGCACCTGCGCGGTCATGTATGCGACCGGATTTTCCATCAACGTTTTGACCATGTTCGCCATGGTGCTGGCGATCGGCATCCTCGTCGATGACGCGATCGTCGTCGTCGAAAATGTCGAGCGCATCATGGCCGAGGAAGGGCTCTCGCCCAAAAAGGCGGCACAGAAGGCGATGAGCCAGATCACCGGCGCCATCATGGGCATCACGCTGGTTCTCTCCTGCGTCTTCATTCCCATGGCCTTCTTCCCCGGCTCGACCGGCATCATCTACCGCCAGTTCTCGCTGACCATGGTCGTCTCGATCCTGTTCTCGGCCTTCCTGGCGCTGTCGCTGACGCCGGCCCTTTGCGCCACCTTCCTGAAGCCGATCAAGCAGGGCCATCACCACAAGCGCGGCATCGGCGGCTGGTTCAACCGCAATTTCGAGCGCATCACCGCGGGCTATTCGACGACCGTCACCGGCATGGCGCGGCGCGCCGGCCGCATGATGATCGTCTATCTCGCCCTCGTCGTCGGCCTCGGCTATCTCTTCATCAACCTGCCGACGGCCTTCGTGCCTGACGAAGACCAGGGCTACATGATCGTTGATATCCAGGGCCCGCCGGAGGCGAGCGCCAACCGCACGATCGAATCCATCAAGCAGGTGGAAAAGATCTTCCGCTCCGAATCCGCCGTCGAGAATATCGTCGCGATCCAGGGCTTCTCCTTCTCGGGCAACGGCGCCAATGCCGCCCTCGCCTTCGTGACGCTGAAGGACTGGGCAGACCGCGGCCCCGGCAACACCGTGCAGGAAATCGCCAACCGTGTGAACGGCCAGCTCTTCGCCCTGAAGGACGCCACCACCTTCGCGCTCTCGCCGCCGCCGATCGAAGGCTTCGGCGCCACCGGCGGCTTCTCCTTCCGCCTGCAGGACCGCGGCGGCAAGGGCCAGACGGCGCTTGTCGAGGCCGCCGGCCAGCTGATGCAGATGGCGGGCAAGAGCCCGGTTCTGACGGGAATGCGCGTCGAAGGCATGCCTGACGCAGCCCAGGTGCTGATGGTGATCGACCGCGAAAAGGCCAACACCTTCGGCATCTCCTTTGCCGATATCAACAACGCCATCACCGCCAATCTCGGCTCGTCCTATATCAACGACTACCCGAATACCGGCCGCATGCAGCGCGTCATCGTCCAGGCGGATGACCGCGCCCGCCTGCAGATCGACGATGTGATGAAGATCAACGTGCGCAATGCGAGCGGCGGCATGGTGCCCCTCTCCTCCTTCGCCATTGCCCAATGGCAGAAGGGCGCGCCGCAGATCGTCGGCTACAACGGCTATCCGACCGTGCGCATCTCCGGTGCGCCGGCACCCGGCCAGTCCTCGGGCGCGGCGATCGCCGAAATGGAGCGTCTGGCCTCGCAATTGCCGGAAGGTTTCGGCTTCGAATGGTCCGGCCAGTCGGCGGAAGAAATCACCTCCGGCAGCCAGGCGCCCTTCCTCTTCGGCCTGTCGATCCTCTTCGTCTTCCTGCTCCTGGCAGGTCTCTACGAAAGCTGGTCGATCCCGCTCTCGGTCATGCTCGTGGTGCCCTTGGGCGTCATTGGCTCGGTGGCGGCGGTGATGCTGCGCGATATGCCCAACGACATCTATTTCAAGGTGGGTCTCATCGCGATCATCGGCCTGTCCGCCAAGAACGCCATCCTGATCGTGGAATTCGCCAAGGATTATTATGCCGAAGGCAAATCCCTGCTGGATTCGGCAATAGAAGCCGCCCGCGTCCGCTTCCGCCCGATCATCATGACGTCCCTCGCCTTCACCCTCGGCGTCGTGCCGCTGGCGATCGCGACCGGCCCGAGTGCCGCCAGCCAGAACGCCATCGGCACCGGCGTCCTCGGCGGCATGATCTCCGCGACGGTGCTGGCCATCTTCTTCGTCCCGGCGTTCTTCGTCTTCGTGCTGAAGCTGATGAGGACGAGGCGGCCGGTCGCCGAGGAGGAAACGACGCCTGCCACAGAAGCCCCGCCAACCGCACCGGCCATCCACTCCTGACCTACCGGCCGATGCGTCATGCCTCCCGGGCTTCGAAAGGAGCCCGGGAGTTTTTGTTTTTTTGAGCCTAGGTGAAATGAATTGCAGGCTGTGTTTGGGGCACCCCCCTCTGCCCTGCCGGGCATCTCCCCCACAGGTGGGGAGATCGACAAGTGGCACGACCTTCGCACATCGCGGACGTTATGCAGTTTGCAACGTTTATTGTTTGGGGAAACCGGCGCCCCCAGCCAATCTCCCCACCTGTGGGGGAGATGTCCGGCAGGACAGAGGGGGGTGCCACGCGCGAAAACGCCGAACGAACCGGCCTCACAATAGACGCCCCATCCACTCGCCCTATATCCGCCCACCAAACGCACAACCGCCGGGGAAGCCCAATGCCATCCACCTTCATCGCCAAGGGCGCCGACGCCTATGAAGCCAGCATGGGCCGCTGGAGCCGCAAGCTCGCAGCCCCCTTCCTCGCCTTCGCCGGCGTACCCTCGCACGGCCGCGTCCTTGATGCCGGCTGCGGCACCGGCAGCCTGACGCTGGCGCTCGCCGCCCACCCCGAACTCACCGCCATCGAAGCCCTCGACTTCGAGGAAAATTTCGTCGCTGCCCTGCGCGCCCGCACCAACGACCCGAGGGTAAGCGCCCGCAAAGGCGACGTCTGCGCCCTGCCCCATGAAGACAAAAGCTTCGACGCCGCCTATTCCCTGCTCGTCCTCCACTTCGTCTCGAATGCCGAAGAGGCAATCTCCGAAATGCGCCGCGTCCTCAAACCGGGCGCCACCGCTGCCGCCGCCGTCTGGTCCCATGACGGCATGCCGAGCTGGCGCCTCTTCTGGAACACGATCCGCGCCATCGAACCCGAAGCCGAAGGCAACGGCATTCCATCAGGCCCGCGGCCGATGACGGCCGAGGGTGAGTTGCGGGCGCTGTTTGAAAGCGCGGGCTTCGCCGATGTCGCCGAGGCGAGGCTGACGATGATGATGGACTACGCCAATTTCGAAGACTTCTACCTGCCGAAGGTATACGGCCAGGGACGGTTTTCTGCGTTTTTCGAGGCGCTGCCGGAGGCAAGACGAGAGCGGCTACGGGAAGCGCTGAGGGCGGCCTATCTGGATGGCAGGTCGGAGGATGGGCCGCGCGCGTTTGAGAGCGTGGCCTGGGCGGTGCGAGGTGTGGGTTGAAGGCTGAGTTGGCTCTGAGCTCATCCGTCAGGCGATCTGACGAAAACGTCGCCTGATCATGAAGGCGAAACACAGGCACGATGTCGCTAGAGATGGAACGAGAAGAGCCAAGGACGCGGCGATCAGAAACGCCCTGAATTCACCTTCGTTCCGGAACCAGGCCAGAGACAGAACCACTGATAGAAACAGCACGACAAGAAACAGAACAATGGACCAGAAAACCGGGCGTCTGTGTATGCGAGCGGCGTTCGTCACATAGATCACGAAGACAAAGAGACACACCGGAACTGAGAGAACGACTTTCAGGGCCATCAGGAGCAGCGCGGAACCGTCGGCAAGAAATGGAATATGCCCGACGAGCATTCCCACCGCGTAGGCCAGCAGGAAAATATCGACTTGCGGCAGATTGATGTCCTTCATGCGTCCCCCAACAGGCCACCAGAGCCGCAACGAATGCCATCGGAGGATGATCTGCCGACTGGCGAGGCGGCCGGATTCCGTACCTCCCCCGTCAGTACTTCATGTTCCGCAGCTCAGGAAAATCGTAATAGCGCAACCGCTTGTCGTGGCAGCGATAGTCGTTTTTCGTGACGTCGATGATCATGTCGTTTTTCAGGGCGATCCCGAGATACGACCAGTCCGGGTTGGAGCGCTCCGTGGTCCGCGTGCAATAGGCATAGATCTTCTCTTCCGGTCTGAGCAGAACCACGCTAGAAATCTCGGCCTTTAAGAAATCCCCCGCCTTGATACGTCCACGCAGAATATCAATATTCTTGTGTCTCAATTCGCTGGACGGAGGACGCTGCGAATCCGCAACGGATTGCGGGGCCGGAGTCTGGCAGCCGGCCAGCGCCATCGCGGCGGCACAGAGAAGTACAGTCGTCCTCATTCAGTTCAATCTCCAAAAGGCAAAGCACAAGGTGCACAATAATTCCTACAAATATTACGAGAATAATATCCGCAATACACTGTAATCCACAGCCGATGCCGCGAACCCCGCGACATCGGCTTTGTGCAAAGGCGCGGGATACGCCCAAACCTCACCAGGCCTGCTGCGTCGGCATCACAAACACCTCGGCAATATCCACATGCCTGGGCGACTGCACCGCAAACAGCACCGTCTCGGCGATATCCTCCGCCTTGAGAAATTCCATCTGCGTCTTCAGGTCTTCCATCTGCTGGCGCGCCGCCGGATCGGAGATCTGGTCGTAAAGCTCGGTCTCGACCGCACCCGGCTGCACGCAGGTCACGCGGATATTGTGCTTCTTGCCAAGCTCCATACGCATGCCATCCGAGAGCGCGGTGATCGCATGCTTTGTCGCGCAATAGACCGTCAGGCCAGCAAAGACCTTGCGGCCGGCAATCGACGAGGTGTTGACGATATGGCCGGATTTCTGGCCGATCATAGGCGGCAGCACGGCGGCGGTCGTGTTCAGCACGCCCTTGATATTGACGTCCACCATCCGGTGCCATTCCTCCGTCTTCAGCGCCTCGATATCCGAGAGCGGCATCAGGCCGGCATTGTTGAAGAGGATATCGATGCTGCCGAACGCTTGCGCGAGCTTCGCCACACCCGCCTCGACGGAAGCGGCATCGACGACATCCATCTCCAGCGCGATCGCCTGCCCGCCCGCCTGGGCGATCTGCGAGACGAGCTCTTCCAGCCGCTCGGTGCGGCGCGCCGCAAGCCCAACCTTGGCGCCATTGGCTGCAAGCTTGAGCGCCGTGGCAGCGCCGATACCGCTCGACGCGCCGGTAATGAGAGCAGTTTTTCCTTGGATTGACATGTTCATTCCCTTTCGTTGCCGCCCTTGAGACGGCTGGTTTCGACGGGAACAGGTTAGAAAAATCAGGCCGGCCCTTCGCTCGGCCGCTTGCTGAGACTGTCGCGGATTTGCTGCGAACAGGAGCAATCTCTGCAAAACTGCGCAGCGACCTTGCGCCCGGACATGCGCAAGGCAAAAGGCGCTACCCGCGATAATCGCGCGGGCTGACACCGACCTGACGCCGGAACACCTGCGCGAAATGGCTGGGGCTGGAATAGCCGAGATCGAGCGCGATCGAGACGATGCTCTGATCCGTCTCCCTCAGCAGCCGGCGCGCCTCGGCCATCTTCAGCTGGATGAAATAATCCGATGGCGAAGAACCGGTCGATTGCTTGAAAACGCGGGAAAAATGAAAGGCGCTAAGCTCGGCCTCGGCCGCCAGGCTTTCCAGATTGAAGGCCCGATCAAGCCCCGCCTCCATCATCCGCACCACCTTCTGCAGCTTGAAAGCCGGCAGCGCCCCGCGCCGGGCGGGCACCGCGCCATCTTGGCTGCCATAGTGCCGTACGAGATGGACGGCGAGCGCCTGCGCGATGCCCTGCACAGCCATTTCGCTGGGCACGGCAGCACCCGTCAACTCTTTCAGGATCATCCCCATCAACCCCGAAATCGCCTCGTCCCGCGCCCCGGAAATATCCGCCAGCCGAAACCGATCCGCGCCGTCAGCACCCAAAACCTCCGCTATCGCCCGCTGGTAGATCGGCAGCCCGAGATAGAGATGCATGACGCAAAGCGGCTCCCCCGCACTCGTCTCCCACCTGAGCTCGTAGGGCGTCTCGCTCTGCGTCAGATAGAAATCGCCGGCAGAGACCTCCGCCGACATCCATTCCCCACCAATGTCCCGCTCCTCGATGCGCGCCAAGCCAGAGACGATCCAGACCACGAGCGGCTCGGCGACGGCGGGCACGAGGAGGTTGGTTTCGAGTGGCTGGTGGGAGAGCAGGTGGACGGAAATGGTGCTCCACGCCGGGCCACGGCTCCGGGCGAGAAGGCGGGCGTGGATGCGCTGGCTCAGGGTTTCGGGGGTGGATTTATCGGACAAGGAGGTTTCGGTTTTGGTCAGGGACTGACGGCGATTTCGAGTAGCTTTTTGATGAATTTGGTTGCATCCCGCTCCTCTTTCTACCTAAAGCGAATCTCACTACTATAAGAAAGTTGCCTTTAAGTAATGTCAAAGAACGTGCGAAGAGATTTTTGAAGCATGAACGACCAATCTGAACCCGTACGTTTGGAAGACTACAATCTGGATGAAATTATCCAATTACTTTCCGATGGCATCCCGATCCATCGCACGAAGGAACCTGCCTTCCGCCTAGATACAGAAGATCGACGTAAAGCCTTTGCCTTTTATGGCAGAAACCGCGATCTGTGGCCCCGCAACAAAACGGTGCAAGCGAAAGAGATTGAAAGTCTTATTAAAGCGCTTGAAGGACCGCCCCCGAACTCAGCATCCCCAAAAATTGCGGTGAAGGGCAGCGACAAGCCAATTTGGCACCTGAAGCAAGTCGAGGCTCATCGTTTCGGCGGCTTACATAAGCACTTGGGGCCGCTAGGAGAAGATCCGGAAGCGTTCATCTTAGATCTAGGTAAAGAAATCACGCTCGTTAGCGGCTTCAACGGCGCAGGCAAGACGGCGCTGTTGAGCGCAATTATGTGGTGCCTTACGGGGAAAGCATTGCGTTCTCAGCACGTGCCGCATGAAGTACACGAGCCTATGACCGTCGAGTGGCTGATTGAAGAAGATCAGGAGCAAGAATCGGACGGTCGCCCTGATATTGAAATACCGCCCATTGTGCCAATTCCATCATCTGAAAATCTTGCGCAACTCGGAGACTCTCCGAAACTGGACACTCGTGTAAGTCTTCTGTTTGAGCGTGCTGAGACAGGTGAAGTCTGCCGCATTACCCGAAGCCTTTCGATAACCGGAAAGAAACTGGTAGCTCCCGTGGTGGGTTTGGAGAGCCTTGGCCTCTCCGCATTGGCCCTCGAGGCCGGAACACTGATGCCGGGCGTGGCGGCCCACATGCGTTTCGATGAAAAATCAGATTTCACTCAAGCGGTATCGCAGCTAACTGGTTTAAGGCCTCTGGAGGAACTTGGATATCGAACCGACAGACTTGTAAATCGTCTACGCACAACTGAAAAGCGCACGACTGAAGAGGCGCAAAGTACGAAAAAAGAAGCCTTCAAACAGACGCTGAAGATGTTCCAGGATCGATGGGAAGAGCAACGCGATCTCGGAGAATTACCGAAAATATTGCTGCCAGGGCAAAACGAAACGATAGTGTCTCAAGAAGCCGAGGAAGACGAAAAAGTAGAACAGAACGATCCCGTCACTCAAAACATCGATTGCCAATCCTCAATAGCTGCTGCGCAAACGAAATTGCGTGAGCTACGGTCCGATTTGTCAGCATCAATGGAAACGATCCTGGAGCAGCGGATCGAACTCGCGACGAAGCAGGACGTAGATACTTTTAACCGCGCCCTTGACGATGCAGCCGATCAACTTCAGGGCAGTTCTCTAAGAGAATTACCATCCGTAGTGTTCCTTACAGGTCTCAGTAAGATAACTGACGAAGAAGCAACTTCTGCGTTGTCAGCAATCCAAGATATCATCAAACGAGGAGAAGCGCTCTCTCAAAGACTAGAAGATGAGCGTCAGGCAATCAGATGGCGACTATACGCAAGGGTAGCAGCTTGGCATAAAGATCATCATCCGGACAAAGACCTGGTGAACTGTCCAGTTTGCGGGACTAACCTAGACGAAGTTCCTCTAGATGCCCTACTCGATCGCTCAGTAAAGTCTGCGCTAGATCAATGTCGCGAGGCCGATAATGACATTGGCAAGACGGCAGCGCAATGGGAGAGTGATGAGGCATCTGCATTTCTGAATGTGCTGCCGGACACCTTACGCGCCTTTGCCGACAAGGCTCCGCAGGACGGGTTACTTGATATTTATCGCAAAGCCTATGTGGATGAATTGTTAGCCAGCAGAGCTTTTTCCGGAAAATTGCAACCATTGCGCAAGAATGGGCAGATTGTCTGGGACATCGCTTGCCGAGAAAATCCTCTGCCCGACGCGCCGGAGCCTGCTGACAGCACCCTTCCCAATTTGCTTTCCACCGGCAAGTTACAAAAACGGCTAAAGGCCGTCGCCCGCACCCTACAGCTTCGTGGGCATCGAACCCAGGCGAAGACTGCATTGCCGGCACTCGTAGATAGATTCATCGGGAAGATAAAATCTGCTGATGATGCAACAGAAATCGGTGGACACGGGACAGAAACAATTTCCGGTAGTTTTGTAAACGCGCCGGAAACAATGCCGCTTAGGGAGCAAATAGCGGCGATACGACGTGCGGTGCAAAACGCAATTCCCATCGTGTCCTTGATCCGCCATCTCGATGATATGGAGTTAATACGCCTACAATGGGAGGCGGACAAAAATCGTCTGAGCTTACTGGCTCGCGCCGCTGATGCCGTTGAACCCTTTCTCGAATATCCAGCCGTTGTCCATGAACGAGTTTCTGGACTGATAGAAACGCTGAATACGAACACCGCAGAATGGCTGGATAGGATTTACCGTTCGCACTATCGCGGAGGCCCCTCCTATGGAGGACTCAAATCAGGAGAAGAAGGCGGTTTCGGTCTTAGGGCAGAGTTTGGTCAGATGCATGTTCCTGCTCATCAAGTGATGAATGCATCGCTGCTGCGCGCTTGCGTCTGGGCGTTCCTATTTGCTTTTTGGGAACACGTCAGCAAACAGCTCGGCGGATTAAGTTGCATGTTGCTGGACGATCCTCAGACACATTTCGATCCAATTAATGGTGAGAATCTCGCAGCCGCGATACCCCTGATGCCTAAGCACGGCATGCGTCCTTTGATAACTTCCAATGACATCAGATTTGTTGCCGCCATTCAGGACAAGTTACCCAGTCGTGCGGCGGGTAGCCCATCTTGGACGACACTTCGGCTCAATCCCGTTTCATCTTCAAAGCTTACGGCCTCTTTAAGTTCTTCACTCGAAGAGATCAGAGAGAAACGTGATCGCTGGTACGAAGACGAAAACGACGTGCCAAAGGCGCAAGATTTCGTGAAATGCGTGCGGGTCGATATCGAGAATCGATTGTGGAACCTTCTGGCGACCGACCCACTCGTGATGCACGATCCAACTCTCGCCGATCTACTAGGGCAGTTGAGGCACGCCCGAAACGGCGGGGAAAAGCCGTTTGAAGAACCTCCCTTCGAAAGACTTATTGCTCACGAAGCGCTGCGTAACGCCGCGCTTTTCTATAAAGTGATCAACAAAGCGCATCATCGGCCATTTGAAATCACCCCCCAAGACGCGCATGACGTAAACAGCGCCTACGAAAACGTTCATAGCGTTCTAAGAAGCTGCACAGCATCTTATGCTCGCTTTATGGGCCGGCTGACTAACGATGAACGCGACCTACTTCTCGTAGACGCGCCGGTAACTCCAGACTCCATATCGATGCCGACCGAAAAGATCCCTGTCATCGGTAAATTGGCCGCTCGGAGTAGTTCTGATATCGTTGCTGTCGAAGAGGATCGTGAATTCATTTCACTGGATACGCTCGGTGCAATCGCGCTGTATGGAGTACGTGGTCCGACGCTCGGCTCTATAGCGCTTGCTGGCCAAGTGGTTATGGTTTCTTTGGATAGAGAACCGATTGAAGGCGAACCCGTTATCGCTTTGTACAAGAACAGAATTTTTGCTCGACGTTTTCACCGCGACAAGAAAGACCCTTCGAAAACTGTTCTTGCTGCTGACCGTTCTGGTACCGACCGAGTGCCGCCAGTCGAGATCGTTTCAACGGCAGTGACGCGAGTGATGCCCATCGTCGGCGTGCTTTTCGAAGCGCTGAGGTTCGCAGGCCAAGAAGAAGCCCTCCCGGTTAATTCGAGCGACATACTGTCCCGAAGATTGATGTTGGCTCGTATTGTGGAAGATAGTGCTTATCCCATCGTCCGTGACGGCGACATGGTGATTATCGAATCGGTGGGTGATACATCGCCTGCTGCCATGGGCAAACTAGAAGGAAGAATTGTCGCCGTAACGGCGCGTAGCGGAAGCGAAAGCTTTGGATATTTGAAGCGAGTAGGCAGCGAAATCTACGATGGCGCGCGAATATATGAAAACATCGGTCTAAATGGCCAAGCAGTATGTATAACAGCCGGCTCCACAGCCTCAAGGGGGCTGATCCTAGAGCGTCTCTGGCGAGTGCACGGCGTTCTCCGCTTGCCACCAGCTAAACGTTAACTCACTCCCCCACCACCCCACCAGCCTTCTTCCAAGCATCAATCCCACCCTCAATATGACACGCACTCCCCACCCCGGCATCCTGCGCCGCCTGCACGGCCATCGCCGACCTCTCCCCGAACGCACAGTAAAACACCACCCGTTTCCCGGTCGCCACCGCCAGCTCATGCAGCATCCCGCCCGCTGACAGGTTCTCCTGCAGATCCGCATAGGGCGCATGCAGCGCGCCCGGGATCACGCCATGCCGCTCCCGCTCGCTTCTCTCGCGCAGGTCCACGATCACCACATCCGCCCGCCCGCGCATATCAAGCGCATCCTTCGCGCTCACCGCCCAGCCCTTGCGGGCGATCTCGTCCTGGTGGAGGCCGATGTGGATGTTGGCGGGCACGGCGACGTCCATCATTTTCGGGTTGGGCAGGTGCAGGTTGTTCATCAGGTCGACATATTCGTCGATCGATTTGACCTGCAGGCGCGGGTTGAAGCGTTTTTCCTCGCCGATGGTGGAGACCGTGTCGCCCTTGTAGTCATGGGCGGGGAAGAGCAGCGTTTCCTCCGGCAGGCGGAGCAGCTTGTTGAAGATGGAGTCATATTGGGCGCGCGGGTCGCCGTTCTGGAAGTCGGTGCGGCCGGTGCCGCGGATGAGCAGTGTGTCGCCGGTGAAGATGCGGTCGCCCATCAGGTAGGAATAGGAATCGTCCGTATGGCCCGGCGTATAGAGCACGTCGAGGCTGAGGCCCTCGATCGTCACGCGGTCGCCTTCGGCAACGCGCATGGCCACGACATCGGCCTTGGTCTGCTCGCCCATCACAGTGATGCAATGGGTCTGGTCGCGCAGCGCGCCGAGGCCGGTAATGTGGTCGGCGTGCAGGTGGGTATCCACCGCCTTGACCAGCTTCAGGTCCAGCTCGCGCACGAGCTGCATGTAGCGGTCCACCTTTTCGAGCACGGGATCGATGATCAGCGCCTCGCCGCCGCGCCTGGAGGCGATGAGATAGGTGTAGGTGCCGGAGACACTGTCGAAAAGCTGTCGGAAAATCATCTGTCCACTCCGTTGCTGGCCTGGTCGTTCCGGACCTCGGCTGCGAACTGCATCGGATTCATCAGCAGATCATAATATTGCGCCGGAAAAAGCGGAAGGAGCGACAGGGACAGACCGCCCTCGCCCAATGTTACTAGCTGCCGTAAGGCGATGGTGCCTTTCCCTTACGTAATCCCCGCCTTCCAGGTCGGGCCCCTGTCTTTCAGGTCAGGTCCCTGCCTTCTAAGCCAAGCCTTGCCCAACAGGAGATCGGCTGCGGCACGATGCGGATATAGGTTTCGGCCCCTTCCGGCCCTGGAACTGCTTTGCCCCATCGCCGGAAACGGAACCGCCGATACGCGCCTCGGTGTCCAAGCGAGATAAACGAATCGCGCGGGCGCTGCGGTTTGAGCAGTTAAAAAGTCACACAAATCGCCGTTTTTACTGTGCAAAGATTACGCAAATGCCCGGCGGAAAGTACCGCCGGGCATTTATTAAGCAATAGCTGAAATAATTTCGCCGAGATTTAAAAAGTGAAATTGCGGTTCCATTATTCCAGCCTACAATGCTCCACGCTGGATGCTGCAAACCCAGTGGAGAAGGGTCGCCCACAGGTCTAAATCGGACGTCCCTTCTCCTTCCATACCGCAAGCGCCGATATGTTGCTATTACGTGCGTAACATCGTGAACAGGCATTGAAGAAATCCCCAGGGCGGACCGGGGGCTGCACGATGACGTGATCTCCTTTTGATTGAAGAACACAATCTGCGCCCTAGAACGTTCCGGGGGGACGTTTGAGGGAATGTCGATGATCAGAGAGAAAATGTCGGCGAGTCAGACGCCGATGCAGGAAGAGGACATCGCGCTCTGCCAGAGCGTCTACGACCATATCTGCGTGGCAAGGCATATTTCCACCGATGGTGAACGCGAGGAACTGGCGATCCAGATCCTGCATTTCTATCAGCATGGGGTGAAGGACCAGGGCAGTCTGGAACGACTGTTGCTGTAGGTGGGGCGGGCTCTCTTGGTATAGTAGCCGAAGGCGTAAGGATGGTCGGCATATTGCTCCGCTAACGCTGATTGGCTTTGGGCAGCGTGGCTGCCTCCTCACCCCTCATTCCCTCCTCGTGCCGGCACGAGGAGGGAATGAGGGAGATTGGGTGGCCGCGCCGCCCGCCACACCTTACCACTTCTGCAGTTGACCTGCGCATACGAGCCCTACCTAAAGCCCGGCAGATATGCGGAGGAGGCTATGGTGACGGCACTCATCGAGGATTACGCCCTTATCGGAGATTGCGAAACCGCCGCACTCGTGTCCAGAAATGGCTCGATCGACTGGCTGTGTTTTCCGCGCTTCGACTCTCCCGCCTGCTTCGCCGCCCTGCTCGGCGCTGAGGAGAACGGTTTCTGGTCGCTCTCGCCTTCGGGCGGCAAATACAGCGTCACGCGCCGCTACCGCGACGACACGCTCATCCTCGAAACCGAATTCCAGACCGAGACCGGCACCGCCCTTCTCACCGATTTCATGCCGCTGCGCGATGGCGCGAGCGACCTTATGCGCATCGTCGAGGGCAAGAGCGGCACTGTCGCCTTCGATATGGAGCTCAACCTGCGCTTCGATTACGGCCGTACCGTTCCCTGGGTCACGCATGGCGAAGACGGCGGCATCATCGCCATTGCCGGCCCTGATAGACTGACGCTGAACTGCGCCGTTCCGCTCGAAGGCCGCGGGCTGAGCACGGTGGGCGCCTTCCAGGTCGCGGCGGGCGAGCAGCAGATCTTCACGCTGACCTGGTCGCCCTCGCATCTGCCGCAGCCGGCGCCGCGGCAGGTGGAATATGCGCTGCCGGATACGGAGGAATTCTGGTTATCCTTCGCCGCGAAATGCCCCAAGGTGGGCAAGTGGACGGATCAGGTGAAGCGCTCCCTCATCACCCTGAAGGCGCTCACCTACATGCCGACGGGCGGCATCGTCGCGGCCGCCACGACTTCCCTGCCGGAAAAGATCGGCGGCCCGCGCAACTGGGACTACCGCTATTGCTGGCTGCGCGATGCGACACTGACCCTGCTCGCCCTGATGAAGCTCGGCTATTACGAAGAGGCCCAAGCCTGGCGCAGATGGCTGCTGCGCGCGGTCGCCGGCGCACCGGCACAGATGCAGATCATGTATGGCGTTGCCGGCGAGCGCAACCTGCTGGAATGGCAGGTGCCCTGGCTCAAGGGCTATGAAGGCTCCGCACCGGTGCGCATCGGCAATGCCGCCGCCGAACAGGTGCAGCTCGATGTCTATGGCGAGGTGGCGGATGCCATGCTGCAGGCCCGCAAGGGCGGCCTGCCATCGCATCCGCGCGAGCGCGAGCTGGCGAGGGCCATTCTGCCCTTTCTCGAAAAGGTCTGGGTCGAGCCCGACGAGGGCATATGGGAGGTGCGCGGCCAGCGCCAGCATTTCACCTATTCGAAGGTCATGGCCTGGGTGGCCTTCGACCGCGCCGTCAAGATCGCCGAGGAAGACGGCGAGCCCAGAGCCGCCGCCCGCTGGCGCATGCTCGCCGATCGCATCCATGCCGAGGTCTGCGAAAAGGCTTTCAATGCCGAGCTCGGCTGCTTCACCCAGGCCTACGGCTCGAGCGCGATGGATGCCAGCCTACTGCATCTCGGCATGGTCGGCTTCATTGCCCCCGACGATCCGCGCTATGTCGCGACCGTCGAGACGGTGGAGCGCAAGCTGCTGCGCGATGGCCTGCTCCTGCGCTACGAAACGCAGGAAGTGGATGACGGCCTGCCGCCGGGCGAAGGCGCCTTCCTCGCCTGCAGCTTCTGGCTGGTTGATGCTCTCAACATGATCGGCCGTCGGGAGGATGCATTGAAGCTGTTCGAGCGGCTGCTGGATATCTGCAACGATGTCGGCTTGCTGGCGGAGGAATACGACCCCGCCGCCAAGCGGATGCTCGGCAACTTTCCGCAGGCGTTCAGTCATATCGGGTTGATCAACAGCGCGCTGAACCTAGCGCGGGCTGAGGGGCCGGCGGATCAGCGTTCGGCGTGATGGAAGCAGATGGGGTATTCGCGTGTGGCACCCCCCTCTGGCCTGCCGGCCATCTCCCCCACAAGGGTGGAGATCGACAAGCGGCCTGACTTTCGCACCTCTTGAACGTTGCGCCATCTGCGACGTTGATTGTTTAGGGAAGCCGGTGCGCCCAGCCAATCTCCCTCCTTGTGGGGGAGATGTCCGGCAGGACAGAGGGGGGTGTCCCGCGGCACGCCCTCACCGACTTCACCAACCACCCCGCCACCCCCACTATTCCAAAATCCCGAACGATTCATTCGTTTCCCTTTTGTACTCTCAACCCCTTCCATTTCGTCCTGACTCTCGCCATATTCCGCGCATGGCAAAATCTCCGAAGAAATCCCCCGCCTCGACCGGTTTCGAGGAAGCTCCCCAATCGTCCTTCGAAGGCGCCCCGCTCAGCGGCAGTGTCGCCGATTGGGTGAAGCAGCTCGAGGCAGATGCGGAGTCCGCTGGCATCGAAAGCCAGCGCGAAATCGCCTCCAAGGCGGGCAAGCACCGCAAGAAGGTGGAGAACGAGGCGCGCAAGCACACCGAGGCCGTCAGCATCAACAAGAAGGCGACGGTGAGCAAGACGGCGCGCGGCGTTTCCATCGGCGGTTCCACCGACCCGAAGACGCGTGCAGCCGCCGGCCTCAACCCCGTCGCGGGTCTCGATATCTCGCTCGAGGATGCCGACAAGATCTCGCCCGGCGGCGTCACCGCCACGGTGGAGGCTCTCTCCAAGCTGATCGAGAGCGGCAACCCGCTGCACAAGAACGGCAAGATCTGGACGCCGCACCGCCCTGCCCGGCCGGATAAATCCGAAGGCGGCATCTCCATCCGCATGGCCTCGGAATACAGCCCTGCCGGCGACCAGCCGACGGCGATCCGCGATCTCGTGGGCGGGCTGGAGACCGGCGAGCGCAGCCAGGTGCTGCTCGGCGTCACCGGCTCGGGCAAGACCTTCACCATGGCCAAGGTGATCGAGGAAACGCAGCGCCCGGCGCTGATCCTGGCGCCGAACAAGACGCTGGCCGCCCAGCTCTATTCCGAATTCAAGAATTTCTTCCCCGACAATGCGGTGGAATATTTCGTTTCCTACTACGATTATTACCAGCCGGAAGCCTATGTGCCGCGCTCCGACACCTACATCGAGAAGGAAAGCTCCATCAACGAGCAGATCGACCGTATGCGCCACTCGGCGACGCGCTCCCTGCTCGAACGCGACGATTGCATCATCGTCGCCTCCGTCTCCTGCATCTACGGTATCGGCTCGGTCGAAACCTATACGGCCATGACCTTCCAGATGAATGTCGGCGATAGGCTGGACCAGCGCCAGCTGCTGGCCGATCTCGTGGCCCAGCAATACAAGCGCCGCGACATGGATTTCCAGCGCGGCTCCTTCCGCGTACGCGGCGACACGATCGAAATCTTCCCGGCCCACCTTGAGGATGCCGCTTGGCGCATCTCCATGTTCGGCGACGAGATCGACGCCATCACCGAATTCGACCCGCTGACCGGCCAGAAGACCGGCGACCTGAAATCGGTAAAAATCTACGCCAACTCGCACTATGTGACGCCGCGCCCGACGCTGAACGCCGCCGTCAAATCCATCAAGGAAGAGCTGAAGGGCCGCCTGGTGGAGCTGGAAAAGGCCGGCCGCCTGCTGGAGGCGCAGCGCCTGGAGCAGCGCACCCGCTACGATATCGAGATGCTGGAAGCGACCGGCTCCTGCCAGGGCATCGAAAACTATTCGCGCTATCTCACCGGCCGCGACCCCGGCGACCCGCCGCCGACGCTGTTCGAATATGTGCCTGATAATGCCATCGTCTTCATCGACGAAAGCCATGTCACCATTCCGCAGATCGGCGGCATGTACCGGGGCGACTTCCGGCGCAAGGCGACGCTGGCCGAATACGGCTTCCGCCTGCCCTCCTGCATGGACAACCGCCCGCTGCGCTTCGAGGAATGGGATGCCATGCGCCCGGATACGATCGCCGTGTCGGCGACCCCCGGCGGCTGGGAGATGGAACAGGCCGGCGGCGTCTTCGCCGAACAGGTCATCCGCCCGACCGGCCTCATCGATCCGCCCGTCGAGGTGCGCTCCGCCCGCAGCCAGGTGGACGACGTGCTCGGCGAAATCCGCGAGACGGCCGCCAAGGGCTATCGCACCCTCTGCACCGTGCTGACCAAGCGCATGGCCGAGGATCTGACCGAATATCTGCATGAACAGGGCGTGCGCGTGCGCTACATGCACTCTGACATCGACACGCTGGAGCGCATCGAGATCATCCGCGACCTGCGCCTCGGTGCCTTCGACGTGCTCGTCGGCATCAACCTCCTGCGTGAGGGCCTGGATATTCCCGAATGCGGCTTCGTCGCCATTCTCGATGCCGACAAGGAAGGCTTCCTGCGCTCCGAAACCTCGCTGATCCAGACGATCGGCCGCGCCGCGCGAAACGTCGACGGCAAGGTCATCCTCTACGCGGACAACATCACCGGCTCCATGCAGCGCGCCATGGACGAGACGGCCCGCCGCCGCGAAAAGCAGGTGGCCTATAACGAAGAGAACGGCATCACGCCCGAAAGCGTCAAGGCCAAGATCTCCGACATCCTCGACTCGGTCTACGAGCGCGACCACGTGCGCGCCGATATTTCCGGCGCCTCCGGCAAGGGTTTTGCGGATGGCGGCAACCTCGTGGGCAACAACCTGCAGGCCCATCTCAACGCGCTGGAAAAGTCCATGCGCGACGCCGCCGCCGACCTCGACTTCGAAAAGGCCGCCCGCCTGCGCGACGAAATCAAACGCCTCAAGGCCGTCGAACTCGCCGCCATGGACGACCCGCTGGCGCGCGAGGAGGCCAAGTCGATGGAAGGCAAGAGCCGTAGCGGCTCCTCCTCCGCACCGTCATCCTCGGGCTCGTCCCGAGGATCTGCCAAGGCCGAAGAGACGCAGGCCGGCTACTTCTCAAGACCCAGTCTCGACGAAATGGGCCGCCACGTCGCCACCCCGGCGGATGGCGAGAGCCTCTTCCGCCGCAACACGCTGGACGAGATGACGGTGGGCCGGACGGAAAAGCCGGTGACGGGGCATGTGCCGGAGAAGCCGGAAGCGGCCAAGGGCACGAAGCGGTTTTCGCCGTTGCTGGAGGGCCAGCCGGAGCGTGACGATGTGCGGCCGCTGGTGCGCGGCAAGACGGGTGTCGGGAGCTATGAGGACCCGGGCGAGCAGCGGCGCAAGGGCCGGACGAAGGGCAAGACCGGGCGGCCGGGGCGGTAATGAAGACGTTTCCTTGCCGCCCATAAACGCCTGACATTATCAGGCGTATTGCGCCCCGAAGGAAGCCGCGGTGTCCGATACTGTCCTCCGCTACGTCCCCGCCGCCCCCTATTGGCAACCAACCCCGAAAGCCGCCGCCAGCGCGGTCTCCCTGCTGGAAACACTCGGCCCGGAGCTGACGAAGTGAAAGCACGCTTCGAGGACGCGTACGCTTCTTAGATCCCAGCGAGAACTAGTCCAACGAAGAATACAGCGCCTGCGGCGCGGACGCCGGGGATTGGTGGGGTCGTGCAATGGATGCGGCTTATGCCCGCGGGTTCAAGAATCTCAATACCGAGGCCTTGCTGCGACAAGTCGGTGTCATTGAACCATCTGCGATATGTCTGGCCGGCTGGGTTCGGGCGGTTCGCGCTGGAGGTGCGGAATCCGGAGACGGCGGATACGACCGAGGAACAGGATCGGGCGGTGGCGGCGTGTGTGGGGATGCCGGTGCGGAAGGTTTGGGCGCATTATTAGGGGTGTTAGCGACGACGTGCGGACGATAGCTGACTGGTACAACTCCCCACTCAATTGGTATTTTCGCAGTTTTGTCCTTGACTTAGCAATACAACCATATGATGCAATTATGCCTATGTTAGTTGCCGGACAAAAATTCCATGACATTATCGAATCTTGCGCTCAATCCCGCCGATATGATTGCCGTAGTAGCTAGGACAAATTTGCGCCCAAACGCCGACAATTTCTTGCTGCCAATGTTCGAAAGCATATCTAATTCCTATCATTCTTTTTCCGAT
This sequence comes from Rhizobium viscosum, assembly GCF_014873945.1. Classification (NCBI taxonomy): domain Bacteria; kingdom Pseudomonadati; phylum Pseudomonadota; class Alphaproteobacteria; order Hyphomicrobiales; family Rhizobiaceae; genus Rhizobium; species Rhizobium viscosum. The sequence continues at coordinate 4,209,409 of NZ_JADBEC010000001.1, read as the reverse complement.
AGATTTGGCGCAGATCACGTTGATCGCGGTCGGATCCACATCGAGGTAAACAAAGACCCTGCGAGTATTGTTGTAAAAGATAACGGGTCAGGATTAAATGATTCTAGTATGGAATCATTTAGGACGCCATTCACCGGTCAAAAACTAAAGAAGGGCGGAAAAGGATTTGGTAGATTTATATCGTTCAAAGTTTTTGATGATGTATTGTATCAATCAAGGCACGTTGGAAAATCTCAAGACGAAGCTTTTGCTTTTAGATTTGATATAAATTCAAAGAACAAAGAGATATCGTTTATAGAATTATTTACGACACCTCTTGAGGATTATGGTTGCTGCATAAATCTGTCTGCAGCAAAGGAGACTTTCCAAGCTGTCGCATCCACGCTAAGCGACGAACAAATAATTGATCGTATTATAAGATATTTCCTGCCATATTTTATTTCAGGTCGAATGCCTAAATTAGAGATATTCATTGACGGCATCGGACATGACCCCGATGAGAGATTTCGAAAGCTATTTACTTCTCAAGAAACAGTAATTGAACAAATCGAGATTGATGGGCAGCTGCACGAATTTGAAATTGGAATTTCGCTTTCAGAGAAAGGGACATTGTTCCCCCGCCACGCGATGCTTTTATTCGCAGACGATCGAATTATCGGAAGTGGTCGTAGTATCGAGGGCAAAATTGGAACGTCTCACTTCGTTGGTGAAGATGGTAGGAGCCGTGTTGTCGTCGCCAGCGTAAGCGGCGAATTTCTCAATGTCCGCGCCAACACTGCGCGAACTGATATTGAAGCGAGCGAAGACGAAATAGACGAGATTGCGAACCACGTCAGTCAACTAGTTCTCGATAAACAGGGTGCGTATCGCGAACAACGCAGAGGTGATCAAGCTAAGAGCCTCTCAACTGTCTTCATGCGAAATCCGCTACTTCGAACGGCGTTGACCCAAAACGTCGCAGAGTATGTGCGATCTAAACCGATGAATTGGGGGCCAGAGCAGTTTGTTTCGGATCTGGCGCTTAAACGCTTCCGTGATCAAGGTAGATGGGAAAGAGAACTCAAAGAAAAGACCAAAGATTACGAGTCATTAAAAAGCGCTAGAGAGGAAATTCTTGCTCATATAGAGCAGGAAAACAAAGAAGCATTGGCTTCGTACGTTGTACATCGTCGTACAGTAATTGACCTAGCGGAGAAAATTATTGGGGTCCAAGACCCCGAGGGAACAACAAGCTTAGAGGACGTCATTCACGACATTGTGTATCCGCGTCACAGCGACAGCGAAAATACCAAGTTTTATCAACATAATCTCTGGATGCTGGATGAGCGTCTGGCATTTGTATCTTACATTTCCAGTGACAGAACTATCCATGGTGGACGTCGACAAGCAGGCGACAAAGTTGCGGACCTAATTATGTTTGACGAATGCGCTGTTCTCAATGACAGCGATCTAAACTCGCTTGTTCTTGTTGAATTTAAGAGGCCGGGCAGGAACGACTATAAATTTGGGGATGTAAAACGTGATCCCATTCAGCAGGTCTTTGAGACAATCGGTAAGATAAGACAAGAAAGAAGCCTTATCACATCGAGTGGTACTCGTTTGAATGTCCCGACTGGCACTAGGATATACTCCTATATAGTTGCCGATGTTGAGCCAACACTGCTCGACGTTATCGAAGATCACGATTTTGATGCAACTTGGGATCAACAAGGCTACTACAGATATCATGATAAGCGGGACGCTTTTGTGGAGATATTTGGTTACAGTAAGCTCGTCGCAGATGCGAAGAAGCGAAACAGCGCTTTCTTCGACGTACTTATTGGCGATCTGATTTAGAAGATCGCAACTATGGAATTTCAACGCCTTGCCGTGAGATACGGTGGAGACGACGATCACCGCCCTCTCCACCCTCATTCCTGTGTATGTCACAGGAATCCAGCCGACGCGCGTCCGCGCGGCGAATGATTCATTGACCTACGACAAGTCTCCCCCTGCCCAAGGACTTGGACAGGCTGGATCTCTGTGACAAGCACAGAGATGAGGGGGGTGGGTTTGCCCTCGCGTTCCGTTGTCGGCATCCGTAACTGGCCAGATCCGCCTCGTCGCCCGTCGCATCTCCGGCGTCGCCACCATTAGCATCAAAGGCGTCACCACCGGCCCCGTCAGCGAACGCTCGCGCCATCCGCATGGGGGCCGCAGCAAGATCCCTCACCCACAACCACCCCAAGTAAAGCCACCCAGCTTACATTGCCTCCCACCATCCCCGCCCTAACTCCACCCTGCCCCACCTTCGCGGGCACACCACCACACCCTGGAGCGACACCGTGGCGGCCTATACGACCGATGATGCGATGCGCGAGCTGTCTCAGCTTCTCGCCAAACCGCCGGCGGGCGCGGTGCGTGGGGAATGGGAGGCGACCACGATGCAGGCGGGGCATTCCTCCCGCACGGGCGGCTATCGCAATGCTGACGGCGGGCATGTGGAGGAAGGCAGGCCGGATAGCCTGAGCATGATCGGCGAGATCGTCGAGAAGCTCGAAGCCGGCGCTGCCGAAGGTGGCGATGGCCCCGGTTTCAACAAGGTGGTGATCCGCTGGAAGAAGCCGAAAATTCCCTTCATGCGCGGTCAGGTGACGCTCGAGACCAGTTTTGACCGGTCGATCGTGCCACGCGGGGTCGATGATCCCGTCTATGAGGCGGCGGCCGCCGCACGGCGCGCCTTCTGGCAGGAGCGCGGCGCGGTCGATGCCGGTTTTGCCGCCGAGCGCGGCGCGCCCAACAGCTACAACCAGACGAAATGGTTCGGCCCGCACCGGCGCGTGCTGTCGATCCGTGGCCGTGGCGCGGATGGCGGCGCGGTGCTGCTGCTGGCCACCGACGGGCTTTCCACCCCCTGGGCCGGCATTGCCGATCCCGAGAACGGCGTGGAATGCGAGCTCTTCATGGAATTTGCCGATAACGCGCTGGATGCCGAGGGCGTCGCTGCCTGGGGCAACCTGCTGATCAGCCTCGGCGATCTCGTGGCCGATGGCCATCGCGTCGCGCGCGATGTGGAGAAGCACGGCGCCATTCTCTTCTGCCGGCTGACGGAGGATTACCGGCCGATGACCCGCGTCATGCTGAGCCGCGATCCGGGCCGCATCGAGGGCCTGCCCTTCGGCGCGGTGCCGCTGATCCGCGCCACGCCTGTCGCCGATGCCGAACTCCAGGGACAGGATCTCGACGAGGAATGGGGCGTGACGGCGGCCAAAAGCGTGCTCGCCAGCCGCGGCCTCGCCTTGTGAGGATCGGCGCCATGGCGAAGCTCGAACGCATAGCGCAGCTCTCGCACCGTCCCGGAGGGATCAATACTGCGCTGCGCATCGCGGGTCTTTCGGCCTGCCTTGCGCTGGCGCCGGCAGGTTTTACCGACACCAGAGATCAGGGACACCAGACCATGTTCAAGAGCCTTCTTTCGAAGATCGGGTTTCCGGGCGGGGCTGCGGCCGCGCAGGAGCAACCGCCGGAAACGATCGGCCAGCTGCGCGATGCCGTCGTCGAGCGCCTGCGACGCGAGCCCGAGGTGCAGGAGATCACAGCCGATGCCGCCGACCCGGCGGTGCTGCGCGTGAAGCTTGTCGATGCCGGCGGCGGGACGGTGGATGGAACGGCCAATGTCACCAATGTCTATGGCCGGCTCTACACGCTGAAGAACGATCTCGACAGGGCGGCGGCGATAGAAAACATAGTGCAGACCATTCTGGTGGCGGTGCGCCGGCCGGAGATCGACATGGCCAGGGTCTTCGCCAATATCCGCTTCCGCACGCCTGAAGGCAGCGACGCGCCGGACTGGGCCACGCTGTCGGAACCACTGGCGGGCGATATACGCATCGTCTACCAGCTCGATACGCCCGAGAGCCTGATGGGCCTGTCGCAGGCCGATCTCGGCGCGCACTCGATGGAGGATCTGCGGGCGGCGGCGCGGCAGAATATAACAAGAGAAATGGCCAGCCTGCAGGAAGAGCGGGTGAACGGCGGCATCATCGCCTACCGCCTGCCCGACAACCCGCCGCTGACGCCGGCGATCGTACTATCGGAGGAATTCTGGGCGCGGGTGGAGAAGACATTTCCCGACGGCGCCCTGCTGATGCTGCGCCAGCGCGACGAGGTGGCGGTGATTGACAGGAAGGCGCCGGGTGCCATGGGAACGGCGCAGCGGCTGATCGGCATGGCGCGCGAGCGCGGGACGGATTTCCTCTCGGATCTCGTGTTCGAGCGCCGGGATGGGAAGCTTGAGGTAGCGGAGTGAGGACTCTGCCTGACGCCCCGATTTCATCGCAGCCACGACCGCTGCATCTCTTCGCAGCCGCCTTCGCGATCGCGGCCATCGGCCTCGCATGGTCGCGACCGCCATGCACCCCGTCATCGCGCTCAACGGCTTCGGCCTGACAGGCGTCGGCGGCTCCGCGGCCTATCCGCTGGCGATCTCGGCGGCGGCCCGGCGCACGGACCGGGCAGCCCCGGTCAATGTCGCGGCACTCGCGCAGAAGACGTTCATCGTCCTTTTCGCCATCCGCTTTTCCAATCGGGCGGTCGTGCCCGCCGCAATTCTGCTCAGCAAGGCGCTTGCGCCACCAGCGGCTTCGATTGCCGCGGAGCCGGTGCAGACGCATGGCTAGGCAGCGGCATTTTCTATAGCCTGCGTCGCCAGAACCGCCATCGATCAGCCCCGGAGACCACTTCATGTCAGAACTCCGCATCGACCCCTTCCCCTCGAATGAGGAACTCGCCGTGCTCTGGGCCAGCAGCTGGGGTGGAGTGCAGCCGCCGGATTTCGCCCGCATCCTGCCGCGCAGCCTTGCCCATATCGGCGCCTATCACGAGAACAGGCTGATGGGCTTCGTCAATGTCGCCTGGGATGGCGGCGGGCATGCCTTCATTCTCGACACCTGCGTGCATCACCACATGCGCCGGCAGGGCATCGGCATGGCGTTGGTGCAGGAGGCGGCCCGGGTGGCGCGCGAGCGCGGTGCGCAATGGCTGCATGTCGATTTCGAGCCGCATCTGGCGGGCTTTTACCGCGCCTGCGGCTTCAGGCCGACGCAGGCCGGGCTGATCCGGCTCGTCGAGGCGTGAATTCAGGAAAGAAGCGGCCGGTAGCCGCCGCCGGCTTCGCGCCGGGTCAGGAAGAAATGCAACAGGTTGGCATAGCCGCGCGCATCGTCGATGGCGCGGTGCGTGTGCGGCACGTTGCCCAGCCATTCGCGCGGATAGTGGGCGATATCGCATTCCCACGGCTTGCGCCCCGTCGCCCCCGCCACCAGCGACAGGATGCAGAGCGGCGGATGACGAAACAGGCGATCGGCAATCCACGGCCCCTGATACAGCGGCCGGCCGGTGAAGCGCTTCAGGTAATGATCGAGCCACGGGCCATCGAGCGCCACGGGATGGGCGGCAAAGATCGGCTCGGCCTTGAAGGCCTTCACCCAGGTGACGAAGCGGGCCATGACTTCGGCGGCAGGCTCGGGGTTTTCAGTCGCGGCCGCAAAGGCTTGCGGATGCGCCTGCCAGAAGGCCGTGGTGACCGGGTCGCGCGCGGCGCCCTCGAGCGGCTCCAGCACGGCCTCGAACTCGCCAAGGATCTGGCCGCTTTCGGAAACGGCGACGGAGGCGAAGGACAGCATCGAATGGGTGCCCGGTATCGGGCCGTCGAATTCGCAATCGGTGACGATGTAGATATGCGGCACGCGCGGTTTCTCCCAGGGTCTGCTTCGGCGTTGCGGGCAGCATAGCGGGATATTCTCGGGTTGCCACTGTCACGGATTGTTGTGGCGAGGTTGGCCGCGTGCTTTTGCACGGTCGATTCGATTGAGCCGGAAACGAAGTGCCGTGGGGCACCCCCTCTGCCCTGCCGAGCATCTCCCCCACAGGTGGGGAGATTGGCTGGGGGCGCTGGTTTCCCCAAACAATTGACGTCACAAGCTGCACGACGTCAATGATGTGCGAAGGTCAAGCCTCTGGCCGATCTCCACCCTTGTGGGGGAGATGTCCGGCAGGACAGAGGGGGGTATCCCGCGGCACAGCCTCGCCTTTGGCCTCCCCATAGCCGAGAGAGCGAACGGCAAACCACCCCACAAAAAAACGCCCGGCCATATCATGACCGAGCGTCCTCGACCGGCGCCGTATCAGGCTCCGTGGGATCAATTATTATGCGCCGCGCAGGCTTCGTCCATCGGGGTAGCATTGCTGGTGCCGCCCTGGGTCTGCAGCTTGCCGGGGCCGGTGCCGCTGCTGCTGGCGTGGTCGGGGCAGCGGACCTTGTTCGACTTCATGCTGCCCATTTTCGTGCTGCCGGTGGTGGTCTTGTCCGTAACGACCGGCTTCTTAGCAGTCGTGCCCGCGCCGCCGCCGGAATCGGTGGTGCTCTTGTCCATCGTGTGGGGTGTCGGGGCCGGGTTGGACTGGGCGAAGGCCGATGTGGCCATGCCGAGGGCGAGCAGCGACGCTGCGACAATTTTCATGCGCATTGGTCTTCTCCTGAGAGTCTTCAATTGCTGATCTCTAGCAAACCGTGCGTAAGCGAGATTGTTCCCGGCAATTTTAACCTGCTGCGCTCCCATTCCCCTTTTCAATCTTCGAGCGAGCACCATGTTACGCCTCAATCGGTTCGGCCGGTGGCCGCTTCATTCGAAACGGCCAGAGGGGCAAAGGCCGAATAAAGAGGCGCAGCGGAAACGAGCCGCCGCGCCCGCGTTCGACCTCAAGCCCGGAAAACCCCGCCGGGCTTTTTTCCTGCGCCCCTGTCCCGCATTCCCTCAGCGCCGGCAACTGCCCGGCCTCGACTTCTGTGATATGCTGGGCCTGCTGAGAAGCCGGTCGTGACGGGCGATGGCAGAGGAAATCTGTGCGCCAGCCAAAACGTCCGCCGCCTGCAGTGCACCCGGGGGGAGGAAGTGCAATGACTGCTGACCGTGTTTATAACGTGCTGTTTTTATGCACGCGCAATGCCCCCCGTTCGATCCTGGCGGAATCCATCCTCAATACGGAAGGCAAAGGCCGCTTCAGAGCCTTCTCGGCCGGTAGCCAGCCGACGGGCGCCGTCAATCCGATGGCGCTGAAGGAACTCGCCGCACTCGGCTATCCGACGGAGGGCTTCCGCTCGAAAAGCTGGGACGAATTTGCCGAGCCGGGCGCACCGGAAATGGATTTCATCTTCACGGTCTGCGATACCGCCGCCGGCGAAGCCTGCCCCGTCGGGATCGGCCATCCGGTCAGCGCCCGTTGGGGCATTGAGGATCCGATGACAATCCAGGGCGACGAAACCGACAAGGCCCGCGCCTTCGTGCAAGCCGCCCGCTTCCTCAAGAACCGCATCATGGCCTTCATCAGCCTGCCGCTCGCCTCGATCGACAAGCTGGCGCTGCAAACGCATCTGCATGAGATCGGCGCGATGGAGGGCACGACGATGGCGAGTTGAAGGGTGGTTATAGCACTGTCGAAGACGGATCGCCGGTGAGATACCGACAGCGGCTTGTCCCTTCCTACCGAGCGAAGAACGAACTATTCCCGAAAACTAGAATAGATCAAACTGGAGGTTATTTTTGCCGATCAAGGGAAAATCATATAATTGGGCAATAGCGTTGGCAAAATCAGTCTGACCACCGTAGCTCGGATGGCGCACCGAAACGCAATCAAAGCCGAGAGAACTGACTGCTGCTTGAGCGTCTCGTCCAATGGAAATTATTCTGTTCGGCTTTAAGATATCAAGAATATATCTGAGAAAGCCTATCCCGAGGGAACGCTCGAGAGCAGTATGGCTTCGATTTTCCATCTGCGACTCTCGACCATGCGGATGATACGGGAAGACGTTCCAGAGAAAAATTGGTCGATCGATTTTAGCTAACAAATCCCACACGGCATTAGCTGTTCGCTCTGGCAAAATCGCACCTTTTGTTGCCTGCTGAAATCCGCCTTCATTCATCAAAGCGGAAAGTCTTCCTAGATTGCCCTCATCGGTCAAAGGCAATCCCGTTCTGCGTCCACCGCGATAACCCAAATCGCGACCAACCCAAACCGTTTCAGCTTTTGCGCTTTTCGCAGCCTCGAAGAATAATTTAATATTCCTACGGCGGCACTCTGGCGAACTCAAACTGTCGTATACGCTACATACGTGTTTGTATGGGTTAAATACCCTATCTAGTTCCAACTCAAATAAACTGTTAAAGAATTGATCATCGTCCCGGAATTCGATCATTTCTTCTCTTCTCCGGGAAATACTTTATAACGACACGCGAATCCCTGCGTTTAGTATACATTTTATAGAAAACGTAACAAAGAAATAAAATTGGAAAAATTGCTGCAATATAAATTAGAAACGAATTTACATTCTTGTCAACAAAAGGCTCACCTTTCTCGACCCACTTCCCCAGTACAACTTGCAAAACAGCAACAAGAAGGGCAACAAAAAAAGGAATTCCGACACCTAAAACAATTGCAAAAACCAATTCAACACGACTGCGCAGTTCTTTCAATTCATCAGAAATTGTGTGAATGGAAGTATTGATGGAAGGAATTGATTGAACAAGTTTTGGAGTTATGTGCATATACCCCAATTCATAGCCTTTTGAATATTTTATATCCACCTCCCCATCCAAGGTAGCCAACCAGATGAGAAAACAAGGCTCCCCTTCACTAAGAACAACTGGCTTAGGCCCTGCGTTAAATACCGAAATCACCAATTTGCCCCGGTATCCAGGATCCACATGAAAGCCGCTTACATTTACTAAGCCGGATAATTTAATACCGCTCTTGACGTTTATGAGCGCCATTGCGTCGTGAGGTATTGTGAGAACTTCTTGCGTCAGCAAAAAACAAAACTGTCCGGGAGGTATGACGAAATGTTCGCCCTCGGTCAATTTTCTCGCGACGTTTTCGTCACGCGGCTTCCCATCGATACTTACATAAACCTCATCGCCGACATGCAAGGTATAAGCATTGCAATCAATATTTCTCTGATGATGCGGGTCGAAGATTCGGTTGATTTCTTGAGAGAGCTTTTTTCCGGACCAAAACATCAAATTTTCTCAGGGTGATACGCTTGACGATGTGCAAGAATATCGCGCCGCTCTTTTAGCCCAGCCATAAGATCGATCTCATTTACTTCTGCGCATCTAACGACCCACTCCAAGATGTCTGAATTCGCCGCAAGAGCTATTTCTCTGAAACTCTCCAAATGATCAATCTTTTCACAAGCATCTGCGAACCGTCCCACGGCATCTGCAAATGTCAAAATATCGGCGCCAACTGGTGAATCTAAATTGCTATCTAAGTTCAAACGCTGATTTAGCGCGTTAGCCGCGCTTAAAGTAATGAGCAACGTATCAACAAGCGTCGCCTTCAGAGTTTTTTGCTCCTTAACTCCACGAGCTAAACGTCCTACATATTTCGCGTAATGCAAACCGTAGTGCTTCATGCGTTCCATCTTATGGAGAGAGAGAATCTCAAGATGGTTATGCATGTCATGGTACTGCTGAGCTACTTGGAGGTCTTTAAAATTAAGCTCTCGCATTCTCGCCTCCCAATTCGACTCGTTTAGGCCATCATAGGGTAGCTAAGAAGCTTGCCCGTAGATTGACAGGCAAAAACTCCATAATCCACAATTTAGCACTTTTACTCGCCATCGGTTGGGAGAAAAATTTCCCCATGGCCCGCAATCGACAGGCAACAAGGCAGGCAGGCCCGTTCTTCAACAACCTAATACCCTACTCCGCAGCTTCCCCCCGCTGCGGCTCCGCGACATCCATCTCCACCTCTTCCAGCGGGGCCAGAACCTCCACCTCATACGAGTAGCCCTCGAGCATCGTATAGGTATGCTCGATCGTCTCGATCTGCTTTTCTGTCTTGCGGATGGCGTCGGCGATGGCTTCGCTGCGGGCGCGCAGCATGGAGCCGAGCACGTCGGTTTCCGGGCGGCGGCCGAGGCGGTCTATATGTTTGCGCACGCGGGCGCGATGGCGTTCGAGCTCCAGGATGTGGAAGCGGCTCTTGACGATGTCGTCGGACAGTTTGCGGCGCATGGCGGCGACGGGGTCGAAGCTGCCGGGTTCACGCTCGTCGAGGATCACCTCGTTGACGAGCGATTCCAGCATCAGCACGCCTTCGAGATCCTTGGGGTCTGCCAGCTGCGGATCATAACCGGTATCGTCGTAGACGCGCCGGCGCACGGGATCCTGCAGGAGTTCGTAGGCGATCTGCAGCCGGTTGAAATGATCGGTGTCGCCGCCGGCATCCGGATGCGCCCCCTTGGCGGCCTTGCGCCAGGCAAGCCTGATCGCCTCGCCACTGGCGTCGCGCTCCAGTCCAAGCATGGCATAGGGATCGATCACGCCGGCACTTCCTTCATTCACTGCTTCGTCCCTCCGAGACGTAACCGCAGGCGGACGCCGCATCAAGCCCCGAAACACCCTGCCATAATTGCGGCCGCTCGGGACGAAATTGTGGAACGGGGCAGATTTTCCCACAGGTGAAGGGTTAACGGCATACGTTTTCTCTTCGTGTGGTTGGTGGAAGACCGGTCTATACCGTCTATACCCTTCGCCGTCACGCGTCCGGTGCCATCGCAAACTATACCACAGAGTGCGCTGCGGTCTCGGTGACCGAGCCCCAGCATTGCTCGGCCTGAAGTAGTCAGACGTAGTCCAGAGGTAGTATTGCACTGCGTCAAAGTTGCAAATCTGACCTGTGTCCCGCAATGACACAGGTTCGTCAGCCGATACTAACACTCTGCCAACCATTTGAATCGTCATCCATTCTCGCAACCGCGAAAGACATGCCACAATATTGCCGCTTGCTTTTTGCCCGAAATGCTGGCACCAACTGCAACACTCGGGCATTTCGCATGCCGGTGACTGGACTGAAGTGGTAATGCCCTTTCGGAGCGCCAATTCCGGTAGGGCGGTATGGGTGACACCCATGCGCGTAGATGTTCTTTCCCCGTACGTGACGTCTCGACTGACCCTTCGCGCCGGGCTCCAGGGCCGAAACGCGAAAGCTAAAGCCGTCCGCCTCCCCACCGCCGGGGGTGCGGATAAACTAACTACCAATGGGAAAAGGACTATCCCCCATGGCCACCAAGGGCACCGTAAAATTCTTCAACCAGGACAAGGGTTTTGGTTTCATCACGCCGGAAGGCGGCGCGAAGGACGTTTTCGTCCACATCTCCGCTCTCCAGGCTTCTGGCATCCAGTCGCTCCGCGAAGGCCAGCAGGTTTCTTTCGACACCGAGCCGGATCGCATGGGCAAGGGCCCGAAGGCCGTCAACATCCAGGCCTTCTGATCTGACTTCAGGTCTTTCTGCTTCGGCAGGCGACGGCGCTCCGCAAGGGGCGCCGTTTTTGTTTTTGTGGGGTTCGAGGGGCTTATCATATTTGTCTCCCCCCGGAGCCCCCTCACCCTAGCCCTCTCCCCGCTGGGTAGAGGGGACGTGGCCTGCGACGCCTTTGAGAGTGCGGAAACGGTGCGGCAAAACCCCTTCTACCCAGCGGGGGTCCGAAGGACGGGTCGAGACCCGTGGCTCGACCCCGGTCAGGTGGCCCGAAGGGTCGGATGAGGGGCCGCCTATTCGACGTGTACGGCTCGAACGCGGATAAGCTAGCCGCCGGTCAGTTACCCCGCGAAAATTCCCGCGCCGCCATCAGCACCGGCATCAGCGCCCTGCCCGCCCCCGTCAGCCGATATTCCACGCGCGGCGGCTGCTCGCCGAAATCCCGCCGCTCGATAAGCCCGTCCTGCTCCAGCTCCCGCAAATGCTGGGTCAGCATCTTCTGCGAAATGCCCGGCATATCCCGCTTCAGCTGCAGCGTGCGCATGAAGGGCTCGGCAGAGAGCCGGAACAGGATCGGCAGCTTCCATCGCCCGCTGATCATCCGCATGACCCGCGCCACATGCGCGACGGAACCGTCAGGCCCGAGGCAGACGGAGCGGTCTTTCTGTTCTACAGGCACTTTTAAGTGCGTAATTGTGTCGAGCATCGTCCTGTTCTTCTGTGTTTTCCTCCACTCCGAGATAGGAAGACCGCAATGGATTTGAAACTCGACGGCAAAACGGCGCTCGTCACCGGCAGCAGCAAGGGCATAGGCGAAGCGATCGCCAGAGGGCTTGCCAGCGAGAAGGCCATCGTCATCGTCCACGGCCGCAACAGGGCTGAAACGGAGCACGTGGCCGGCGAGATCACTGCCGAAGGCGGCCGCGCCCATGCGGTAACAGGCGACCTCACCGTCGATAACGAGGTGGAGCGCCTGATCGACGAGGTACAGGCGCTTGCCGGCCGGATCGACATCCTCGTCAACAATGCCGGCGGCTCGGGCGAGCCGGAGGACTGGGCGAACAGCCGTCCTGCCACCTGGGCCGCAGCCTACGACCGCAACGTTCTGGCTGCCGTCAGGGTAACCACAAGGCTGTTGCCTGACATGCGCAAGGCAGGCTTCGGCCGCATCATCAATATTTCCAGCCTCGCCGGCCTGATGCCGCCTGCCGGCAGGCCTGATTATTCCGCCTGCAAGGCCGCGATGAACGCCATGACCTCTTCCATGGCCAAGGCGGTGGCAGCCGAGGGCGTGACCGTCAACACGATTTCGCCAGGCACGATCCGCAGCGCCCGCCTGGACGCCCGTTTCCGTGAGGTGGCTGCTGAGCGCGGCGTGGCTGCTGATGCCGGATGGGAGACGATCGAGCAGGCGGTGCTGCCGCTTTTCGCCGAGGTGCCGCTTGGCCGGGTGGGGACGCTGGAAGAGATCGCCGACGCCGTCTCCTTCCTCGTCAGCCCGCGGGCCGGCTATATCACCGGCGTCAATCTCAGGGTCGATGGCGGCATGCTGCCGGCGATCTGACGCTGGAGGGCCGGATATCGGTTTGCGTCAATTGCGGTCATTGATACTATCGGCGGGGCCGTGAGACGCTTCTCCCGAGTTGGTAAGTTCAAGGGCATTATGATGGCTATCGATGTCGAACTGAGCTCCTATCCTGGCCTCGATGAGCGGATCGTCGTGGTCCGGGCGGGTGATGAGGTCGACTGCGTCTTCGTACGCACCGAGCGGTTCAACGTCCTCGTGGACACGCTGGCCACGCCGAGCCTTTGTGCGCGTGCGATGGAACTGCTTGCCGACCGAATTCACGATCGTCCCCTTGTCGTGATCAATTCCCACATGGACTGGGACCATTTCTGGGGCAACCTGGCAATCGACATTCATGTGCCGATCATTGCTCACGACAAGGCGATCGAGAGACTGCGCGATCCATCCGCCCAGCAAACACTTGCCGAAAAGAGATCACAGGAATCACGCTTCCGCGACGTTGAAATCGTAATGCCGACGGCCAGCTTCTCAGGCGAAAGCATGACGCTGCACGGAGGGGATCTGACGCTGGAACTGCTGCATACGCCCGGACACACGCCCGACCATGTTGCGGTCTGGATACCGGAGCTTCAGGTCTGCCTGGCCGTCGATGCAGTCGAACACCCTATCCCGGAAGTCTGGAGCCGATCGCCTGATGATCTTCGCAACCTTTGCCTGTCGCTCAGGAAAATCCGCGACCTGCTGCCGCGTTACGTCATTCTCGCACATGGCCAAACCGCCGACCCTTCGATAGTCGAGCGCAACATCGCATATTTTGAAAATCTGAGGGACGCGGTCGCGCGATTGCCGGAGAGCCTTTTGGCCCAGGATGCCCTGAACGAGCAGCCTGGCTGCAGGATTGAGGACTTCGTCACTTTTCCTGTTGGCATGCCCGAGGAGACGCGGGCCTTCTACCGGAACTGCCATAAATCGAATCTGGACGCGGCTGTCGCTGCCCGGCTGGCAGGAATGGACTTCATTGAGCCGTGAGCTCTCAATTCGGGCATAGGCGGCACGAAACGGAGCAGTCCGCAAAGGCCCGAAAGCTCTCATTGGCAGAATCTGCCTGATAATAGCGGAGCGCCCTCCCCTGTTAACGCCCACCGCGATAGGCACCGATATACTCCCCCCGCTTCCAGAGCCCGGCACGCAGCCGCGCCTCGACGCCTTCGGATGTCACCGCCCGCAGACGCAGCATCCGGTCGGCGATCGCCTCTCCGGGCTGCAGAATCTCCTCGATGGCGGCCGCCTCCTGCGCCGTATCGGCATAATCGGGCATCGCATCCAGGCGCCGTTCCGCAAGTCTTGCCGCTTCGTGCAACTCGCCGCAGAGCAGGACGAGCTCCGTATCATCGCTCCCTGGGAGCGGGCAGGCCTGCATGCAAAAATCTCCCTGTCTGGACCTCGCTGTCATCATAAAGTTGTACCCGCCATCATCGTCAACAATCAAGGAAATTATTCCTATCTTCGATCACGATCCATATCGGACGACACTTTTCAACGATCCGGAAAGCGCCAAAGCGGACCAAGGCAAGGCCGGTTCTCCACATCGGTGCGCGAGAATACGGCGCTCAGGCCGCCTCGCCGTGATGCTCCACCAGCTCGGCCCATTCCATTGCCGCGTGGCGGCCGAGAACCGTCTTATCATTCTCGATAACGGCGGCGATACGCCGGAAGAGTTCGTCGGCAAAGGGTGCTGGCCTGCCGGATTCGGCATTGCCGGCCGGGCGCAGTACCGTGCCCTCGGCAAGATGGATGGCCTCGACGCTGAACCCCTCATGATCGCCCACAAGTTCGGCGAAGCCGTACAGCAGCAGGCCGTTATCGTTCCGGCCGAGGATAGAGATCACGAGCTCGTCGAAATCGAACCGCAGACTGAAGGCGTTCATCGGCCGATCGCCTCCTGATGGATCCTCTCGGCGCGGATCAGCTGACCCTCATGGCGGCCGGCGAGCGAGATCACGAAGCCAGCGGCAAGCAGGAGGCCGCCAAGCGGCTGGAGCATGCCGCTGGCAACGAGACGGCGAGCCGCCTGCCCCGCCACCGGTGCTTCGTCCCTCGTTCCGGAATAGTCAGACATCATGCGGCAACTCCTGCATCGGCTTAGATTTCAGCGATGCAGGAGGATGCGATGCCAATGGTTGAGTGATGGAATGGGCCGGAGGGACTATACGGCCAGCGAGCGTATATCCTTGGCCACGTCGGCGAGATCATTGTCGAGCTGGTGATCGCGCCCCGGCAGCGAGCAGAGGACGGCATCCGGGATTGCCCTGGCGTAAGCCTCGATATGGGCAAAGGGCACGGTGTCATCCTCGCTGCCGTGATAGATGAGCACGGGCAACCCCTCCGGCAGGCTTTCGGAAAAGTCGTCGCGCCTGGCGATCTCATCGCTCTCCCATCCGCCGGCACCCATGAAAGGCGGCGCGATGAGGATGACGGCGCCGGGCTCGAATGCCGGCCATTCTTCTGCAAGCGCGTGGAGAAGCACCGTGCCGCCGAAGGAATGGCCGATCAGGATGGCCCCGTCTTCGAGCGTCTGGAACTCGGTACCAATAGCGGCTTTCCAGGCCTGATAATGCGGGTCCGCTTCATCGGGCATGCGGGGATAGCGGATAGAATAGGCCTCGCCGAGTTCGCGGGCGAGGCTGTCGACGAGCTTGTTGTCCCACTCATCGTGGGTGGTTTCGCCGGCGCCCTGGATGAAGAGGATCTGTGTTGGCATGGATGATGTTCCCGGTTGTGACCGTCAGGGAGATGGGTCGTTGCCGGAACAGGGCAAGGGTCTCGGCCCGTCCTTCGCCCTCAAGGAGGGAGATCGACGAGTGCGGAATTCGCCGGCAGAGGCCACCAACCCTGGCGGCGGCGTTCAGGGCACATCTTCCCTGCACTACCACCTTCTACTGATGCGGCGCATATCCACAACGCGGCCATCGCGCTGCCGTATGGAGATCTCGAACCGGCTGTTGCCTCTCCGGGCATGATAGACGAAGAAGCGACCACGGCAGTCGATCCGCCTGACGTCCCTGAACCCGCGGTTACGGAGCAGCCTCTCGCCCTGACTGCAGGTAATCCCTCTGCCGCTGTTGAGATTGGTGCCGACGCTGATGGAGATCTGGGCCTGCGCGCTTGCTTCCGTCGGCACGGAAATTGTTGGGATCGACAGGCCGACAGCCAGCGCGAGCGACAGAAACAACGATGATCTGGACAAGGCATCCTCCCCTTGGGTAACGACTTTGAATACACGATACTCGTTTGCTGGCGGAATTATACAACCATGGAGATAGGAGCGATAGAGGGGCGCATCGGTACGAGCCGTCTCCACTGCCCGTTGGCTTAACCGGGGGATATCGAGGACCGGCCAGGACGGGTCGAGACCCATGGCTCGACCCGGCAGAACGGAGGGGCGCCTACGGCACTCCCACTTATCTATGCACCCCAATCCGGCGCATCACCCCGCAGCAACCACCTTCCCTCGCCTCAACGCGACAGCGATCACAAACCCGCAAACCGCCGTCGCCCCGCCGACGAGAAACACGCTGCCATAGCCTGCCCGATCTGCCAGCACGCCAGCCAGCGGCCCGGTCAGCCCGTAAGCCAGATCCTGAAAAGCCGAGAAGCCGCCAAGCGCCGTGCCGCGCAGATGCGGTGCCACGAGATGCACGACTTCACGCCCCATGGCGGGAAAGATCATCGAGCAGCCGAGGCCAGTCATGAAGGCACCGATCAGGGCGACGGTCGGATCGCCGGCACTCCAGATCAGCAACTGGCCGATGGCTTCGACCGCCAGCGACACGACGGCGACCGAAAGCCCGCCATAGCGATCCGGCAGATGGCCGAAGACGAGGCGCACGAGCACGAAGCCGCAGCCGAAGGCGGTGAGCCCCAGGCCGGCATGATCCCAGCCAAGATCCCGGAAATAGAGCGTGAAGAAGGACCCGATTGCCGCAAAGCCCATGCCCTGCAGGCAGACGATCAACCCATGCACCCAGATGCGGCCAATGACGGCGGCAAGCGGCGGGCGCTCCCTGCCCGGATGGGCGGCAACGGCGGGCACGCTGCGGATCGCGGCAAGCCCCAGCAAGGGCAGTACGGCGCTGACGGCCATCGTGCCGGCAAAGCCGAGATGATCGAGCAGCAGCAGTCCAACAGGCCCGCCAAGCCCAAGAGCGCCGTAGATCGCCGCGCCGATGAGCGCCAGCACCCGGCCGGAACGCTGCGGCCCGACGAGCCCGATGCCCCAGGCAATGACGCCGACGGCAACAAGGCCTTCGCCGAGCCCGATCGAAAGCCGCCCGGCTACGAGAATGGCGAAGGCCGCAGCCGGAGCCTGCAGCGCAAGCCCGGCTGCGGGCGAAATCAGCGCGCCCGCCACATAGAAGATGAGGCCACGCTGCACGGCAAGCTCGGCGCCCCTGCCATCGGCAAGCCCGCCGGCATAGCCGCGGGTAAGGATGGTGGCGAGAAAGGCAATGCCGACGCCGAGGCCCGCCCAGCCATTGCCGAGACCAAGCGCGCCTGTCACGAAGACCGGCACGACCGGAAGCGCGATTGCAACGCAGAGATAGGAGATGAAGAGGATCGCGGTGAGCAGGTAAAGCCTTGCCTGCTCGCGATCACCGGTAAGACGGAAAGCCATGAAAACCTCCTGGCTGTTCCCTCGTCGACGGGCACAAAAAAACGCACTCCGACCGGCGAGGATCGATAAGTGCGTTGCTTGACGTCAAACGCTTACGGCCAGCGGACTGGCGTAAGACGGGAGATACGGGATGGGTGGGCGTGTGTCAACGGTGGATCAGAAGGGTGTTGGCGCTCGCTCCTCGCGGGATATCTGAGAGAAGGCGATGGTAAAGATTGGAGACGGCATGCCGTGGGACACCCCCCTCTGCCCTGCCGGGCATCTCCCCCACAGGTGGGGAGATTGGCTGGGCGCGCTGGCTTCCCCAAACAATTAGCGTTGCAAACGGCGCAACGTTAGAAATGCGCGGAGGTAGCGCCACGAATCGATCTCCCCACCTGTGGGGGAGATGTCCGGCAGGACAGAGGGGGGTACCCCTCCGCACCACGCCAAATATCCGCACCCTCACCCAACCACCTAAACCTATTTCACCGCACCCGCATTGAACCTGGAGCGATCGACGAGAACATCCCGCTTCCGCCCCACGAACAGGCCGACGATGAGGTTTCTCGCCTTGATGCTCTCTAGCTCCAGCCGGCGCAACTGCTTGCGCACCTTGCTGAGCGGCAGGAAGACCAGGTCCTTTTCCGGGCGCACGAAATCGGCGCTCTCGGCCTCATCCTCCAGAAACCGCTGCTGGATGACGGGTGCCGGCTCGATCTGGTAGGCGGCGAGCCAGGAGCGGTGCCAGAAATGCGCATCGATCAGCGAATAGGTGGTGGTTTCGGCTAGCATGCGTTTTGCCGCCTCGGGGCCGATGACATAGCCTGCCAGCCCCACGCGGTTCTGATAGACACGGGTCGCGCCAAAACGGCCGGCCTCATCCTGCCATGCGCGCTTGCGGTTGAGGATATGGCGCCGCGGGGCGAATTCGAGGTCGTAGACGCTGTTCCAGGCATCCTCGCGGGCTTCGATATTGGCGAGGACGGCGGCAATATCGTCCGACAGCACCGCATCGTCTTCGAGGATGAGCATCTTCGCGCCATGCTCTACAACCGTCTCCCAGGCCTTGCGGTGGGACAGGAAGCAGCCGATGTCCTGCCGGCGCGTCGGGCTCGGCCAGTTGCTGGCAGCCGTCTGGCATTCCTCGGCGGTGAGATCGGCAGCTTCGAATGCGTCGAGAAACTCGAAGGACAGGCCGAGCGCGGCCATCTGCCGGATCTGGAAGCTCCGCCGAACCTCCTCCGCCTTGCGGCTGATGATCAATATTCTCAAGTGAACTCCCTGGCGCCCTATGCCTGCCCAGATGCCTGCCATGTCAGCGCAAGCATATAGCTATGTTCCGAAGCGAGCAAAAGCGCGGAATTCGCCAGCAGATCCACTGGCCGAAGCGAGTTCGCGGCTGCTTGGCGACAAGCAGACTTACCATTTTGGTGGTGTGCTGGTTGCGGTGCTTCGCTGGGTGTAGACTGCCAGCACTGTTGCATGTTCATGCAAGGCAACGACGATGAGTACCCCCGCACTCGACCGGAAGCTGCTCGCGATCCTGGCGGCGGATATGGTAGGCTACTCGAAGGCGATGGAGGCCGATGAGGCCGGCACCATCAGGCGACTGAAGGCCATCCGCGCCGACCTGATCAATCCCGCCATATCTGAGCGCCATGGCACCGTTATCAAGCTGATGGGCGACGGCGCGCTCGTCGCCTTCGATAGCGTGGTCGATGCGGTTGCCTGCGCCGCAGAGTTTCAGAATGCCGTAGCGGCGCGCAACGCCGACCTGCCGGAGCCTGAGCGCATCATATTCCGCGTCGGGATCAATCTGGGCGACGTAGCCTTGGTGGATGGCGATCTCTATGGGGATGGGGTGAATGTCGCCGCGCGGCTGGAACAATTGGCGGAGCCTGGCGGCGTGATGGTGTCGGGGACGGCATACGATCACCTCCAGGGCAAACTAGACTGGCCGCTCGATTTCGCCGGCGAGCAGCAGGTCAAGAACATCAGCCGTCCGGTGCGGATGTATCGGCTGAGGCTCCACGGCAAACGGGCGCGTCGCCCGCTACTCGGAATGATACCGCATTGGGCCGGGACGGCTGCGGCGGCGATCGTGGCACTTGCACTGGCGGGCGGCGGGGTCTGGTGGTTCTTGCAGCCCGAACCTTTGAGCGGCAAGCCGTCGGTGGCGGTCCTGCCCTTCGACAATTTTGGCGGCGACGAGGCCAGCGGGCGTCTGGCCGATGGCCTGACGGAGGATATCATCACCGACCTCGCGCGCTTTCCCGAATTCGAGGTGGTGGCGCGCAATTCGACGGAAGTTTACAAAGGCAAGCCGGTGGATGCCCGACAGGTCGCAACTGCGCTCCATGTCGGCTTTGTGCTGGAAGGCTCGATCCAACGGCAGAGCGGCCGGGTACGGATAACAGCACAGTTGATCGATGCAAAAACCGGCCATCATCTCTGGTCTGAGAACTGGGACCGGCCCGCCGAGGACGTGTTTGCCGTTCAGACCGAAATCGCCGAGCAGGTCGCCAACCGCCTCGGCGGCGGAGTGGGACTGATTCAGGCGGCCGGGCGGGCTGCGGCCAAGCGCAAACGGCCTGAAAACCTGAATGCCTATGATTATTATCTGCTCGGGTCCGAGAAGATTGAAAAGCTCACCAAAGCCGATGAGGAGGACGCCATTACCTTTCTCAACCGTGCCATCGAGCTGGACCCGGGGCTGGCACGGGCCTGGGTAGAACTTTACCATGCTCATGAAATATTGAGTTTGTTTGGTGTCGATCCCGAGAGCAACCGCAAGGCGGCTGACGATGTGGCCGAACGCGCTGTACAGCTTGATCCGAGCGACGCTGAAGCACATGCGGTGTTTGGAATGAGCCTTGCCAACAAGGGCGACATGGGCCGCGCCAAATCCGAGCTGGACACGGCCCTTCGCCTGGCTCCGGGTTCGTCCGAAATCCTGACTTTCTATACCGGCTATGCAGCACGCTTCGGCGAACCCGAACGCGGCGCTCAAATGGTCGACCAAGTCATGCGGCTCGACCCGAACTATCCGATGTGGACGTCCAACTTCTTCTCGCCTGCCTATTTCATGGCGGGCCGGTATGAGGACGCGGTGAAGATGCTGGAGCGCATGACGCCTGACAGCTACCAGAAGTGGACCTGGGTGGTGCGCAGCAGTTCCCTCGCGGCATTGGGTCGAACCGATGAGGCCAATGCCTCGGCTCAAGAAGCTCTCAAGCAACACCCGGACCTGACTGTAGAGGGCATGATCAATGAACCCGGCCTAAGCGTCATAGAGCGCAGTCGATTCATAGAGACGATGCCGTTAGCCGGCTTCCCTGTTTGCGCCAAGCCCGAAGCGCTGGCGAAACTCGCCAAACCTGTGCGACTGCCGGAATGCGAGGCGGAGAAGGCGAACTCTCCCGGACAGCCATAGAACAGCCCTTTGCAACGCACTTACGAGGCGCAAGCCGCCTGCCCTCACTGCGGATAAAGGGTCGAGACGCGGCCAGCGAAATAATAGGCGACGATGCCGATCCATTCCCGCAGGCCCGTGGTCAAAAGGTCGGCATTGTCAATCGGATGGCCGACCGAGAGCGTGAGGCCCTGTTCTCCGGTCGTACGGTAATCGGCGACCCAGGGCGTCACGTTCATGCCGAGATTGCGGAAGATTGCCACCGCCCGCGGCATGTGGAAACCCGATGTCACGAGCAGGCAGTGGTCGAGGTTCAGCCGCTGCAAGATCACCCTTGTATTGATGGCGTTCTCATAAGTATCGCGCGACTCCCCGTCATATTCGACACGGGCCGGGTCGATATGGAAATCGTCGAACATCCTGCGGATGACATCCGCTTCCTTGACGCGACCGCCGCCGAGACTGCCATCGCCGCCGGACATGACGATCATGGCATTGGGATAGACGCCAGCCAGCCGCACCGTTTCGATATAGCGATCAGCCGCGTCATCCAGGTTGTAGCCACCGCGCACGCCATCGACTTTTGTCGCGATCCCGCCGCCGAGCAGGACAATGCAGGCGACATCGGCAGGTGCGGCCGGCCGTGGAAAGCGATCCTCCAGTTCCTGCACGATCAGCGCACCTGATGTGGTGTAAAAGCTTACAAAGATGAGCACCAGCGACAGGAGCCCGGCCGCGATGGCGAGCCGCCGGAAGGAAAAGAACATGAGAAGCACGCTGAGCGCCATCAGGAGGAAGAAGATCGTCACCGGCTGGGAAACGATCCAGAAAATCTTGGCGAAGACAAACATGGGCGAGCTGGGGTCCTGCTGAAACGCGGCCACGAAACCTTATTCGCGGATTCGGGGCAAGCTGGAACTTGAGGCAAGACAGCCGTGACGAGAGAAAGTATGTGCCATGCGGCACCTCCTCTGCCCTGCCGGGCATCTCCCCCACAGGTGGGGAGATCGGTTAGACGCGATGGTTTCCCCAAACAATCAGCGTTGGAGTTCGGCAAAACGTTGGGGTGGCTTGCGGAGCACGCCGCGTGCCAATCTCCACCCTGCGGGGTCCGAAGGACGGGGCGAGACCCGCGGCTCGACCCCGGCAGTCCGGCGGGACAGAGCGGGTGCCGCAGAGCGCACCGACAGCCTGCATCCCCTCATTCCACGTCACCTTCGCCGCATGAATTTACGGCGGCGTTTACGGTAACGTACTTCCCCGGCATGCGCGTAATGTGTTTAGGACTTCAACCGGCTGGGGAGCGGAACCGGAGGGGTCTCTGTGAGACATCGTCAGGAAGAGAATCCACAACGGCATGGCTTTCATGCGAGAGCCATGCTTGCTGCGATGGCATCCATATTCATAGCGTCGGGCGCCACTCACAACGTCCATGCCGCCGATCTCGTCATCGCCGTGCCGAACTGGCCGTCGGGACAGGCAACCGCCAATATCCTGAAGGTCGCGATCAGCAAGAACTTCGGCCTTGCGGCCGAACTGCGCGAAATGGGCGAGCTCAACGCCTTTGCCGGGCTTGAGAGCGGCGAGCTCGATATCCACCCCGAGGTCTGGCGGCCGAACCTCGATGCGGCAATCGAAAAATATGTCGATGAGAAGAAGGCGGTAACTCTGGCAAAACGCGCGGTTGCCGCCTGGCAGGGCCTCTGCGCCACCGAGGATGCCGAAAAGGCCGGCATCAAAAGTGTCAAGGACCTCTCAGACCCTGAAAAAGGCGCCCTGCTGGACACCGATGGCGATGGCCGCGGCGAGCTCTGGATCGGTGCCGCGACCTGGACATCGGCGAGCATCGAGCGGGTGCGTGCCTTGAGCTACGGTTACGCCAGGAACCTGACGCTGGTGGAGGCGGAAGAGGATGTCGGCATGGCAGCCGTCGATGCCGCCGTCGCGACCGGCCGGCCGATGGTCTTTGCCTGCTACGCGCCGCACAATGTCTTCGAACTGCACAAGGTGACGCGGCTGGAAGAGCCGGCTTACGACCCCGCACGATGGAAGATCGCACCCGGCAGCGATCCGCTCTGGATCGAACATTCGAAGGCCGATGTCGCCTGGCCGCCATCGGAATTCCACATCGCCTGGTCGACGTCCTTCGGCGCCAAACATGCCGATGTCGCCGCCTTTCTGGAGAAGGTCGATCTGACGCCTGAGGAAGTGACTGCCATGACCTATGCGCTGCAGGTGGAGCGCCAGCCGCCTGCCGACTATGCGGAAAAATGGGTGGCTAAGAATGCCGCCCGCATTGAGGGATGGGCAAAGCCATGAGCCGGACATTGCAGAAAGCCGCCCTCGCCGCACTCGCGCTTGGTTTCGCCGCCTATGTCGCTCATGCGGCCGGCACGCAGATCTACGATTCCAAGACGCGGAAATGGGTCGACTACGACAAGAACACGGCGCGCAAATATTTCGCCCGCAACAAGCAGGTTCCGGATGCCTTCCGCCGGCAGGTCGTGACCTTCCGCACGGCGGAGGAGCCGGGCACCATCATCATCGACGGCAACCAGCATTTTCTCTATCTCGTGCAGCCCGGAGGCCAGGCGATCCGCTACGGCATCGGGGTCGGTCGCGAAGGCTTCGGCTGGGCCGGCATCGTGCGTGTGGGCCGTACCGCCGAATGGCCGACCTGGACCCCGCCCGCCGAAATGGTGGCCCGCGACCCGAATGCCGCCAAATGGGCGGCCGGCCAGCCCGGCGGCCCGGACAATCCGCTCGGCGCCCGCGCCCTCTATCTCTATGCGGGCGATGCCGACACGATCTATCGCATCCATGGCACGCCTGAATCCTGGTCGATCGGCCTCGACGTATCCTCGGGCTGCATTCGCATGAACAATGACGACATCATCGATCTGCACTCGCGGATAAAGGTCGGCGCCAAGGTTATCGTCCTGATGCAGGGCGCGGCCCTCTACAAGGGCGTCTGAAACGGGGGAATTAGAATGCGCATGTTCTTGAAGAGCCAGCCGCTCCCGGCCCTGCTTCTTTGCTCGCTATCGGCACTTGCCGCCTGCCAGTCGTCCCCGCCGCCCGACCAGATGTCGCGCACGGCGGTGGAGACCGCGCCCGCCGACCTGCAACTGCTCTGCGCCGATGCTGTCGCCAAACAGGCCGGTCTCGACAGGGCAAAAATCCTGCCGACGAGTTCGCGCCCTGTCGAAGCCGGCGGCTTCAGCGTCGATCTCGACGCCTCCGGCCGCAAGTTCGCCTGCGTCATCGACCGCACGGGCGTGGTGAGAAGCGTTCAGGCAGTGTGAGTGTGAGGACAACCGGGCTGCTCGTCCGTGGGGCACCCCCCTCTGTCCTGCCGGACATCTCCCCCACAAGGGTGGAGATCGACAAGTGGCATGACCTTCGCCCATCGCTGACGTCGTGTAGTTTGCAACGGCACTTGTTTGGGGAAACCGGCGCTCCCAGCCGATCTCCCCACCTGTGGGGGAGATGTCCGGCAGGACAGAGGGGGGTGGCTCTGCCGCTATTCAAGAAACCTAACCAACTGGCCGGCGCCGCTATTCGACCTCGCCGAAGTCATGATTTCACCGCCTGACTGTAGCCACCACTCGGGACTGTCGGCCAATGTTCAAAAAGGAACGGTATAGTAGAAATCCGCATCAGATCTGCAGCAACGCGTTTTATGTTTCCAGTTACTATCTATCTGAGGAGGAAGGTAAATGCCGTTTTTGGAATCTCAGGTCAACACGTTCACGGTCAATTTTCAGTACAGTGCTGCGACCACCCAGCTGCCAGGCGGCGGATGGGTGATCACATGGGCCTCGATGCTGCAGGACGGCAGCGGTTCCGGAATCTACCAGCAGGTCTACGACGCGACGGGCGCCCTCGTCGGCCCCGAAACCCGCGTCAACACCACGGTCGAGGGCAATCAGGACATGCCGGCCGTGACGGTCCTTGCCGACGGCGGCTGGGTGGTGACCTGGGGAGACCAGGGGGTCTCCACGCCCGGGGTCTACCAACAGGCATTCAACGCGGACGGCACGCCGCGCGGCGGCGAGACCCAGGTCAACACCTATGAGGGCGCGGGACAGGGCTTGCGATCGGTCATGGGGCTTTCCGACGGAGGCTGGGTCGTCAGCTGGTTGTCGGTAGGCCAGGACGGTTCCGGATACGGGATCTACCAGCAGGCCTTCGCTGCCGACGGCTCCAAGATCGCCGGAGAGACCCAGGTCAACACCTACACCGATGGAAACCAGTGGCCCGGTTCGATGGCGCCGCTCGATGGCGGCGGCTGGGTCGTCACCTGGTCGTCAGCAGGGCTGGACGGTTCCGAGACCGGCATATTGCAGCAGGTCTACAATGCCGACGGAACGCCGCGCGGCGGGGAGACCCTCGTCAATACCTACACCAATTCCTATCAGGGCGGCCCAACCGTGGTGGCACGCGACGGCGGCTGGGTCGTCATCTGGGGATCGAATGGCCAGGATGGCTCGAGCGGCGGGATCTATCAGCAGGCCTACAATGCCGACGGAACGCGGCTCGGCACGGAGACACGGGTCAACACCACGACCGACGGCAACCAGGGCTACCCTACCTCCGCCGCATTGGACGGCGGCGGCTGGGTGGTGATCTGGCTCTCGGGCGATGCCCATATGATGCAGCAGGCCTACAACGCGAACGGGACACCAAAAGGCGGCGAGACGCAGGTCGATACCGAGGGGACATATGCGTCGAACCAGAAGGTGACGGCGCTGGCCGACGGCGGCTGGGTGGTGACCTGGACGGTGATGGGATTCACCGACACCTACTACCATGTCTATCAGCAGGCGTTTAATGCCGACGGGACGAAAAACGGCGATGAAACGCTCCTCAACACGCTGACCCACACCTACCATGATATACCCCAGGTGGCGGCACTCGATGACGGCGGCTGGATCGTCACCTGGGCATCCGACAGCGACTACAACGGTCCCTACTCCTATGACTCCGGCATCTATCAGGTTCGCTACGATGCCGACGCCCATGCGGTGGAGCTTCCGAGCCACAGCATCTACGGTACCTATCCTGGCATGAGCCTCTTCGGCACGGCCGGCGACGATGCCATCTATGCAAGCGCCGGCGACGATACGCTCTACGGCTATGCAGGCAATGACCATCTTTCCGGAAGCTCTGGCGACGACAGGATGATCGGCGGCCTCGGCAACGATACCTATAGCGTCGACACCACGGCCGACCGGGTCGTGGAACTGGCCGGAGAAGGTACCGACACCGTCCTGACCGAAGTGAGCTATACGCTTTCGGCCAATGTCGAGAACCTCGCGATGGTCGCCGAGGGCAATCTCTATGCGACCGGCAATGCGCTCGACAACGTCATGACCGGCAATAGCGGCAACAACACTCTCGCCGGCGCTGCAGGAAGCGATACGCTTCATGGTCTCGACGGCAACGATTATCTCGATGGCGGCGCAGACAATGATACGTTCTACGGCGGCTCCGGCGACGACATGCTCGCGGGCGGTACCGGCGACGACTTCATGGATGGCGGCGACGGAAACGACAAATACAAGGTCGACAGCGCCGGCGACGTCGTCCACGATACCGGCGACGGCGTCTGGGATCTGGTCGATACCATCTATTCCACGGCGGAGACCTATTCGCTCGCCGGTACCGGTGTTGAAACACTGATCCTTCAGGCAGGCGCCGTGACCGGGATCGGCGGCAGCGGCAACAACCAGATAGTAGGCAATGCGGCCGCCAACACGCTCGTCGGCGGCGGCGGTGCCGATGGCCTGAACGGCGGCGGCGGCGCCGATACGTTCGCCCTCGCCGCACCGAGCCCGTTCAACTTCGCTTCCATCAACGATTTCGGCGCGGACGACTTCCTGTTGTTCCAGTCCGCCGACTTCCAGGGCATGACCACGGCCACCCTGGATTTCCACGTCGGCAAAACCGCCATCGGCACAGATGCCCAGTTCTACTTCAACTCATCTGACCGCACGCTCTATTGGGACGAGGATGGCACCGGAGGAGATGGTGCCGTTGGAGTTGCCCTGCTCAACGGAGCCTATGTCCTGCAGTCCGGCGATTTCCTGTTTGCGTGAGGGGCGCTGACAACGGCAGGCAGGGCTTTGCGGGCCGCCGTTTATGCGGCCTTTTCCTTTGTGAAGGGATGAGCGTTTCGGCGCCGGCTCGCTCGGAACACCCCCTCTGCCCTGCCGGACATCTCCCCCACAAGGGGGAGATCGACAAGCGGCCCGACCTTCGTACATCATCGACGTTGCGCAGTTTGCAACGTTTGTTGTTTGGGGAAACCGGCGCTCCCAGCCAATCTCCCCACCTGTGGGGGAGATGTCCGGCAGGACAGAGGGGGGTGCCTCATGGCACACGCTGGCGGTGTAAGATGTAACGCTGCACACGCCTCGCCCGCAATCCTCCTACCGGGCCCCAAGCTCCTGCCCGACCAGAGACAGCCAGTACCGCACCCCATGCGCAATCGCCTTGTCGTTGAAATCATAGGCCGGATGGTGCAGACCCGCACTGTCCCCATTGCCGATCAGGATCATCGCGCCTGGCCGCTTCTCCAGCATATAGGAGAAATCCTCCGCCCCCATCGACGGCTCGTAAGCCGCATCCACCCGGCCCTCGCCCGCCACCTTTGCAGCCGCCGCAACGATCGCCGATGTCCTGCCGGCATCGTTGACCGTGACAGGATAGCCCGGCCGCCAGTCGATCTCGGCTTCGGTTTCAAACAGCTTCGCCGTACCATGCACGATCTCACGGAACCGCTGCTCGACGGCCTTCCGCGTTTCCGCCTGCATGGTGCGGATCGTACCGCCGAGGCGCACGGAGGCGGGAATGACGTTCAGCGCCTTGTCGTTGCCGGCCTCCGAAAAGGCGATGGAGACGACGACGGGATCGAAGGGATCGGTGAAGCGCGAAGCGATCGATTGCAGCGCGGTGACCATATGGGCGCTGACGAGAACCGGATCGCGCGTCATGTTCGGCGAGGCCGCATGCCCGCCCTTGCCGTTGATGGTGATGACGAAACGGTCGGCACCCGCCATGAAGGGACCGGCGCGCGTCGCAAAGGAACCGATCTCGAGGCCCGGCTCGTTATGCATGCCATAGACCTCGTCGATGCCGAAACGCTCTAGCAGCCCCTCCTCGATCATCACCCGCGCTCCGCCGCCGCCTTCCTCCGCCGGCTGGAAGATGAGCACGACCTTGCCGGAGAAATCCGGGTCTTCGACGAGGCACTTGGCGGTGGCAAGCAGCATGGCCGTGTGCCCGTCATGGCCGCAGGCATGCATGCGGTTGGCATTTTTTGAGGCATAGGGAAGATTGGTCTGCTCCGACATCGGCAGGGCATCCATGTCGCAACGAAGCGCAATCGTCTTGCCGGGGCCCTTGTTGCCCTCGATGACGGCGACGACGCCGGTTTTGGCGAGCCCGGTCGTCACATTCTCGCAGCCGAATTCCGCAAGCTTGCCCGCCACGAAGGCCGCCGTCTCCGGCAGGTCGAAGAGCAGCTCCGGATTCTGATGAATATGCCGTCGCCAGCCCTTGGCCTCTTCGGCGACGGCTTCGATAGTGCTCATGATGGTATCCTCGTGATGTGGCGGGCCGGACCGTGGGGAGCGGCGGCCGAAGGTGGGGTGGTGCGAGACTAGCCGCCGCGGGGGCGATTTGCCAGCGGGGGAATGGAATAGCGATGAGAGAACAGATCTATCCGCGATCGACACCCCTCGAATGCAGAGGTTGCTTTAGGCACCAACGCCCTCCTCCCCACTCCCTCATTCCTGTGCCCGTCACAGGAATCCAGCCTGCCCAAGTCTTTGGGCAGGAGAGACTTTTATCTTCTTCTGGTGAGTGAGTCATTCACCGCGCGGACGCGCGGTGGCTGGATCTCTGTGACAAGCACAGAGATGAGGGAGGTATGTGGACGCCTCAGCCCACAACATGCGACAGCACTGCTCCACCTCCCAAGCCTCCGAATATGGAAACTCGATCAACAGTTCTGCCCCTGATTACCCGAACATGCCGGGCGAATAGGTGCCGTCGCTTTCCATTTCCTGAGCGCGTTGCTGCAGCCAGAAGAGAAACTGGTGGATCGAATTGGTGGTCTGGTCGCCGTTTCCGGCGTGGAACGAATATTTGTCAGCCTCGCCGCTCTGAATGAGATGGCTGATATATTCGATCCGCGGCTTGATGGCGTCATCGGGCAATGTCGCGACATTGGTTTCATACATGTCATTGCTCTCGGTCTGCGGATTGTAGCGCTCCGGATGGGCGGCCGTCTCAGCATCACGCTCTGCCTGCAGCTGCCGCGCCAGCTCTTGGCTGGCAGCAAGCTGGGCCTTCACCTCGGCTGACATCGGCTGCGCCGAGCCGGGCGGCAATGTGTGCCATTCGAGATGGGAATAGTCATACCGCGGGATGCCATAGATCGCCGGCGCCAGCGAGCCGACGAGATATTCCCTCTGCGCCTGCGACATGTTCGGGTCGCGGATCATCGCTTCAAACGCTTCCTTCGACATCGCCGGCTCGCCAGGAGGCAAAAGGATCGGGACTTGAGAATTTGGCGGCAGATGCGGCGTGCCGCCTCCGCTTGCCGGCTGGGCGGTGACCTGCCGCGTGCTGCCATCCGCAAAGGCGATCGTCAGCGATGACGATGCTCCGGCGTAAAGCTCGACGGTGATAACATCGTCGGAATTGCCGTTGACGCTGATGGTCGCCGTGCGGCCATTGACGGTGACCTGCACCGCATCGGCGGAAATGCCCTCGCCAAGCTCCAGCGTGGCGGAGCCGGAGACCATGATCTGGTCGCGCCCGTCGCCCGCGGCATATTTGAGGATCGAGCCGCCGCCGGTCTGGATCCGGTCGGCGCCTTTGCCGCCGGTGATGACGGACCTTTCGTAGGTCTCGATGACATCGTTGCCGGCCCCGCCATTGACCGTGGAGTCGCGATAGACGGAGATGTAGTCATTGCCGTCTCCGCCGTCGACGGTCGAATAATCGTAGCCGCTCACCCAGTCGTTGCCCGCCCCGGCATTAACCTTCGAATGATCGTTGACGGACACGTGGTCATTGCCGGCTCCGCCTGTGATATCGGAGTCACCGTAACCGTTGATGATGTCGTCGCCGGCTCCGCCATCGACAGTGGAATGAGCGTAGGTCCAGATCTCGTCATTGCCGTCTCCGCCGTCGATGATGGAATAATCGTAGGTATCGATGACGTCGTCGCCCCGCCCGCCGCTGACGGTCGCATGATCATAGGTGCTGATGTAATCGCCGCCGTCGCCGCCATCGACCGTCGCGTCGGAATAGGCCGACACCTCGTCATTGCCGGCGTCGGCATCGACGAAACTGTTCGATCCGCCGTGCAGCCTGTCGTCCCCGCCCGTACCGACGAGAACCCTTAGCGACATTTCCATCGCTTGCTGGCGGACGTGCCGCACGATCGAGGTGGCGCTGGCACCGTCCTTTTCGCCGCTCTTGTCCGGAGCCGGGCTCGAAGGCGCAGCCTGACGGTCATCGCCGCCCTCCCCACCGGACTTTGCAGCCCGCCATTCCTCAATCGTCGTCTTTGAAAACCGGTATGTTGAGGACTGGTAGATCGATGACATAATCGAATTGGTAACGGTCATGCGTGCTCCCCTTGCCGGCGCAATGCAGATGTTGCGGGACGCGCCCCGCATCCCTCACCAAAGTTGAGCACTCATATGCAGGCTTAAACTTGCGCGGGCATTGCGTCGGGTCGCATCGGCAGAATTCCACAACCACCAGCTTTGGAATCCATGGGGGAAGAATGATGGGCAATTCTCCATTCTGTGAATCCCTTTGCAGAAGGGAGTCTCGCGCGAGACATTCGCGGGAAATATTTCACGTTCCAGTCTGAGGCTGGCGCCCTCACCCATCACACACTCGCCTTCCGATACGCCGAAACCGTCATCCAAACAGCCGACAGCAGGAAATAGAAGGCGCCGAAGCCCGCATAGGGCGCAATGTCGAGAATACCAGGCGCTGCGGTTCCATAGGCCCGGCTGATCATGAAACCGCCGGCGAGCGTCGATTGCGCGCCGCTGAGGATCATCACCCATTGCGCGCCGTAGATGCGCCAGCGCCGCACGGCCGCCGAGAGCTGCAGGAGACCGGAAAAGATGGCCCAGAAGCCGAAGACGGCGAGCACGGCATAGGTGCTGCTCATGACGGCGATGATGACGGCGAGCGTGGTGATGGTGCTGACGGCGACGTTGAAGGTCTGGGCCGGGTTAGCCTTCAGGCCGCCATTCGAGCGGGCGTCCACGAGGTTTGCCGCCGCATCCCAGGCCGGATAGATGACGAGCAGCACGGAGGCGAGCGCGGAATGCCCTCCTGAAAGAATGGCGGCGATGATCCAGCCGATCGAAAACAGCGCACGGACGAAATAATAGGATCGCAACCAGCTCGATTGCGGGGAAGATTGGTTCTGCATGACAGGCTCCTTGTTGTCTTCCTACTAGTAGGTAGCTAAACTTGGGGAGTCAATCGCCAAACGCCGATGCCCTCTGCCATCAGGAACACATGCTCGTGAGCAGGCCCGCAGAGCCAGCTTGACAGCCTTGCCTACCAGCAGATAGGCAAGCTGCATGGAACAGACGACTTCGGAAAAGATCCTCGATATAGCGCAGTCCCTCGTCGTGGCGGGAGGCTATAACGGCTTCAGCTATGCCGATATTTCCGATGCGGTCGGCATCCGCAAGGCGAGCATCCACCACCATTTCCCCACCAAGGCCGAGCTGGTGCGGGTCCTGGTCGACCGCTATACGCAGCGCGCCGAATCCGGCCTGAACTCGCTGCGCGAGCACGTTCCCGGCCCCATCGATCAGCTGCAGGCTTATCTGGACTACTGGCAGAAATGCATCCTCGACGCCTCGGAGCCCTTCTGCGTCTGCGCCATGCTCGCCGCCGAAATACAGATGCTGCCGGAGCCGGTCGCAGCCCACGTGCGCCGGCATTTCGAGAACCTGGCCGCCTGGCTGACGTCAGTGCTGAAGGCCGGCGTGGAGCAGAAGCTCTTCCGGCTCGCCAAATCGCCCGAAGAGGAAGCGCAGATCCTGATGGCCTCCGTCCATGGCGCCATGCTGTCGGCCCGCGCGCTTGGCGACCCCAGCCTGTTTGCCGCGATCGTCGGCCCGCAGATCGCGAGGCTCAAGGCATAGAAGCGCCCGGCTTCGCGCGCAGCTGGTGTCCGCATCAGTTCAATTGCACCGTCAGACGGTCGATCGCCCCGGTAAAGGCGAACGGCGCCTGATAGTCCTTGTCCTCCACCGGGGTGCGCGTATCGCTGCCCACGTCGAAGGTCTCATCCCACGGCAACAGGAAGGGAATGGTATGCTGCACCTGCTGTGTGGCGACCTTGCTCCCATCCACGGTCAGCACGCCGGTTCCGCCCTTGCCCATGCCGGGTCCGTCAGACTTGAAATCAAAGACGATCGTGTGCTTGCCGGGCTTGAGCGTATCGGTGCCCTCCCAGCGGAAATGTTCTAGTCCAAGCAGGTTGTAGACGAATACCGGCTTGTTCTTCAGCACGTACAGTCCGTACCCGCCGAACCGTCCCCCTTCGGTGACCAGCATCCCATCCGCGCCCGATTGCGGGATCTCGATATCGGCAGTGATCGTGTACGACTTGTTCACGATGCTTGGCGCATTGCCGGTCGGCAGGCCGGAGAGAGCGCCGGTATAGGTGAATGTCGTCCGGCCCGCGGTGGTGCTCGGCCGCGGCGTAACGGTACGCTCCAGCACGTCGTTGTCCAACGGGAAGACGTTGTATTTGGCCGCCTCCATAAGGAACATATCCTGCATTTCGCGCAGCTTGTCCGGGCTGGTCGCGGCCAGGTCGTTGGCCTGCGAGTAATCGTCGTTGAGATTGTACAGCTCCCATTTGTAGCCGTTCACCACATCCGGCATCTTGCCGAGCCCCATCAGCCACGGAGCGGCCGGCGGCGTCGTCGAGGCGATCCAGCCGTCATGGTAGATGGCGCGGTTGCCGAACATCTCGAAATACTGGGTATGGCGCGTCGAGGGAGCGTTGGCGTTCGCCTTGTCCCAGCTATAGGCCATGCTGACGCCTTCGATCGGCTTCTGCGCCACGCCATTGACCATCGCGGGTGCCGGGATCCGGGTCGCCTCGAGTATGGTCGGGACGATGTCGATCATGTGATGGAACTGGGTGCGGATGCCACCCGCATCCTTGATGCGGGCCGGCCATGCCATGGCCATGCCCTGGCGCGTGCCGCCGAAATGCGAGGCGACCTGCTTGGTCCATTTGAAGGGAGTATCGAACGCCCAGGACCAGGCAACGGACATGTGGGGATAGGTCCTGTCCGATCCCCATGCATCATAGAACTTGAGCTGGTCCGCGACCGGAACGTTGATGCCCTGGATGGATAGGAGCTCGCTGGGCGTGCCGAGAGTGGACCCCTCGGCACTCGTTCCGTTGTCGCCTTCGATATAGATGACGAGCGTGTTGTCGAGCTTGCCGAGGTCGTCGACCGCCTGAATGACACGGCCGATCTCATTGTCGGAATAGGCGACGTAAGCGGCGAAGACTTCGGCCTGGCGCGCAAACAGCTTCTTGCTGTCGGCATCCAGCGAATCCCATTTCGGCAGGTCGTCCGGCCATGGCGTGAGCTGCGCGTTCTGAGGGACGACGCCGAGCCGCTTCTGGTTGGCAAAGATCTGGTCGCGCATGGCGTTCCAGCCCATGTCGAACTTGCCCTTGAACTTGTCGATCCATTCCGGGGTCGGATGATGCGGCGCATGCGTTGCGCCCGGCGCGTAATAGACGAAGAACGGCTTGTCGGGCGCAGCCGCGTCGAGCTGCCGGATATGGTCGATCGCCTTGTCGGCCTCGTCGGTGATCAGATTGTATTTGGGGTTGCCGACCCAGGGAAAGACCTGGGTGTGATTCTCGAACAGATAGGGCTGCCACTGGTTGGTGTCGCCGCCCATGAAACCATAGAAATAATCGAAGCCCATGCCGGAGGGCCACTGATCGAACGGGCCGGCCGAGCTGTATTGGAAGGTCGGCGTATTGTGTTCCTTGCCGAACCAGGACGTGGCGTAGCCGTTCTGCTTCAGGATTTCGGCAACCGTGGCGTTGTCGATGCCGATGATGGAATCGTATCCCGGATAGCCGGTAGCCTGCTCGGAAACCACGCCGTAGCCGACCGAGTGATGATTGCGCCCGGTGATGAGAGCGGCACGCGTCGGCGAGCAAAGCGCAGTCGAGTGAAACTGCGTGTAGCGCAGCCCCGCCTGCGCGACACGGTCGAGCGCGGGCGTCGGTATGACGCCTCCAAACGTGCCCGCCACACCATAGCCCGCGTCATCGGTAATGATCAGCAGGATATTCGGTGCGCCCTTCGGGGGCACCACCTGCGGCGGCCAATACGGTTTGGAATCTCTTGCATCCAGCCCGATTTCGCCGCCAAACGGCGCCGGCGGATTGGGAAGGTATCGCCCGTCGAGGGTCGTCGTGGCATCCGGCGCACCCGGTGTGCCAGTGATCTGTTGTGCGTTCGCGTAGGAGACCGCAAGCGTCAGAAGGCTCGATGTAAGCGCAAACAATAGCTTCATTTTGGTTCCCCCTAGTTTTGGCCGCCCTGGTGGAATCGCAGACGATCGCGATGTCAGCTACGACGCCGAGACCGACCGAATGATGATTGCGTTCTATGATCAGGGCAGCCCGCATCGGCGAGCTGAGCAATGTCGACGGGAAACAGGAAATCATGCCGAGGAAGCTGCCTTCCGCGGGAGATCGGCCGAGCCAATGCCAGCGTTGAGCCGATAGCGACGAAACCCGTACATGCAGGCAGACTGCGAACGATCGTCATCTCGGCAGCTCCCCCTCACGCAACCGAATAGTCGTCGCATTAGACAATGCTAAATTACCACCGGAAGGAACGCCAGTCGAGCATTGAATGTTCGCGGCCAGTGCCTGCAACAAATCTCTTGAAGACGCCCCCGGCAGTCGAGCGGATGCCCTGGCCGGATCATCATCTCAGCGAGAGTGATTTCTTCCGGGCCACGAGCTTGCGCGGCGTCAATGGCAGCCCGGCATCGCAATTGCGCGCGACCAGGGTTTCGGTGACGGACTCGTCCGCATAGGTCTCCTGCATCCGGATATAGACCGCCGACAGGGTCGGATCGAGGGAGAGCGCCTGCCGAACCAGGAATTCGGCCCTTTCGGCATTGCCGCAGGCCATGCTCGCAGCAATCTGATAGAGCGACGTGCGCCTGGTCTGGAAGGGCAGCGTCAAGGCGACGCGCCTCATCTCTTCGAAACGGCCCAGCGCGTAAAGGGCTGCCACCCGCTCTTCGGTGATCCAGACCGGCAGGAAGGGATCGAGCGTCTCGGCACGATCGAGCATTTCGAGCGCGCGCTCAGGCTCCCCGTCATAGACATAGAAAGCCGCGCTGCGGCCGAGAATATAGGCGTCGTTCGGAGCGAGCTCATGGGCACGAATGTGATGGTAACGCGACGAAACGAAGTCGCCCGATTTCATCTTGATCGCGCCCATGATGCGATGGGCTTCCGGATCGGTCGGATCGAGGGCGAGTGCGTGCGCAACCTGCTGTTCGGCCTTGTCCATGTCGAAGCTCGGCAGATTGCTCCACGAGCAGACATGCATTGCGAAGGGACGGCCGAATCCGGGGTCGGCGGTCATTGCCCGCTCGAACCAGGCCATGGCTTCGTGTATGTGAATATCCGCAACGCCAACGAGGCGGTGGTGATCCAGACCACGCAGATAATACTCGTAGGCCGTCATGTTCTCCGGGCGCTTCAGCCGTGCTGCTGCAAGTTCCGACTGCTCGATCCGTCCGGATACGGTTGCCGCAACACGGGCGATGATCTCGTCCAGCACATCGAGCAATTCGCCAAACGGGCGCTTGATACGATCAGACCAGATGACGAGCCCTTCTCCGGTCTCGGTAAGCGCGATGTTGACCCTGAGGTCGTCGCCCACTTGTCGGATCGAACCGCTGATGACGTAGCCGACGCCGAGAAGGCGTCCGATCTCGACGGGATCTTTCGTCGTCAGGGCGGTTGCCGCCGAGCGGGAACTGACAAACAATCCCTTCAGGCGGCTGAGTTCGAGTGTCAGGTCGTCGGTAATGCCCTCCGCCAGGAAACATTGATCTGCAACAGCGCCGGGCGCCACATCGAATCGTGCCACTGCGATCGAATTGGTCCGGGGAGATTGGGCAGCATTGGGAGTGGATCGCGTCGGGGCGAACTGAAAGACGTGACGGTCCACCAGTTCGGTGACCCGGTAAATCCGGATCGGCTCGAGAATTCCCTTCAGCCGCCGTTCGCCGACGTCTTCAAATCTGCAAGGCGAGACCCGCCGGACCTGGTCGTGAAGCAGGCCTGAAACCTCGATTGCGCCAGGCGGCGCAGACGCCTCGATGCGCGCGGCGATGTTGACCCCGTCGCCGCGCAGGTCCGAACCGACGACGACGACATCAGCGAGATGGAGGCCGAACCGCATGTCGCCGCCGCTCGATCCGGGAAGGGCAGCGATCTCGGCGCGCGCCTCGATGGCGGACCTCAACGCATTGACGGGGCTGGCAAACTCGGCGAGCAGGCCATCACCAGCCGTGCCGAAGACACGGCCGTCGTGGCGCTGGACAATCATGCGAACAGTCTCGAGGACAGTGTCGATCCGCGTAATCGCCCCTTCCTCGTCCGTTTCCATCGCGGGGGTGGAGCCGACGAAATCCCCGACCATGATCGTAGCCAGCTTACGCTGCATTCTCGATCCCTCCCGCAACAGAAGAACGTGATGACGCAATGTAGCACATTCGCGGGCGTGGATGTTTTGCGATTGGCAATGCTATGGGCAAGCAAGTGGGTTCATTGGCCGCTTTCGGCCCCAAGCTGACATTGGCGTCAATCCTCCCGGCGCCTCGTCATGAAACCGACTTCGGTAAATGTAAAACGGACGTTGGCGCGATCAGGAGAGCCGCTTGTCGCAATGGCAATATGTCCCGTTCGTGAAGTCGACGGCATGAAAGTGTCGAATTCCACCCGTCCTGAATCATATGAGATATTCGAAATTGCGTATTGCTCACCATCGAGATAATCCTTCGCGCTCACCGATAGCTGGCCGTCTCGCATCTGTATCAGATATTCCGACCTCGCATCGTCTTCGTCGGAGCGCCAAACCCTGAGCAAGCCGGGCACATCTAAATGAACAATCTCAGCCGATGTAGGTGCTCCCGCCCAGAGTGGACGATAATGCATTGTAAGGTTTTGGTGGTGCTCTCGATAGTGCTAGCGTTATTCGCGACCCTCTGCCGGTGCCCCCCAGAGCGAGGGTCTTATTCTCCGAAGTAGCAAGAGTCGTTGATATGCTTGCGTTGTTCTTTATCCTTTTTGTTTTGCCGTACATCGTCGGTTTCGTCGCGCTCGCGTTCTGGCGACAGGGGTGGACGCTTATGGCGGCAACCGTCGCAATGATTGTTGTCTATTTATTCTCCATAGGATCAGGGGATGGCCCAGGCGCGTTCGCGGCGGATGCCTTTCCAGCTGTCCTCGCGGTTGGAATTGCAACCGGGTTAGTAACCAGCGTCATTGCCATGACGTCGAACTACCGACCTAGCTACATTGTAGCGGCAATGTTCCCTCTCGGATATATCGCTGGATATATGGCAATCCGATAGCTCTGAAGCCCTCTGGGCTATCGCTAGCGTCCGGAAGGGCTACGTGGGAGCGGAACGTCGGTTACATTGTAAGGGCAGTCCCACTAATCGCAATGTCTGCTTCCGGCGCATCGTCGCCATATCCATCGGGCAGGCGGACCTTGAGTAAGATCAAGGAAAAATCCTGTAATTGTGTCAAATTCTGCGCGCATAACGGGCGCTAGGCGACGAATTCAAAGCATCGATCCTGTGCACCCAAGAGGAAACGCCCGAAAGGAAAATGGGAGGCGTGCGGCCATGAGCGTTCTGGACGAGCCGAAGGCTCAGCCCCGAATTGGCAGTTTCGGGGAATTGCGAACATGGATGCCCGATATCGGCTTGCGGTCGACAATCATGGCGGCAGCAGCGATGTTGGGCCTGGCGGGCGCTTTCGTCCTTTTCCTGCTGGATTTCGGTTTGGCGAGCCGGCTTGCCCTCGCGGCAAGCACCTGTACTGCCCTTGCATTCCTGCTGAGCGACATCGTTGCCAAGCTCAGAAACGGTGATTTTGGCCTCGACCTGATCGCCGCCCTTGCCATGGGCTCCACCCTCTGGTTCGGCGAATATCTGGCCGGAGCGATCGTCGCGCTGATGTATGCCGGCGGCCAGTTTCTGGAAGCCTATGCGCACCGGCGCGCCGACGAGGGCATGACGGCCCTCCTGGCGCAGGTGCCGCGAACCGCACTGCGCCTGCTGAAAGACGGCCTGGAAGAAGTCCCCATTCCCGACATCGCGATCGGTGATGTCCTGATGATCCGCAGGGGCGACGTGATCCCGGCTGATGGCACGCTGCTGTCGGATAATGCATCGATCGATCAATCCGTCCTGACCGGCGAAGCCTTCCCGGTTCACCTCTTGAAGGGAGCACGGGTCGAGAGCGGTGCGACGAATGCGGGAGACGCGATCGAGATAAGGGTGGAAAGCCGCGCCGAAGACAGCACCTATTCCGGCATCGTCAAGCTGGTCGAGGCATCCCGGCGTTCCAAGGCGCGCATAGCGCGGCTGGCCGATCGCTATGCGATCGGCTTTCTCCTCCTGACGCTAGCAATCGCGGCCGGAGCCGCCATCCTGTCCGGGGACATGGCGCGCATCGTCGCGGTTCTCGTCGTGGCAACGCCCTGCCCGCTGATCCTCGCCGTTCCCGTCGCCCTTGCGGCCGGAACCTCGAAAGCTGCAAGGGCGGGCGTGCTGGTAAAGGGCGCAGGTCCGCTGGAGATCTTGGCAGACGCCTCCGTCGCGGTCTTCGACAAGACCGGCACGCTGACGGCGGGCGATCCCGAAGTCGTCTCGATCGACGGACCGGAAGGCCCGGACCGGATTTTGCGTCTTGCCGCCTCGCTGGATCAGGCGTCGTCGCATGTCGTCGGCCGCGCGATCGTCAGGGAGGCCCAGAGACGCCAGCTCACGCTGTCGCGCCCGACTGACGTATCGGAGCTTCCGGGCGCCGGCATCTCCGGGCTTGTCGACGGTATCAGGGTGAGCGTGGGCGGCGACAATTACTTCACGCCGGATGGCAAGCCCTCCCGCCCGCCTGAGAAAAAAGGCAGGATGCAGGCAAAGGTCTTCTTCGATGGCCAGCTTGCAGGCGAAATCGGCTTCGAGGATCGGTTGCGCGGCGATGCCGTCGCGCTCGTGACCAAGCTTCGCAAGCTGGGTTTCGGCCGGATCGTGCTTGCAAGCGGCGACGAGCGCAGCGTCGCCGCCGCCATTGCCGGCTCCCTGTCGCTGGATGCCGTCGAGGCGCGGCTCTCTCCCGTAGAGAAGGTCGATGTCATCACCAGGGAGCGCGCCACAGGAAGGGTCATGATGGTCGGCGACGGCGTCAATGACGCTCCGGCACTCGCAGCCGCCGATGTCGGCATCGCCGTCGGCGCCACCAATCTTGCGGCCGCCGCCGAAGCCGCCGACATCGTCCTCATCCGCAATGATCTGAACAGGATCGCCGCGGCCGTCGAAATAGCCAGACGCTCACGCACCATCGCCGTCCAGAGCATCCTCGCCGGCATCGGCCTCTCGCTCGTCGCCATGATCTTCGCCGGTGCCGGCTTCCTGCCGCCGGTGACAGGGGCGCTGCTGCAGGAAGTGATTGATGTGGCCGTGATCCTGAACGCGCTACGGGCGCTGCGCTAGATAACGAGCCCTAAGCTTTGCCCAGATGTTTCGGCCAGAATGCCTTATGGACTTCGGCGGCTTCCTCTTCGAGGTTCGTCGGTCCCTCAACGGTGACAATGCGCGCGCCGGTTTCCAGTACCGCCCGGCTCGGCACGTCCAGCCCGATCCCGGCGATCTCGCCAAGTCGCGCTTCGGAGCACGCAAACACCATACGCCCGATACCCGACCAGTAGATCGCCCCGGAGCACATCGCGCACGGCTCCGTGCTGGTGTAGAGCGTGCAGTCGGCAAGATATGCAGTGTCGTAGTGCTGTGCGGCCAGTTTGATCAGGTTCAGCTCGGCGTGGTTCGTCATGTCGCGGCCGGTGAAGACGCTGTTTTCGGCGCGCAGGATGACCGCACCGTCCTTCACCAACACAGAGCCAAACGGTTCGTCTCCGTGTTCCATCGCGGATTTCGAGAGCGCAATCGCCTCGCGTAAAAACGGCTCGTGGTTTTCCATCAGCGTCTCCCCTCTAAAGCTAGAGCGGAATGATCTTCTCTTGGATCCAAGAGATTTCCAAGGGCTGCAAATCGGAATCAGGTCGGCGATCCGTATCGCCGCAACCGTCTTTGTCCGGCTCGAGCCAATGAGTCCTGAGCCCGGGTTGCCGAGGAACAGGCGGAAACAGACGACGTCGCCATCAACCGGACCTCAGATGACGGCGACGAACTTTGTCGGTTCTTACATTCAATGGGCGAGGAACAGGGGCAGCTGGCACTCCTCGATCATCCTGCGGGTGACGCCGCCGAATAGGCTCTGTTGCCATCTCGGGTGGTTGTAGGCGCCCATGACGATGAGGTCCGCGCCCATATCGACGGCGTGCCTGACGATGATCTGATCGGGGCTCTTGCCTTCGCCCGAAAGCCGATCGACTTGGACCTTCACGCCGTGGCGGGCAAGGAAGGCGGCGATATCGGCGCCCGGCTCCTCGCCGTTTACGGCCACGCGCGCCTCCGGGTCGACCATGGTCACATGCACGATCTCGGCCTTCTGCAGAACATCGAGCGACTCGCGGGCAGCCCGCGCTGCTTCGTCACTGGAATCCCATGCCAGTATCACATTCTTCGGCAAGGTGACGCTTGCCTTTCGCCCGCGGTTGATCACGATCGGTGTCGGCGTCTGGAAAAGCGCGCCATCGAAAATGCGCTTCTTGAGGCCCGTGTCCTCGACCACGTCAGGCCCGAGCAGCACGACGTCGGCATAAAGCGCCCGCTCGGCAAAATCCTGGTCGGCCCACGCATATTCCGTGTAGAGATCCTGCACCTCGAACGAGAGGCCGCTCCCAGAAAGCGTCTCCTTGATTTTCGTGGCCGTGTCGGCGAGTTCCTCGATCTGCCGCTGCCGCTGATCGATCCAGACGGTCGAGAGGGCGGCGTCATATTCCCCCAGCATCGGCGGCAAGCCGATTGAAACGGCAAGTGCGGTCAGATGGGCTCCCTGAGCCGCGCACAAGTCCACCGCGCCTTTCAGATCCTGCTCGTATCTGTTGCTCTTGAGGATGCTCAGAACTGTCTTGATGGCCATGATGGCTGCCCTCCGTGATGGATATCACGACTATAGCAATCCGAACCGGTATAGTCTTTGACGTCGGTCAACAATGATCCGCCTCCCCTTTTCGCCATTGTCGACCGTCTGCGACCCGTGACAAAACCGCAAGATCGGTCGAGCGCGTCATGTCTGCCTGCGCTTAGTTGGCGCGGCCACGGAGGACGGAACCATGAAGGCGGCGCTTCGAAACTACCATGCCCGGATGCAGCGGGTGCTGGATCACATAGACCGGCATCTGGACGATGATCTGGATCTGGATGCGCTGAGCAGCATCGCAGCCTTCTCGAAGTTTCACTTTCACCGGCAGTTCTCGGCGACCTTCGGTCTGTCGGTGCATCGCTATGTCCAGCTCGCCCGTTTGAAGCGCGCTTCACACCGGCTGGCCGCAAAGGGCGACCAAAGCGTCACCGACATAGCAATGGATGCCGGTTACGGTGCACCGGATGCCTTCGCCCGCGCCTTTCGGCAACGGTTCGGGCAATCGCCTTCCTCGTTCCGGAAATCTCCCGACTGGGCTCCGTGGCTTGCCGCCTTCAGGCCTCTCGAAAACGCAAGGAGCAAGCTCATGCAAATAACCTATGAAGAAGACGATGTGACGATCCGCGATGTGCCGCTGACACCGGTGGCGATCCTGGAGCACCGGGGTGACCGGGCGACCCTCGGCGCCAGCATCGAGCGGTTCATCGCCTGGCGCAAAGCCGCCGGCCTGTCACCCGGGACGAGCCCTACCTTCAACATCTTCCGATCGCCGCGAACCCCCGCCAATCCCGCCGATTACAGCATGGACCTGTGTGTCGGGACCGACCGGCCGATCGATGCCGACGACGAGGTGATGAAATCAGGCGTGATTCCGGGCGGACGCTGCGCGGTTATCCGCGTCGTTCACGATACCCACAATCTGGAGCCTGCCGCACTCTACCTTTATCGTGACTGGCTTCCGGCAAGCGGCGAGGAGGCGCGCGACTTCCCGATCTATTGCCAGCGGCATTTTTCCTTCTTCCCGAACGTGCCGGTCCGTGAGGTCGTCGTGGAATTGTTTCT
Source organism: Rhizobium viscosum (assembly GCF_014873945.1). Taxonomy (NCBI): domain Bacteria; kingdom Pseudomonadati; phylum Pseudomonadota; class Alphaproteobacteria; order Hyphomicrobiales; family Rhizobiaceae; genus Rhizobium; species Rhizobium viscosum. The sequence continues at coordinate 4,167,038 of NZ_JADBEC010000001.1, read as the reverse complement.
GCCGCTGAAATAGCGCGCTGCAACAGCGGCCTCGTATCAATCGACGAGGTGTCGCCTCGTCGAACATAGGACGCTCAAGGAGCCCCAACACCAACAGCCCTCCAGGCGAATTCGCTGCTCTCCACATCGGAAGCTTGAATCACGGATCGCCGCAAATCGCCACTGGAGCAATTCCGGAGTACCGCACCCTCACTCCTCCACCACCTCGATCTCCGGCCGCCCGGCGAGCGTCAGCCGCAGGCGGCCGCGGTCGGCACGCTCGAGCGTGATCGGACCGGCCTTTTCCTCCAGCCGCCGGCGCAAGAGGATCAGCCTTGTTTCCAGGTTGTCCTTGAAGTCAGGCAGCTGCAGGCGCCGGTCGCGGCGGATCTCGCGGTTCAGGAAGTCCCGCTTGCCGGTGCGCGCATAGTCTTCGAGGAAATGCAGGAGCAGCCGCCCCGGCACGCCACGGATGAGATAGTCGTCGTCGACGAACAGCGAGCCGTCGCGCGGATAGAAGCGCACGGCAATGCGCCGGCCGGCGGGCACGCTGCCGGCCGGGTCGGCCGGGGCGTCTGCCTTTTCGCGCCCGTTCGCCTCCCCCCGCTCGCGTTCCTCGGACAGGAAGGAGAGCGCGGTGCCCAGATGCGCTGCGATCACGATCAGCGCCTCCTCGTCGCGATGGCGGAAGGTAAACCGCTCGGTCGATTCCGAAAACAGCACGCCGACCAGCCTTCCCCGCGCGACGAGCGGCAGCGCGATCTGGCTGAGCGGTTTGTCGAGCGCCGGGAGCGGGATCGGCGTCGCATCCTCGACGCCCGCCATGGCCCGCACCGCCTCGATGTAGCGCCGGCCGCGGCTGAGGTCGGTGATCCGCACGTTGCGCCGCCGCTCGGCCGCAAGCCCGATAATGCCGCGCCCGGCCGGAACCTCGGCGCCGAATCCGAACTGGTCGTAGCCGCGGCTCGCAATCGTCGTCAGCCCGCCGCGTTCGCCGTCCGGCACCAGCACCATGGAATGGCGGTAGCCGAAGAGCTCGCCCAGACCCTCGAGCGTGGCGTCGAGCAGCGTTTCCGGATCGCCGCAATCCGACATCCGTGCCGTCAGCCGCGCCACCTTGCCCATCAAGTCGGGCAGAAAGAGCGGCTCCGGCGCAACCAGCGGATTGGCGGCCGGCACGGCCCGACAGTCCTCCACCCGGTAGATATCGACGGCGCGCAACTTCATGATCCCGCTCATCCGGCTTTCCAGGATCGCCAGATGGATCGCCATCCGCTCGAATGTCTCGCCCTCAGTCTCGGAGCGTTCGAACGCCAGGTCGAGCACGTGCTGCTGGCCGCTGTAGCCGTCGACCACCATCACGGTCGCGAGCCCGTTGCGTGCCACGTTGGTGGCGGTCTTGGAGAAGAACTGGTCGGAGAGCGCCACATGTGCCTCGTCGACGTAATGGACGTGCGAGAGGTAGGAAATATTGGGCATTCCGTCCGCATCGGTGGTGGCGATAATAGAGGGAATGACGCCCTCGAAACTGTCCCGCAGGCTTTCGAGCGGGATCATGCGGCGGCTTCCGGCGTCAATCTGCGCCCGGCGCCCGGCCCGGGCGTCTGCTCGAAGATCGCCTGCGGCTCGATCGTCAGGCAGACGAGTTCCTGGTCCGACAGCGTGCTGGAAAGCTGCATGCGGGTAACCCCGAGCGCGATCATCCGCGCCAGCTGTTCTGCGACATAGGCCTCGCCTCGTGCCCGGTGGGCCTCATCCGCCGCCCCTGCCGCCACGATCCGGCCCTTGATCTGGCAGGCCTTGTAGTCGGTGGCCCGCACATAGGTCGTGGCAATCGGCCGGCCGGGCAGAGCCTCGCTGACGGCGTCAGGCCATTGGCTGCGGGAGGCGAGAAAATGCAGATGCCCGCTCTGCCGGTCGACGCACACGCCGGAGCCGCGACCGATCATCGGTCGCCCGGCTTCGTCACGCGTCGCAAACAGTATCATGACGGGACTTTCTATGAAGTCCACGAGTTCCTGCCCCAGCAATGCTTCCCTCCCCGATATTCCCGCGATGATATTGAGTTAGGATATTCTTAGCAATCGTTCCAATTGCTTAGGATGGTTTTAGGAAGCGCCCCGCATGGGCCTCGGTTATCTCCCGGTCATCAGCCCGGCGCACGGAAAAAGGCGCCTGATAACGAGAGGAAAACCATCATGAGCCATGAATTCTCGCTTACCAGCATCCCCGATCTCAACGGCCGTTACGACATTTACGGCGCTGTTCATAAGGGCCTGCGCAAGGCCGGCTGCGACCTGCTCGGACGCCTCGGCACGGCCGATTTCCAGAATGTCGAGGAGACGGTCTTCCTGATCGGCGACCTGCGCCATTACCTGATGCTTGCCGCCTCCCACGTCACCCACGAAGACGACAACATCCACACGGCGCTTGCCGAGAAAGGCGTCTCGACCGTCACGCTGGACGAGCAGCACGACGACCACCGCACCGCCTTCCGCGAACTGGAGGAATTGATTGTCGCCTGGGAAAACGCCTGGCCGCTCCACAAGGCCGCCTGCGGCCGCAAGCTTTATCTCGCCTTTGCCGCCTACATCGCCGACGACTTCGCGCATATGCATGAGGAGGAGGCGGTGACCGGCCCCCTGCTGTGGCGCCATTTCAACGATCAGGAAATCTTCGGCATCGAGATGCGCATCATCGGCTCCCTGCCGCCGGAAAAGAGCATGGCCTTCATGCGCATCATGATCCCGGCGATCAATCCGGCAGAGCGCGCCGCCCTTCTCGGCGCCATGAAGAAGGATGCACCGCCGGAAATCTTCCAGGCCGTCATCGACTTCGCCGTCCGTCCGGGGCTTTCGGCCGGCGATTTCGCCAGGCTTGCCGACGCATTGAAGCTGGCCGCCTGAACGGCAGCCAGTGTGCGCCAGTGAAGATCGCTGCGGGCGGAGGATCGGGGCTCCGCCCGCAGCATCCCCTTTGAATCTCAGGAGAAGAACCATGTGCAAACCAGACGCCGGGGCCGGCATCCCGGCCGAGTGTCCGCGCCGCGGCGATTGCCGCGGCTGCTGCCATGTTGCCTTCCGCGATGGTGCGGCAGAGGATCGAAAACCATCCGCGTCTCCATCTCGCCCGTCATCGCTACGCTCTCGCGAGGGTGGGGTTGCCGCCCAGCTGCCCCCGGCGCCTGATCACCGCGCCTTGCTGGCGGGGTAGATACCGCCGCCAACCTCGCCTGGGGCACCGGCATCCCAGGAATTCCCCTCATTCCTGCACTTGTCCCAGGAATGAGAGAGACGGGCAAACACCCTGCTGCGCCGCCGGTTGAAAGTTGCGCGGCGACGGCTTTGCCGATCTATCGGAAAATCCGGAAACCTGAGAGCTCATGCACTCGCCTTTTTCGCAAATCGGTAGACAATACCAAGATGCCGAGACCATTTCGGCCAGCATGTAAGGCCAGCGAACGCTGATGCCCCCTGGCTCCGATGGGAGTCGATGTATGTGCCGGATAGCAAGGGGGATTTGATACGGAGAGAGGGCTCAAGGGCATTTTGGATGCTCGCCGCCCGGATGTTCTACTTGGGGTACAGCCGAACTGTTCTTGCGCGAAATGCCGGACAAAACCGCTGAGCAAGGGGGGACTGAACTGATGGACGAGAATGCTGATAACGAGGCCGGTAATATCGGCCCAAAAGGGTTTACGCGCCGCGCAATGCTCACGACTGGCGGCTCGCTGGCGGCGGCGCAAATCGCTGGCAGGATCGGTGTGCGTGGCTTGGCCGCCGCGCTTGCTTCCGGAACGGCCGCGTTCGCACAGTCGGCCAAGCCGAACATTGTTTTTATCCTGGCCGACGATCTGGGCTGGAAGGATGTCGGATTTCACGGCTCTGACATAAAGACGCCAAACATCGACGAGCTGGCGGAAAAAGGCGCCCGGCTCGAGCAATATTACGCGCAGCCCATGTGCACGCCCACCCGGGCGGCGTTTATGACGGGCCGCTACCCGTTCCGTTACGGCATGCAGACCGCCGTCATTCCCCAGGGCGGTACCTACGGCCTGGCGCTCGATGACTATCTCTTGCCGGAACTGCTGAAGGAGGCGGGCTATGCCACCGCCGCGAGCGGCAAATGGCACCTCGGTCATGCCAAGACGGCATTCTGGCCGCGCCAGCGCGGATTCGATTCATTCTATGGCGCTCTGCTTGGTGAGATCGATCACTTCACGCACAAGTCGGCAAACGGCAATGCGGATTGGTACCGGAACAACGACGCCATCGAGGAGGACGGATTCGACAACGTCCTCTTCGCTGACGAAGCCGTGCGAGTGATCAACGAGCACGATCAGGCGAAGCCTCTGTTCCTGTATCTGGCCTTCACGTCGCCGCATACGCCCTTCCAGGCGCCGAAGGAATTTATTGAACGCAACAGCCATATCGCCGACGAGAGCCGGCGAAACTATGCAGCGATGATTTCGGTGATGGACGATGGCATCGGCAGAGTCGTCGATGCTCTCGAAACGCGCGGGATGCGCGAGAATACGCTCATCGTCTTTCACAGCGACAACGGCGGCGTCGTGAATGCCTTCTTTGCGGGGGAAAGCGATGTCAAGGGCAAGCTTCCGGCCGACAACGGTCCTTACCGGGAGGGCAAGGGGACGACCTATGAAGGCGGCACGCGCGTCGTTGGCCTGGTCAACTGGCCGGGAAAGATCAAGCCTGGCACTGCCGACGGAATGATGCATGTCGTCGACATGTACCCGACCTTGGCAGCTCTGGCCGGCGCTGAGTTCGGCAAGAACAAGCCGCTGGACGGAATGGACATGTGGCCGATGCTTGGCGAAGGAAAACCATCGCCGCGCACCGAGATCGTCTACAACGTCGAACCAATGACGGCCGCCGTGCGCCAGGGCGATTGGAAGCTTGTGTGGAAGACGACGTTGCCGCCGAAAGTCGAACTCTTCGATCTCCAGAAGGACATGTCCGAGACCACAAACCTTGCCGATCAGAACCCGGAAATGGTCCAGAAACTGCAGGCACGGGTCATCGAGCTCGCCTCCCAGATGTCTCCTCCTCTCATCCTGCAGGACGGCGTGCGATTGCTCTTGCACTCGGACACCGTGCTGCCCGACCCGGCCGAAATGTTCAATGTCGGAGATTGAGTGATCTGGCGGTTCATTCTGGGGACGATCCGCCCCCTTTTCGCCGTTGTCGACGGCCTGCGACCCGTGACAAAACCGCAAGATCGGTCGAGCGCGCCATGCTGCGCGTCGTCGGCAATACCGACAATCTGGAGCCCGCCGCGCTCTACCTCTCCCGCGACTGGCTTCCGGCCAGCGGCGAGGAAACACGCGACTTCCCGATCTATTGCCAGCGCCTGAGCTTCCCGGAGCATGAGGCGGTCGCGGACCTGTTTCTGCCACTGAAATAGCGAGCTGCAACAGCGGCCTGTCCCTACCGATCGAGAGAAACGGACAGGCCGCGATCCAGTCAGCCGTGGAGAATGCGCTCAGCCGAGTTCCTGGGCTAATCCGATGAGAATCCCTTCAGGCCCGCGGATGTAGCAGAGCCGATACGCGTCTCTATATTGGACGACTTCGCCGACGAGCTCAGCGCCGCGCGCACGCAGCCTTTCAAGCGTCTCGTCGATATCGTCAACGGCGAACATGACGCGCAGGTAGCCGAGCGCGTTGACCGGGGCGTTCCGATGATCCGCGACGACATCAGGGGCGAGGAAGCGGGAGAGCTCGAGCCGGCTGTGGCCATCAGGTGTGCGCATCATGGCGATCTCGACATGCTGATCGCCGAGCCCGGTGATACGTCCGGCCCATTCTCCTTCAACCATGGCCCGCCCTTCGAGCTCGAGGCCAAGTTCGCGAAAGAAATCGATCGCCTCTCCAAGGTCCTCGACGACGATTCCGACGTTGTCCATCCGCTTCAGCGCCATATTTCCAATCTCCAAACTGTCGTTTCGATCGACGAGATGTCACCTCGTCGAACAAAAGACGTTTGAGGAGGCCCGACACCGACACGCAATTCCGGACGCAAAACCGTTTCACACTTTTGCTGGAATTGCTCTCTTGTCTCACGCAATTCCGGACGCAAAACCGTTTCACACTTTTGCTGGAATTGCTCTAGCAGTCCGGGCGCACCTGTGCGGACGTGTCGGATCCCGGAAGCCCGGCCGAGGAGCCGGTGCCTGTCATGCCGTTGCAATCGGGCGTTCCCCTGCCCATGCCATTGCCGGTGCCGGACGTGCCGCGCACTCCCGGATTCGTCGTATCGGGATTGGGCACGATGCTATTCGTGGTGCTGTTTGTGTCCGGCGATATCGTAGTGCCGGTGCCGACGCCACCGGATGCGCCGGAGCCGATAGTGCCGCCGCCGGTGCCGCTTCCCGCACCGCCTGCGCCACCGCCAACGCCCGATGACTGCGCCATTGCAGACGTGGCAAGGCCGACGGAAAGGATGGATGCTGTGATGAGCTTCAGAAGCATGAAAAACCTCCATTGCGCTTCATGGGTCATCAGGCACAACTTGGGGGCTGGCCCCAGGTTCCGCTCATCACGAATAAGTTTTGTCGTCAGTCAATGCGCATCGGCGTCCGGCAGCTGGCTGCGAACGGGATCAATACCCGCCCCGGCAAGGGGCGCGGCGAAAGCCCGGCAGGCAATCGATGCCGGACAGGACAGTGCTCAATGAGATAGCGCGTGCATGCGCACACGCCCTTCCAGAGTCTGGGCGCGAAAATGTTCGACCGAGAGAATATCGATCAGGTCGGCGAGTTTGAAATGGTGCTCGACACCGCCGACATCGATATGAAGCTCGCCGCCGCTGATATGTAAAGCGACGGCAACGAAGTTTCTTTCTTCACCCTCATCTCGTACAGATACTATAAACAGAGGCCCCTCCCTCTCTCGTGTATCCCTTTTTTATAGAGTAAATCGGTGAATGCTTTATTATTATCAGTTAATAATAATTTATATTCAATATATTGCTATAACTCAATATGCGAAGGGACAAACTCGCGTTAAAAGTGTTTATCCACCGATCAAAGGAAGGCGCGCCAAAAGCGCTCGCGTCTGAATGGCATCCCACGAGATGAATTCGGTGATGGCGAGGCCGACAATATCAGTCTTAGCCGCAACCTCGCCAAGCAGACGAAGAACATCGTCGGGCTGAAGGCGACCACGCGGCACGCCCTCCAGAAATCCGGGTTCTGCCGCCGGCTTGTTGAACAGAATCGGCTGGAAACGCTCCGGGATGATCACATCGACATCGAGGTGCACGGCCAGATGCTCTATCCGGTTTTCCTCGATCCAGCGCAGGATTTCAGAGCTGCCTCTCGAAAGAGCGCTCGATCCTGTCACGCGCAAAGACAAGCCACTGAGAACCTCGTCTTCTGCAGGCGACCATTCATCCAGGCCGGCATACATCACGAGATTGGGATCGACGGGAAGATCGACCTCGGCGACGAAGGAGGGATCGCCGCGCCCGAGCAGCATTCCGAGAACCTGCGCATTGCCCTGGTCGGTCTGCTTGGCAGTCTGAACGTCCGGATGGGCATCGATCCACAAGACACCCAGCCGGCCACCGTAGCGCTTGTTGAGATAGGCGATCGGGGCGAGATCGACGAGGCAGTCGCCGCCGATCGTCAGGATGCGATCCGGCCGATGCCGTTCGATCGCAAGCCTTGCATCCCTCGCCTGCTGGAGAAGAACGGCCTTGCCGGCCATGCCGTCCTGCATTGCCTGCGGAAAGGCCGATCTTGTCGGCTCGGCAACCGGAACGATTTCCTCCGGTCCCTCGCCTGCCGGAAGAAGCCAGGAAAGCAGGCGTGAACCCAGATGATATTCGCCGAGATTGCCGCCCTGCCATTGCGGCATGTGCAGGCGAAGCGTCTTACCGTTTCTGCTCATCGCAAGATCCTCCCGCGTCGATATTGAACTCTATAGATGGCTGAAATCCTGACGAAATCAGGATAGTCAGGGCATTTCTTTTCGCCGATTGCAGCAATTGCACTGCGCGAGCGCCGCATCCTGTTCGAATGCGCATCCACGCCCTAACTAAGGCCGGTCACCATTGTCAGGGAATGCGCAGATGACGATACCCACGACACTTGCAGACTGGCTTTCCCCCGATCGAACCGCATTGCTGGTCTACGACATGCAGATCGGCATTGCCCGGCAGGTTCCCGGCGCAGACGAAACGGGCCGGCGCATCGCCGAGATCATCGCCGCCGCCAGACGCGCCGGAATGAGAATCGCCTTCTGCCGTCATCTTTCCCTTCCCAAACCCTGGATGGGCCTGTTTGCCACGCGCATGGCAATGGCATGGCAACGCACCGACGATCCCGAGGCTGTCAAACCGTGGTTTCTGAGGGACAGCGAAGCGGTCGCGATCATTCCGGAACTCGCGCCGCAGGAGCAGGATTTCGTCTTCGACAAGCTCGGCATGTCGGCTTTCGAGGGAACGCCGCTCGCGCTTGCCATGCGCGATGCCGGCCTTTCAGCATTGGCAATCTGCGGCATTGCGATGGAGATCGGCATAGAGCCGACCTGCCGCCACGCCGCCGACCTCGGCATCGTCCCGATCGTCATCGAAGACGCCTGCGGATATGGAGACGCGGAAGCCGCCAGACGCTCCGTCGACTCCCTCCGCTTCATGGGCGATACCATTCTCTCGAATACGCAGGAATTCCTGTCAGCCGTCGCTCGTCCGCACTAGCGCCGGCCCGGACACTCAAGGCGCACGTCACTTTTTCTTGCCGGACAGTTCCGCCTTGCCCGAACCCGTGCTGCCTTTCGCCAGCGAGCGCGGATTATCCAGAAAGCGCGAAAGCACGCTCCGCCTTCTCTTGCGCGGGATGAGATCGATGTCGCTCACGAGCTTTGCGCCGCCCTCGCGCCGCTCCAGGGTGATCTTGCGGCTATGGAAGACCTCGAGTTCGGCGCGGTGCGCCACGCTGACGATGGTGACCTTGGGCAACTCCTCGATCACCATCTCCATCATCCTGTCCTGGCTCTTCTCGTCGAGCGCCGAGGTCGCCTCGTCGAGCACGATGATGTCAGGGTTGTGCAGCAGCAGGCGCGCGAAGGCGAGCCGCTGCTTTTCACCGCCCGACAGGATCTGGTCCCAAGGCGCCTCTTCCTCGAGCTTCTCGTTCAGATATTCGAGCCCGACCTTCTGAAGGGCCGCCTTGATCTCATCCAGCGGCCAGCCGTCAGCGGCATTGGGATAGGCGACGGCGCGGCGCAGCGTGCCCGAGGGGATATAGGGCCGCTGCGGCAGCATGAACAGGCGCCTGTCGGGGTGGAAATCGACGCTGCCGTGCCCCCACGGCCAGAGGCCTGAAATCGCCCGCACCAGCGTGCTCTTGCCCGAACCGGATTCTCCCGCAACCAGCACCCGCTCGCCGGCCTCGATCTCGACCTGGGTTTCCTTGACCACGGCCGTACCATCATCCAGCGACACGGCGAGATCGTTGAGGCTCAGCATCGCCTCGCTCTCCGTTTTACCATGCTGGATGCGCCCGAGCGCGTCGCTCTGTTCGGCCCGCTCCAGCCCGTCGAGCGACATCATCAGCGAGGCGACGCGCCGCGCGCAGGCGTTCCAGTCGGCAAGCCGCGGGTAATTGTCGACCAGCCATCCGAAGGCGGTCTGCACGATGGCGAAGGCCGAAGCAGCCTGCATCACCTCACCCAGCGTCATGCTGCCTTCCAGAAATTTCGGCGCGCAGAGCAGCACCGGTACGACAGGCGCAATCAGCATCGACCCATGCGACACGAAGGTCGTGCGCATATACTGGTGGGACAACTTCGCCCATTGGCGGAGCACATTGGTAAACGTCTTGTCGAGGTCGTTGCGCTCCTCCTCCTCGCCGCCGAGAAGCGCGATGCTTTCGCCGTTCTCGCGCACATGCGTCAGCGTATAGCGAAATTCGGCTTCCACCTGGTTCTTCACCTCGGAAACCCGAACGAAATGCCGGCCGATCACCGCGATCGTCGTGGAGGTAATCGCAGCGTAGAGCACTGCCGTGACGACGAGAAAGCCGGGAATGGTAATCGACATCCCGCCGATCGGGAGTGTCAGGGCACCACCGATCGTCCAGAGAACCACGATGAAGGTAGAGGCCGAGAGAAAGGCAGAGATGACACCGGCGATAAAATCGACGGGCGATTCCGTCGCGATCCGCAGATCCTCGGAAATACGGGCCTCCGGGTTCTTGTGATCGCCGCCGATGAGATTCAGCTGATAGTAACGGCCGTTGGCAAGCCAGCGCGCGATCAGTGCGGTCGCCAGCCAGCGGCGCCAGTGGCGCTGGATCATCATGCGGACATAGACCTGCGACGTCACGAGAACGACACTGCCGGCCACGAGCGGCAGGAAGACGGCGCTCAGATAGTAGACGGTGCCGGCATCATGCCGCTCGATGGCGTCGAATATGCCGCGGTTCCACCTGTTGATCCCATACTGGAAGCCGACATTCATACAGATCATGACCAGCAGCCCGATGGAGCACGGCCAGGCGAAGCCGTCGCCGCTGCGGCCCCAATAGCCGCGCGCACTGATCCAGAAACGCTTCAGCAGATATTTCCTGCGCGCCTGCTCGGCCTCCTCCGGTGTCAAGTCCGGATCGGGTTCGATAACATCTGGCGGCGGCGCGACTTCGACAGTCGATGCCTTGCCCTGGCGCGTCTCCTCGGCACCATCAGGCTTGGCGCCGTCGACCGATGTCGGCTTCAGTTTTGCGTCGGTCATGCCAGCGAAAACGGATTACCAATCGAAAGGTTTCACGAGCGGGGCCAAGCTTGGTGCTTGCCGGAAACCGGAGGGTGGATCGACGGCTTCGACCGGACCGATACATGCCGAAGTGCGCGGCGACCCCGGCTGCGCTCATAGGATGTCGGAGTTTGTCAGGTCAGTCCGACTTCGGATCATAATCATACTGCCAAAACTCGTTGGTATTTTATCCGTGGCCGCAGTTTTGGTAAGTTGATTATGCGGCAACCATTGTTGGAACGAGGGCGGATGAGGTGATGGGGGAAGGGCTGAACGATCTCGACCGATCGGTACCAAACCGAGAAGAATCCCATCCTTCGCGCGGAAGTTACACGGTCGCCGTTTTATGCCTGACCCTGATACTATCGTTCATTGATCGCTTCGTGATCAACCTGGTCGTAGACCCCATACGCGCCGAGCTGGGGCTTAGCGACCTGGAAATCAGTTTGCTTCAGGGCGCTGGTTTTGCGCTTATATTCGCGCTGGCGGCACTCCCGGCCGGCAGGCTGGCGGACAGGGTGAACCGACCGAGGTTGATCGCCGCGGGCGTGGTTGTCTGGTCCCTCGCCACGATAGCATGCGGACTTGCGACCGGTTTCTGGAGCTTTTTCGCCGCACGGGTCGTCCTGGGATTTGGGGAAGCAGCTCTCATACCAGCAGCGTCCTCGCTACTCATCGACAGCTTTTCGGCAGCGCGCCGCGGCACCGCTCTCGGAATATTCTCGCTCGGCTCGACAAGCGGGAGCGGCATCGCATTGATCATCGGTGGTGCGGTGCTCAGTTATCTTGGGACGGACACCTCGGCCGGCTTGCCGATCATCGCTTCGCTGGCACCCTGGCGACAGCTGATGATCGTTATGGGTATCCCCGGCTTCTTCTTTGTCGCGTTGCTGTTGTTCATTCCAGAACCGGCCCACGGCAACAGGCTTCCCCCGCCTCCTCTGCAACTTTTGTTGCGCAATCTGTCGGCAGAGCGCGGCCTGGTACTGCGGCTCTGCTTTGCGAAGGGGGTGATGAGCTTGGCTGACTTCGGTATGGCGGCATGGCTCCCCACCCTCCTCATGCGGCATTACGCTGCGACGCCTATCGCGGCCGGCGCCACTGTTGGGATTGCTACCGCGCTGGCTGGCATTATTGGTTCGATCGGCGGCGGGATGCTGTCCGATTGGAGCGCTCCGCGCTGCAGTATCTCGACACGTGCAAAGCTTATCGCGGGAAGTTATCTGGTTGCTCTTTATGGCGCCATCTCGATTGGCTTCTGTTCTTCAAGTCTTCAAATAGGCATCGCATTTTCCTTTTGGGTTGCGGGGTCGGTGAGCGGTTCTGTTGTTGGCCGCATAACCATGCAGGAGCGGGTCCCTAGCAATATGCGGGCAACCACGGTCGCGCTTTCGATCACGATTTCGGCGATCATCGGAATAGCGGCGGGGCCAACTCTCGTGCCGGTCATCGCCGGACGAATGCAGGGAGCGGACAGCGCACTCCAATTCGCAATCGTCGTCGTCGGCGTTATTTCAGTGGTGCCGGCTCTGGTCTTGATCGTCCGGTCGGCATCGACGGTACCGGCGGCGTCCGCGGCAGAAGGTTGAAGATTCCGGTGGTTGGATTGTTCATGCCGTTCGAGCATGAGCTCGCGTCAGCGCAACGTGCGCGGCGGCAATATCCGTGCTGCCGCTGCTGTCGCAGCGATCGCTGATGTCCTTGAGCTGTGCCAAGGGCTGCGCAGGGTCGCCGATCTCCGTCGCAAGCTGGACACGGCTCGTTGCTGCGCGCAGTGCAAAACCGAGAGCGCCACTCTTACGACCCAAGTCTATCGCATCCTGAAGGCGCCGCATCGCGGAAACGGTATCTCCGTCCCGCCAGCACACCAAGCCTCGAAGATGCAGAAATTCGGCGTCGCACCATCGGTCTCCGCGCTCTCGACAATAGTTCACGCCCTCATCGATGCTCTGACGAGCAAGCTCGACCTGATCGTGCGAAAGTGCCGCATGAGCGAGCATCACATACCGCAGGGGTAAATGCACAAGGAAATTGCACTCACGAATGACGCCGACTGCGTTCCTCAAACGCTCGACCGCCTCCCGCTCTCCACGTGCGGCATCGATCGCTGCCTGATGAAAGCGGGCAAACGGCGGCCAAGTATCGATCTGGCGGCTCTTCAGGCGCTCGATCAGCATCGTCGCTCGCTCCTGCGCCAAATCGACCCGTCCGCATAACAGGGCTATGGGCGTGGCAGCGAGTGCGAGCGAATGCGCGCAAGACAGGTCGTGGTCCAGGGTCAGCGCGGCATTCAGTGCTTCCTCGGCAACCTCGAGCGCACGCCGATGCTGGCCCACCACCCAAGTGGACAACGAAAGATGATTTCGGAAATTGACGAACCTGTCGATCTGGAACCTCGAGGTCTGACCACGATTGCCGAAAGTCGCGTGCTCGCGCGCCAGACGCTCAAGTCCCGCGTGCCCTGATTTGATGTTCCCAAGATAGAATTCGCACGTAAACAACTGCCGATCGGCGTTGGGAGCCGCGGAATAATCATCTACGGACGCCATGAAGCGGCGAAGGTCGCCGATCGTCTCGAGCGCTCTTTGATGAAAGCCCATAGCGGACTGCACATTTGCCAGGCCGATCTTGGTGCGAAGACAATGTTCCACGCTTCCGGCTTTTAAAGCGAGTTCGAACCCCCTCATCCAGGTTGCTTCGAGTTCGTCGCCGAAAGGATAGCGATAACAAAGATTCCAGCCATGTGCGGCGACCAGCTTCATACGGAGCAGGAGGTGATCACCGGACAGGTCGTCCAGCGCCGACAGGGCCTTTTCGACGCGTGACCCGCTTTCCGCCATCGTCGAGAATTCTACCCAGAACGGCAAGGCAGCAACGGTCAGCCGCACCGCAAGTTCGGCCTGTCCTTCCACGCGATAGGCCCAATCGATCATGCGGCGGAGGTCCGCGCTCCAGCCGCCATAGAGCGCCATCCAGTCTTCGCGCGGTCGCCACGTCCATTCCTCCTCTGCTCTTTCGAATAACGCGAGAATGAAGCGGCCATACGCGATCATCGCGGCCTGTTGCTCGCCCTGCGCAACCAGCCGTTCGTTGGCGAAAGCTCGTGTACTGTCGAGCAACCGGTATCGGCGACGCCTCCCCGTGTAGTTGACCGACACCATGGATTTGGCCGCGAGGGCTTCCAGCCATGCGGTGACATCCTGCTCATCCGCCAGATATCCGAAGGCGTCGATGGCATCATCGAGCGCAAAGGTGCCGCCGAAAACGGAAAAATGACGGAGCAGCCGCGCCTCGCTCTCCGAAAGCAGCCGGTAACTCCATCTGAGCGTCGCCGTCAGCGTCTTGTGTCGGGACATGCCATCTCCGCGTGATGCCAGCGCTTCGAAGTCACGTTCAAGCATTTGCAGCAGCCCCGCGGGACCGGATTCCTTGAGTTGCGGAGCCGCCAGTTCGATCGCCAGCGCAATACCGTCGAGACGCCGGCCCAAACTCGCGAGCGCCGGGACATCCGCATCCTCCAATCGATAGCCATGCGCCTCCGCGCGCCGAACCAGCAACTCGATCGCCGAAAAGGCCATTGCCGACCCGGCATCGAGAATCGCATCTGCGGGCGGACACTGAAGCGGCGGAAGCCGATGGACAGTTTCGAACCTGCATCTTAACGGCTCGCGGCTTGTCGCGATGATATTCAATCCGTGCAACGCATGGTTCAGTTGATCTGCTATGCCGGCGACGGCCGCCAGGACATGCTCGCAATTGTCAAGAACGAGAAGCTGGTTCCGGCCGCGCAGCGCGTCAACGAGACCTTCCACGTCATCGATCGGGTTGCCTACGATGCCGAGCGCACGACTGACGGCCAGGGCGACGAACTGCCCTTTCTCGATCGCGGCCAGGTCAACGAAGCACACGGCTTGGTCCTCTCCGTTGGCGATCGCTCTTGCGGCTGCGATAGCGATGCTTGTCTTGCCGACGCCGGCAGGTCCGACCACCGTGAGCAATCGGGTCTGCTGCAACGCCTCGACAATCGCCGCCAACGCATCAGCGCGCCCGACGAGCGGCTTTGACGGCGGCAGCGCCCCGTCAATCTCCTTGATCGACGCGGGAAGCGTTGCCTCCCGTGGACCCAGCACCGTCAGCGGTGCAACGAAGCGATACCCCCGGCCCGGGACGGTGGCTATGCAGGGAACGTCGACGCCGCTTGTCTGCAGCGCACGGCGCAGAGCGGCGATGTTGACCTTGAGATTGCTTTCGTCGACGAACAGATTGGGCCACGCCGCTTCAAAAAGTTCGCTTTTTTTGACGACCTGCCCAGGCTGGCGTACGAGCGCATGAAGCAGATCCATTGCGCGCGATCCAAGACGTATCGGGATATCGCCGCAGAGCAGCGACTGGCGAGCTGGCGTGAAACGGCAGTTGCCGAAGCAATATGTCGTGGCATCGATCATATCTGCCTCTTCCATTTCCCCCTTTCGCGGCTGCACTTTGAGAGCGCGGTGCCTCGCAGATGCGCGGCTGGACGACGGCGGCCATCGAACGGATTTCAGGGTTGGTCCTGTCCCGATAGCCTTATACCAGCAGATTCACATCTTTTAACCAGCCATGCCGGTGCCGCAGTGATATCAAGGTAGCGGGCTGACCGGATGATCGAGATCCCAAGCGCTCGCACAGGTTTGCCTTATTCAGCAGGTTCGAGCTTCGGGTGGTCGTTGTTGGCCATGGCTGCTCGCGCCCTGGACCCGGAGTGATCGAGGAGCCCGCCATGCCCCGCGCACTAAGCACACTGACATTGTCGGACGCCAAGCGGATGCTTGACGCGGCAGAAGCAAAGGCGGCCAGTCTCGGCATTCCCTACAACATCGCTGTGGTCGACGTCGGCGGCGCGCTGATCGCGTTCGCGCGTCAGGATGGCGCTCTCGAAGGAAGCATCGATCTCGCCATCGGCAAGGCGAAGACCGCGCGGATGTTCAACAAGACGACCGAATATCTCGCTGAACTGGCACAGCCTGGAGCGCCGCTGTTCGGGATTGAGCAGAGCAATGCCGGCCACGTCGTGATCTTTGGCGGAGGTCTGCCCGTTATCATCGACGACCAGATCGTCGGTGCCGTCGGCACCAGCGCCGGTTCGGTCGAACAGGACATTGCGGTCGCCGAGGCGGCGGCCGCCGTGATGGCAACAAATCCAAAAGCCTGAAGGAGGCCAGTGATGAGAGCTGCGCGCATTCTTGAATACAAGAAGCCCCTCGTCCTCGAAGACATCAAGGTTCCGGACATTCAGCCCGACGAGGTTCTCGTGAAAGTCGCCGCCTGCGGCATGTGCCGCTCGGACGTGCTGCTGATCGATGGCTTCTTCCAGGGCTATGGCGATATCCCGCCGCCCGTCATTCCTGGTCACGAGATAACGGGCACGGTCGAGAAGGTCGGCGGCGTCGTGGCAAAGGCCGCGGGCCTAGAGGAAGGTGACCATGTTGTGGTGTCACCCGGCTGGGGTGATGGCGTTTGCAAGCATTGCCAGGTCGGCAACACGCATATCTGCCCCAATGTCCGCTGGCCAGGCTTTGGCACCTATGGTGGCTTTGCCGAATATATTCCGGTGCCGGCCCGCTATGCGATCAAGGTCGCCAAACATCTCAAATTCGAGCAGCTTGCACCACTCACCGACGCCGGTCTGACCCCTTATCGCGGGCTCAAGAAGATCCGCGATGCCGGCGGGCTCGGCCCGGACCGGGTGATCGGTGTCTTCGGCATCGGCGGCCTTGGCGCCTACGCCGTCCAATATGCCAAGCTGCTGGGCGCAGGCGGTCCCGTCGTCGCCGTCGCCAGAAACGAGGAGAAACTCCAGGTCGCGAAGAAATATGGTGCCGACCACATCATCGCGATCGAAGGCAAGTCCTCCGAGGAGGTCGGAAAGGAGCTTAAAAAGGCGACCGGCCAGGACAAGTTCGACGCGATCATCGACTGCGCCGGTGCGACCGAGATGATGCAGCTCGCCTTCTCACGCCTAGCGATCAGCGGGCATTACGCCGATGTCGGCTTCATTGGCGACCGGATCAACGTTCCTCTGTTCCCACGCGTCCACGGCGAGCAGACGTTTCACGGCTCGTTCTGGGGAAACAACGCCGATCTCATTGAGGTCATGGCACTCGCTGCAGAAGGCAAGATCCAGCACACGATCAAGACGATCTCGTTCAACGATATCAATGAATATATCGACCTCTTGCGGGATAATAAAATCATCGGGCGTGCGGTCGTCACCTTCTGACGGCATTGGACGCGAGAATAGTGTCTAACTCGATATCTAGGAGACAACCATGACGCAGCATGTCCTGTTTATCGTCACGAACGCCGCCGTGATTGGTCCGAAAAGCCGAAAGACCGGCTTCTTCTTCGCGGAGATCGCGCATCCGTTCGAGGTGCTTGACGCCGCCGGCATCGCGGTGGAGTTCGCTTCACCCGCCGGCGGATGGACACCTTACGACGCCTATGATGACAACGACCCTGCCCAGAAGGCGTTCTTCGAAAGCAAGGCTTTTCGCCGGCTCAATCGCAGCCGCAAACTCTGCGAGGTTGACGCCGCTGACTACGATGCCATTCTCGTGCCCGGCGGCCTCGGACCTATGGTCGACATACAGCGCAACGCGGAGGTCCAGCGGGCAATCGTGCGCGCCTGGACAAGCGGTAAGCTCGTAACCGCCGTCTGCCACGGGCCATGCGCACTGCTTGGCGTCGACATCGGGGATGGCACGCCATTCGTACACGGCAAAAAGCTCACATCCTTCTCGAAGAAGGAAGAATATGACTATGCGCGCGAGGACGTGCCCTACGAACTTGAGGATGCGCTGAGAGCCGAGGGCGCGGAATACTCGTCGGTTGCCAACTGGCAGCCGCATGTCGTTGCCGACGGGCGCCTGATCACCGGCCAGAATCCCGCCTCGGCAGCTGAACTTGGGAAGAAACTGCTCGCGGCCCTGCGGGACGTTGCCGCTCCAGCCTGAAGCGGCAACGTTAAACGGGAGAACCGCCATGTCACAGTCATTGGTGAAAATCACGGCCAGCCTGACCGCCCATCCCGGCAAAGCCGAAGAACTGCGCGGGTTGCTGCTCGATATGGCGCCGCATTGTCGGGCTGAACCGGGCAATCTGCGCTGGGATGTCTGGCGAGATACCGAAATGCCTGAGTGCTACGTGCTCGACGAGCTTTATCGTGACGCCGAGGCGACCGAAGCGCACCGCCGAACGCCGCACTACCAGGCCTATCTCGCCAGAGTTCCCGCGTTGGCGGATCGCTCTGCGCGCATTCTCGAACCTGTCGCGCTTGAAGAGTAACCGGGTCTGGAGGGTCCCATGCTTGAGGTCGTGCAAGCCTATGATCGCGAACATATCGCCGATTTGCCGACGGATGATGCTGCAGCGCTCGAACGCAAGCTGACCGTCGCTCGCGAGCGCTTTGAAGATCGGAGCGGCTGGCTGAAGCCGCACCAGCGTATGGCTGTGCTGCATCGGCTTGCGGATCTGGTCGTGCAGCAGCGCGAGGCTTTCGCGATGCGCATCGCACGCGAAGGCGGCAAGCCCTACACCGATGCGCTCGTTGAAACCGACCGCGCCATCGACGGGATACGCAACGCCGCCGAACTGCTTCGCACCCGCGGCGGCGCCGAGATACCGATGGGGCTGACTCCAGCCAGCGAGGGGCGGCGCGCCTGGACGATCCTGGAGCCCATCGGCGTAGTTGCCGCAATCTCGGCGTTCAACCACCCCCTGAACCTCATCGTGCATCAGGTTGCGCCGGCGATCGCCACAGGCTGCCCGGTGATCGTCAAGCCCGCGGCGGCGACACCGCTTTCCTGTCTGGAACTTATAAAGCTCGTCCATGAAGCCGGCATGCCGGAAGGCTGGGTTCAGAGCCTGCTCCCCGAGAGCCGCGATCTGTCGGGCGCCTTCGCGAGCGATCCGAGAGTGGCCTTCCTGAGCTTCATCGGCTCAGCCGCGGTCGGCTGGCATCTGCGCGCAAATTTGGCGCCTGGAACTCGCTGCGCTCTCGAGCACGGCGGCGTAGCGCCAGTAATCATCGACCGCAGCGCCGATATCGACACGGTCATCGAACCTCTCGCGAAGGGCGGCTACTATCATGCGGGTCAAGTTTGTGTCTCAGTCCAGCGGATCTACGTCCATGAAGCACTCAAGGACACATTCGTCGAACGGTTCGCCGAGCGCGTCGGACGACTGCGTACCGGTGACCCCCGGCTTGCCGAAACCGAAGTCGGGCCCCTAATCGCACCAGCCGAGGCCGAGCGGGTCGCCAGCTGGGTCGCGGAAGCTGCGGCGGGGGGCGCTCGCCTGATCGGAGGTGGACGCCTCAGCGACACCACGCTGGCGCCGGCAATTCTCGTCGATCCGCCAAGAAATTCGAAGGTGTCGCGCGAGGAAGTGTTCGGCCCGGTCACCTGCATATTCGCCTTTGCCGATCTCGGTGAGGCTATACACGAGGCAAATTCACTGCCTGTCGCATTTCAAAGCAGTATCTTCACGCGCGATCTCGCCGTCGCGCTCGACGCAGCCGAGCGTCTCGACGCTTCGGCGGTCATGGTCAATGATCACAGCGCCTTCCGCACCGATTGGATGCCGTTCGCCGGAAGGAGGGCATCCGGCTATGGGGTCGGTGGCATTCCCTATACCGCCCGTGAGATGACGGCGGAGAAAATGATCGTCTTTAAGCAGTGATTGGGACGTTTTGCCGCTGACTGTTCGCGGGCCGTCGTGGAATGGCAGCAAAGTACCCAGCGCAGACCTCCGATTACTGCATATTCCGACTGATGAATAAACGACGGGAGATCAGCGTCGAACCTGCGGAGCGACCGCAATGGGGCACATAGCGGACCTCGAGCAAGCGCGTATTGACCAATGTCGGTCACCGCGATACGGCCGGCATGACATCAGCACCTTCAATGACATAGGTCGCATAACGATGGTCGCGGATCAGGCTTATCTTCTGCCCCCGCCATTCGAGCAGCATGAATAGGAAGGACCGTCAGACGGTTCGGCTGATACCAGCAATATTTCCCGGCCTTCCAGCCAAGCCGGTTCGATCCTGACCGGCGGATATTCGGCATAATAGGTGAAAAATCGACCGACGTCGGCGGCGCCGGAGATTTCCGGCCGTCGCGCCTGACGAAGGCGGCGTCTTATGCTTTCCCCGCAAGGCAGCGTTCGTTTGGCCCCGAAGCGGATGACGAAGCCATGAACGGATCTTCCCGCATCGCCGCAACGAGATATTCGATGACGGTTCTCACGCGAAGCGGCATGTTGCGCCTAGAGGAATGGACCAGATTGATCGGCAGGCGGGCCGGCGGGAAGTCGGGCACCAGATTGATCAATCGCCCGGCGCAAATGTCCGGTGCGGCCAGGATATGGGAGAGGATAGCGATGCCGGCGCCAGCAAGCGCGGCGCGGTGCACGGCAACGGCATTGTTGACGACGAAACGCGGCGCGACCCGCACCGCGACTTGATCGGACCCATTGGAAAAGAGCCATGAACGGCCATCGCCGCCCCGTCTGTAGCAGATGCAGTCATGGTGACTCAGATCCTCGATCGTCTGGGGAGGACCTCTTTTTTCCAGATAGGCCGATGACGCGACGAGAAAGGCCGTCGTCCAGCCGATCCTGCGGCATATCAAGCTGGAGTCGGAGACGGGGCCAAGGCGCACTTCGAGGTCGATGCCTTCTCCAATCAGATCGGATGGCTCTTCGCGAAATAACAGTTCAACGGAAAGTTCCGGGTGGCGGTCGAGAAGGGCTGCGAGTCGATCGCTCATATAGAGCCCCAACGGTGTAGGCAGGGAGAGGCGTACCTTGCCAGATGCGGTTCCGACCGGACCAGCAGAGTCGCCGAGCGCTTCCACAGCTTCGATAACCCTGAGAGCCATCGGGATCATCCGTTCGCCTTCGGCCGTGAGCGCCAATGCGGTGGTTGAACGGTGCAGAAGACGTGTGTCGAGTTGGGCCTCCAGTGCCGAAACCTGTCGGGAAACCGCAGGCTGCGTAAGCTTGAGATCGATTGCGGCAGCAGAAAACGAGCCTGTCTCTGCAACCCGCAGGAATGTCCGCAAGGCGCAAACGATGTCCATTACCGTCTCCTTCGTTCTCGACATAAGCCTTATGTCCACCACTTGGGTCGGAAGGTCTTTACGCCCGATGAATTACAGATATTATCCATCCTCAAGGATGTCAAATATCCTTAATTCGGAGAGGAACCATGACCCAGCGCCTAAACTACGCCCAGAAATCGCCGGAGCTCCTGAAGAAGCTTTCGGAGCTCAGTATCGCCCTGAAGGACAGCGCCATCGAACAAAAGATCAACGATCTCGTGCAAATCCGCGCGTCGCAGATCAACGGCTGCGCCTTCTGTCTCGACATGCATGTCAAGGAAGCCAAAATCCACGGAGAGAGCGAACTCAGGCTCTATCATGTCGCCATCTGGCGGGAATCGAACCTTTTCATTCCCCGTGAGCGCGCGGCCCTCGCTTGGACCGAAGCGGTGACGAAACTGCCGGAAGGCGGCATTCCGGATGAACTCTATGAGCGCGTGCGTGGCCAGCTTTCCGAGAAGGAAATCTCCGACCTGACCTTCGCGATCATGGTCATCAACGCCTGGAACCGCGCCAGCGTCGCCTTCAAGTCAGTCCCCGGTTCGGCGGACAAGCTCTATGGCCTCGACAGGGCCGGCCTCAACTAAACCCTTCCCGCTGACGCCCCATCGAACGACGCGCGCCGCAAAGGCGGACGCGAATGAATGCATCTTTTGACACAGGAGATAAATATGACCCTGCGGAACACTTCTCATCCCGCTAAATCTGGCCCCGAAGAGTTGGTCCCGTCGCGCTACGCGGTGAAGATCGGCGAGATCGACGTGCTTGTCGTGAGCGACGGCGTACTGCCGTTGCCAACCAAGATGCTGGGTTACAATGCCGACCCGACCGAGCACGCGGCCTGGCTGAACGACATGTTCCTGCCACCGGACGCCTTTGACTGGGCGCTGAACGTGGTCGTTGTCCGTAGCGGCGAACAGACCATACTTATCGACGCTGGGCTGGGATTGGACCCGGCGTTGAACTTGCCGCGGGCCGGGCAGCTGATCAAGCGACTGGAGGCTGCCGGCATCGATCTTGGATCCGTGACCGATGTGGTGCTGACCCATATGCACATGGACCACGTTGGCGGGCTGATCGTCGACGGAGTGAAGGAGCGACTGCGTCCAGACCTGCGAATCCATGTGGCGGCTGCCGAGGTCAAGTTCTGGGAGTCCCCCGATTTCACGCACGTAAACATGCCTCCCGGCTTCCCGGATGCGCTTCGGGCAGCCGCCAAGCGGTTCGCGGAAGATTACCGTAGCAATCTGCGGACGTTCGATGATGAGCACGAGGTAGCTCCCGGCGTAGTCGTTTCTCGAACCGGTGGCCACACACCCGGCCATAGCGTGGTTCGCGTGGCGTCCGGCAAGGACCGGCTGATGTTCGCCGGTGATGCCGTCTTCGCCGTCGGGTTCGAGCACCCTGAATGGTACAACGGCTTCGAACATGACCCGGAAGAAGCGGCTCGCGTTCGTGTTCGTCTTTTGCGGGAGTTAGCGGAGACCGGCGAACTTCTGGTGGCCACCCACATGCCGTTCCCATCCGTCGGCCATGTGGCGGTCGATGGCAACCATTTTCGTTGGGTGCCGGTCTTCTGGGACTACTGAGAGCATAGCGGCTGAGGACAGAGCCGGGCGCGCAGCCTTGGGTCGCCCCCCGATTCGGTCAATTAGACCCACGGCTTCTACAGGGCCAGCCTCATCGGCAACAAACCACTGAGAATGAATGAACAATGCGGCGCACTGAGCGCCGCGAATGGAGAAGCTCATGAAAATCGTCATCATCGGCGGAACCGGCCTCATCGGCTCGAAGACAGCAGAACGCCTTCGCAAGCAGGGCCACGAGGTCATTGCCGCCGCTCCGAACACCGGCGTCAATACGATCACGGGCGAAGGTCTCGCTGACGCGCTCTCTGGCGCCTCCGTCGTCATCGACCTCGCAAACTCGCCGTCCTTCGAGGACAAAGCCGTGCTCGAATTCTTCGAGACGTCGGGCCGCAATCTGATAGCGGCCGAAAAGGCCGCCGGCGTGAAACACCACATCGCCCTTTCCATCATCGGCGTCGATCGCCTACCCGAGAGCGGCTACATGCGCGCCAAGGTCGCCCAGGAAAAGATCATCAGGGAATCCGGCATTCCCTACACGATCGTCCACTCGACGCAGTTCATGGAATTCCTGGCGGGCATTGCCCAATCCGGCACAGTCGGGAACACAGTGCACCTCTCGCCGGCCTATGTGCAGCCAATAGCCTCCGACGATGTCGCCGATAATATGACCGCCGTTGCGAATGACGCGCCGATCGATGGCGTTGTCGAGATATCCGGTCCGGAGCGCGTCCGGCTGAACGAGCTTGTTGCCCGCTACCTGAAGGCGATGGGGGATACGCGCAAGGTCGAGGCAGATGCGGAAGCCCGCTATTTCGGCGCCAGGCTGGAAGACGCCTCGCTCGTTTCCGACAACAATCCGCGCCTCGGCCACATCACTTTCGAGCAGTGGTTCGCAACCTCTGCTCGGAAATGAATGGATAATGGTGTGACGCTCCGTGCGACGCACCGCCCAAATCTCAAGAAAGGAATTTCGAGATGATCAAGCCAATACTCGCCCTTGCCATGACCGCCCTCTTGTCCACCACGGCCGCCGCCAGTGATGTGGGCGAGAAGAACGCCAAGGTCACGCTTGTCTATGAGCACGAATTGCCGAACGTTCCCGGCAAAAGCATGAAAGGCGTTCTGGTCGAATACGGTCCGGGCGGCTTCTCAGACGGTCACACACATCCGCAATCCGCCTTCATCTACGCGACCGTCCTCGAAGGCGCGATCCGCAGCCAGGTCAATGACGGCCCCGTCACGGTCTACAAGGCCGGCGAGAGTTTTTCTGAGCTACCGGGCGATCGTCACGGCGTCAGCGAAAATGCGAGCAAGACGGAACCGGCAAAGCTGCTCGCGGTCTTCGTGGTCGACACGGCCCAGCAGGAATTGACGTTTCCGATCAAGAAATAAGTGAACAGGCCGCGCACCCGATCCGGTGCACGGCCATTCTTCGACGCGATCAACCCTATCGGTGAACCCTGCAATGTTTAGCGATGACCACTTCTTGCCGCTGCTTCTGATCAACATCCTGGGGATTGCGGGTATCATCGTATGGCACGTTCAGGGCAGAAGCCGTCAGACAGGCCGCCTGATCGTCCAGATTCTGTTCTTCACCGGCATGAGTCTCGTGCTCTACATGGGGGGCATCGCTCCGCATAAGCCCGATGACGTCTACACGGAAGGTTTTGCCGCGCTGCTTTCCAAATCGGCCAGAATGCTCTGGTGGACCCATCTCGCGTGGACGATCGTAGGCTTCATCCACATCTACGTCAGGCTCAATCACAAGCCGCGGGAAGCCCACCTCATCATGGACATAGCTGTAGCCATCATCTATCTCGGCGTGGCGCTGTCGGTCATGGGCTTCGTCTTCGGCATGCCAATCGCCACACTGGTGACGACTTCCGGCGTCGTCGCCGTTATCCTGGGCCTGGCGCTCCAGAATACGCTCGGCGACGTGTTTTCCGGCATCGCTCTGACGCTCGGCAAGGCCTATGCCATCGGTGACTGGGTTGAGCTAAGCAATGGCACCGCAGGTCGTGTCACCGAGACCAACTGGCGCTCCACCAACCTGCTGACCGGCGCGAATAATATCGCAGTACTGCCGAACAGCATGCTAGCGCGGCAAGGCTTGACCAGTCTCAGCCGCCCTGACGAGACGCATCAGATCACGTTGTCTGTGCGCTTTGTCGCCAGGCAACGGCCGCGCTTCGTCGAAGACGTCATGCGGTCCGTGCTGCAAGCCAGCACCCTGATCGTCAAGGATCCGCCGCCAGCCGTTGCCCTGAAGACAATCGACGCGATAGCAATCGAGGTGGAACTGCAGTTCCGTGTCGCCACTCTCGCCATGGGAATCTCCGCCAGGAACGAGCTCATTGAGCTCATCCATGACCAATGCGGGGCAAACCGTCTTTCGCTGGCCATGCCCGCCGAAAGCCTCGTGTATGTGGCGACCGCAACCAGTGGTGAGTCTTCCACTCCGAGTGCTGAATCGCGCTCATCCCGCGCGCTTTAGAACCCACTCGAAAGTATCCTTCCAGATGGCCGGAGGCGTTTCCCGCGACAGTATCTCTCCAAGATCCGCTAGCGTGACGCTGCGCAGTTTCTGGCGCCAGGCTTCGTCGGCCTCCCACATGATGCGGGCCACGGCGCAAGGGCTGCTGTCGCAATAGCCTTCAGGACGGCAAGGGTTGTTGGCGCGGATGTTGTCGCAGACAAAGGTCCGCGATTTGCCTTCCACGGCCTCCACTATCTCGAGAAAATTCAATTCCGACGACGGTCTTGCCAGGCGATAGCCGCCGGACGGGCCGAGGGTAGAATGAACGAGCCCGGCCTGAGACAGGCTCTGCAGTGCCTTGGATAGGTATTCCTTCGGAAGCCCGTGCAGCTCCGCCAGCGCCTTTGTCGACAGATAGCGCCCATCGGGCAGGCCAGCGAGAATAGCGCAGCAGTGCAGCGCCCATTCAACTTGGCTCTTTAAAATCATTGATCCGTTCCGAGATGGAGAAAATCAGCACATATTATGGACATTAAATATCCCTATATCTATCCTATGTAAACATAGAGGGTGGAGCCCTCCAAGTCAGGACATCTCATCGACCAAGGCCCCTATTGGATCCGCAAACCACCGATCGTTGCGGTGTTGCGTAATTCACTGCCGCTTGCGCAAGGAGTTCGGCAGTCCGAAAATGCGGCAAAGCTAATCTCTATGACCGACATGAGCGCGCATAGCAGACCTCGAGCAAGCGCGTCTGGATCAATGTCCGTCACCGCGATGCTGCCATCATGACATCAGCACCTTCAATGACATAGGTCGCATAGCGATGGTCGCGGATCAGGCTTATCTTTTGATCCCGCCATTCGAGCAGCATGAAATAGGATGGACCATCAGACGGTTCGGTCGATACCAGCAGTATTTCCCGGCCTTCCAGCCAGGCCGGTTCGATCCTGACCGGTGGATATTCGGCATAATAGGTGAAAAATCGACCGACATCGGCGCCGGAGATTTCCGGCCGTCGCGCCTGACGAAGCCGGACATCGTCGGCGAGCAGGCGGCGCAAAGCGTCCCAGTCCCGGGCATTGAAAAGCGCTGCGAAGTTCAGGGCCTCGGGAGTGGGCGGTGGGGCAACCTCGGACCGCGTGTCGGAGATGGCGCGCAATCTCGCCCGGCCGCGCGCCAGACGCGCCTTGACGGCATCGACGCTCAATTCGAGCAGCGCTGCGATATCCGCAAGCGACTCTCCCAACACATCCTTGAGGATGACAGCGCTGCGTTGCGGCACCGGCAATTCTGCAAAATGGCTGAGCGCGACCCGCACCGTGTCCTGGCGGATCAGCGCGTCCTCCGGGCCGACGGCGCTGATATCGGCGAGATCAAAGGCCGTCTCGAGGGGCTCCGCCCGGCGCGTGCTGCGCTGGCGCAGGGCATCGATGGCTCTGTTGTGGACGATGCGAAAGAGCCAGGGGCGCAGCGGCGTGTCCGGCGGGATCGAGCCAGCCGTCGCAAATACCCTGGCAAACGCGTCCTGGATCACATCCTCGCCGTCGATGACAGAACCCACCAGACGCGCGGCATAGCGGTGCAACTCGGGGCGAAGCGCGTCCGCTTCGCTGGCCAGCGCTGCGAGCCGCGTTTTCTTCTCTTCGTCTTCGAGAGCAGTGTCTTCCGTCATTCGATGACCGTCACTCCCGTATCCCCACGCACCGCGTAGACCATGGCCTCGGCGAGATCAGTCCTGCCGATCAGGTCGGCGACCATATCGCCAAAAGCCCGCGGCGTCATGTCCGGCCAGGTGGCGGCCTGTTCGGCAAATGTCCGACCCGCCGCCGCGGCGTATGCCCCGATGCCGGTATCGCCCACGCCGGTTCCGGCAAACATCTGCCGGGGAACGATGACCCGGAAGCGCAGACCCAGGCCGAGTTGCGCCGACAGGCCCTCGGCATATTTCGCAATGAACCACTGCGCGCGCTTGGCTCCCGCATAACCGCCCGATAGCGGCGACCCCTGCACGGCGGCTCCGCTGGAGACCAGGACGACAAGCCCGCCCGGCGTCATCGGAAAGGTCAGGGCCGCCTGTACCCAGTGCAGCGCGGCCTTGACGTCCACATTCCAGTTGGTGGTGAATGCCTCCCAGCCAATCCGGTCGATCCGCTCCATGGGTGGTTCCGCACCGGCATTCATGATGACGAGATCGGGCCGCGTCTGTTCCATGATCCGCCATGCCGCATCGGCATCGGTTGCATCAGCCGATATGGCGGTGACGGCCGGCCGCTCGCCTGCCCCCTGCGCGGCATCAGCATTTCGCGCGACCACGGTGACGTCGGCTGCGCGCGCCACGAATGCCTCGGCAAGCCCCCTCCCCAAGCCACGGCTCCCGCCGACGACCACAATTCGCTTTCCTTCCAGATCCATCTCTCAGTCCTCATTCGGGTCGGGTCCGACCGCTCGACAACGGTCGCAACAACGACGTTCCAACGAGGCGAAAAGAGTCATCTCCAACCGCGATTTGTGGCGGCCGGCGTCTAAAAGTCTGCCTCGACCGAAATTCGACGGTGATCGATATCGGCCTGGAACGAAAGCGGCCATGGATTTCGCTCTCCCGAAACAACGGCATCCGTGAAGGCGCGGATGATTGCGCACAATTTTCTGATATTGTACATTCGCGCAACTGCATTGAGAGCTTCCGTCCGGGGTTTATCATGCGAGGGGAACAACGATCCGATGGGGCATCTGCGGCCCCCAGGCGCGACGATGACGACCAGATCGTTCCCATCGCCGGCTCCGCTTTCTCGTCTATCAAGCTGATCAAGAAAAACAGCACGCTCAAACCGTGCAATCGCCTGCTCTACGGCATGTGCTCCACGCATCCCGAAATCATCACCCCAGGCGGGGAAGCGTCTTCATCCTGACCCCTGCAGCCCCGCCGCCATTCGGAAAGGACCTGCCAAATGACCCAGGATTTCAGACTTTCCCGTCGCGGGTTTTGTCTCTGCTGCATGGCCGCCTCGACATTCGCCGTATCGGGAGGCTGGCTCACCCCGAAACAGGTATTCGCGAAGGCTCAGGGCATCGTCGACCTGATCCGCGACGCTGCCGCCAAGGACCCGATCAAGGTCCATAAGGCAAGGGCCGGCATATCGGTCCTCGAAGGATCGGGCGGAAACATCGCCGTCCTGACGGGGGCGGACGGAAAGCTTCTCATCGATGGCGGCATCACCGCGTCCCGGCCGCGGTTACTCGAGGCCCTGGCCCGACTTGGCAAACAGCCGATCAGTCATCTCATCAACACGCACTGGCATTTCGATCATACGGATGGAAACGCATGGCTGAACGCCGAGGGCGCGGCCATTCTGGCGCATGAAAACACCTGCAAACACCTGATGTCGATCGTGAGGGTCGAAGACTGGGATTACGAATTCCCGCGACCGCCGCTCGCCGCCGTGCCATCGGAAACCGTCGGCGACGAGATGTCCCTCAAGCTCGACAAATCCACCCTGATGCTGAAGCATCATCCGAATGCTCACACCGATGGCGACATCTCCGTGACCTTCGGCGAAGCAAACATCGTCCATGCCGGAGACCTCTACTGGTACGGCATCTATCCCTTCATCGACTATTCGACCGGTGGCGGTATCGACGGAATGATCAAGGCGGTCGAGGACATCCTCGCCAATGTCGCCAATGACACGATCATCATCCCCGGTCACGGCCATCCCGTCAGCAACAAATCGGAATTCTCCGAGTACAGGACGATGCTGGTCGATATCCGCGAGAATGTCGCCAAACTGAAAGCAGCCGGAAAGCCGATCGACGAGGTCATTGCCGCAAAGCCGACAGCCGAATTCGATGCGAAATGGGGGCAGTTCCTCGTCACCCCTGAATTGTTCACGCGCCTCGTCTATCAGGGCGTCTGAGAAGATCGCGCAACGGGAAAGCTGGCCGCACGGTCGCGAGATGCGCAAGGTCAGGAGGAGGCATGACGAAGCGGCGGCCCGGCCCGCGGCTTCAGTCGACCACTCCGCATCTCAGAAGGATAACGGCGGGCTTTCAGTCTTCATTCTGGCCGGATTCGACCGTTCGACGACGGTCGCAACAACGACGTTCCAACGAGATTAAAAGAGTCATCGCCATCTGCGATTTATGGCGGGCCAGCGTCTAAAAGTGTGACTCGACCGAAATTCGACGGTGATCGACTTCGAATGGATTTCGCGCCGGCCTTGCCGATCAGGCCAACAGCCCGTGCAGGACGAGATCGATGTGGGCTTTCAGGTAAGTGTCCTTGTCCAGGGGGCGCCGCTCGTCGAAAAGGAGCTTGAAGAACAGGAAGGTAATGGCAGGCGCCACGATGGCATCGCCGAAGGCGGCCGGCGCCGACCGGAATTCGCCGAGCCTAACGCCGTCGTCGATGACGGATTGCATTTGCCAGTCGAGAGGATCGATGAATGTCTCATGGTGCCTGTCGACGATCTGGGGGAAGCGTGAACCTTCGGCGATGATGAACCGCATCAGCTCACGCAATCTGCGATCCCTGATTATGAGATCGTAGATCAGCTCGATCATCTTCTGTAGCCGTTCACTGGCACTCCCCTTCAGGTCGTTACCGCTGAGCAGAAGGCCTTCCAGCGGCACCGAAATATGCCTGATCATCGCCTCGAAAAGCTGCTCCTTGGTCTCGAAGTAGACATAGACCGTTCCCTTCGTGACCCCGACCCTGCTGGCTATGTCCTCGACACGCGTCGCCACATAGCCGCTCTCGACGAACTCTTCAAAGGCCGCATCCAGGATTTCTGCGGGCCGGCGCGCCTTCTGCTCGGCACGGGTCAGTTTCTTCGTATCAGGCATTGATCACCTTGAGCGGTTTTCATGGTCGAGCGTCAAGATAAATTCTATTGACTAACGAGTCAGTCAATATTATCCGTCTGCCGAACCGATGCAAGAGGTCAAATCATGAAAACTGTCCTTGTTGCCGCCTGGCTGGGCGTCAGCGCAGTCGCGCTTGCCTCGTGCGAAGAGAAAAGCGCGAGCGAGGCAAAGCCAAAGAACGTGGAAGCCGTCGTGGCCAGGGTCACGCCGGTCACAGAAAACAACGCCATCACCGGCGAAGTCAGCGCCCGCGTCGAAAGCGACCTCTCCTTCCGAGTCAGCGGGCGCATCGTCGAGCGCTTCGTCGATGTCGGCTCGTCGGTGAAGGCGGGACAGGTGCTGGCGCGCATGGACGCCGAAGAGCAGAAGGCCGATCTCGGCGTCGCCACGGCTAACCTGCAGTCGGCCATTGCCCAGCAGACGCAGGCCCAGCTCGCCTTCGACCGGCAGCAGAACCTCTTCAAGACGCAGGTTGCGACCCGCGCGGCACTCGATCAGGCCCAGGAAGCGCTGCTGACGGCTGAGGGCGGCGTCAAGCTGGCGCAGGCGCAATTCGATACGGCACAGGACGCCCTCTCCTATACGGAACTGCGCGCCGATGCTGATGGCGTCATCACCGCCAGGAACGCCGAAGTCGGCCAGGTCGCGCAGGCGGCGCAGCTCATATTCACGCTTGCCCATGACGGACCGCGCGACGCCGTCTTTAATGTCTTCGAGTCCCTCTATCTCGGCCGCAACCTCGAAAACAGCGTCGCCGTCAGCCCCCTTTCGGCGCCGTCCCGCAAGATAGAAGCTTCGGTGCGCGAGATCTCGCCGACGATTGACCCGTCGACCGGAACGATCAGGGTCAAGGTGGATCTTGAAGAAACGCCGGACATGCAGCTCGGCGCTCCTGTCGTCGGCTCCTTCCGCTCCGCAGCGCAGGACGCAATCGAATTGCCATGGTCGGCCATGGCCTCCAAGGGCGGCCAGCCGGCCGTCTGGATCGTCGACCCCGCCTCGTCGAGCGTGTCCCTCCACCCGGTCGATGTCGCCGACTATGAGACCGGCCGCTTTGCTGTGCGCGCCGGTGTGTCGCCGGGCGACATCGTCGTCGTCGACGGCACCAAGTTCCTGCGACCGGGCGAGGTCGTGACCTATGACAAGGAAGCCGCCGAATGAATATCCGCATCACAGCCGGCCTTGCGGTCCTCGCATCGTTGACCCTCACCTCCTGCCAGAAGCAGGAGGAAGCCCATGAACAACCGCCGCGTCCCGTCCTTTCTGTCATTGCCAAGTCGACCGCGGCCTCCGCACTGACCCTGCCCGGCACTGTCGAGGCGAAGATCGAAACGCAGCTGGCGTTTCGCGTCCTCGGGCGCGTCATCGCCCGCAAGGTCAGCGTTGGCGACATCGTGAAAAAGGGCGATATCGTTGCTGCCATCGATCCGCTGGCGCTGGAGCTTGCGGTCAAGAGTTCGCAGTCCGAGCTTTCCAATGCTCAGGCGCAGCTGGCCAATGCAGCCTCCACCGAGGAACGCCAGCGTTCCCTGCTCGAAAGCCGGTCGGGAAGCGAAGCGGCCTATGAAGAGGCCGAGCTCGGGCGCAAGAGCGCCAGTGCCGCGGTTGCCAAGGCGCAGGCCAATCTGGACAAGGCCGAAGAGCAGCTCGGATACGCACAGCTGAGGGCGGAATTCGACGGCGTCGTGACGGCGACATCGGCCGAAGTGGGCCAGGTCGTGGCCGCCGGCCAGAGCATCGCCACCATCGCCCGCCCCGAACAGAGCGATGCGGTGATCGACATACCGGTCGCAAGCTTCGACGGCCTGAAGGTCGGCTCACCCTTCGAGGTCGCCCTCCAGCTGGACCCGACCATCCGCACGAGCGGCACGGTCAGGGAAATCGCGCCGGAAGCCGAGGCGACGACGCGCACGCGACGCACCAAGATAACGCTCATCGATCCCCCGCCAGTCTTTCGCCTGGGCTCCGTCGTGACGGCAACCGCAACCGTTAACGCTCAGCCGACGATCCTGCTCCCCTCCTCCTCCGTGCTGACGAAGGATGGACAGCCCAACGTCTGGGTGGTCGACACCGCCGCCGCCAAGGTTTCCATCCGTCCGGTCAGGATCGATGGAGACATTGTCGAGGGAGGCTCCGTTCGCATTGCCGAGGGCGTCAGCCCGGGCGAACGCATCGTCATTGCCGGCGTTCACAAGCTCGTCGATGGCCAGGCCGTCAGAATAGACTGAGGAAAATTCCCCGTGAAAAAATTCAACCTGTCCGACTGGGCGCTCGAACACCGTTCGCTCGTCTGGTACTTCATGATCGTCTTCATTCTGGCCGGCGCCTTTTCCTATATCAGCCTCGGCCGCGAGGAAGATCCCAATTTCACCATCAAGACCATGATCATCCAGGTGCAATGGCCTGGTGCGTCCGCCGAGGAAGTGACCAAGCAGGTCACCGACCGCGTCGAAAAGAAGCTCGAGGAACTGGAATCGCTCGATTTCACCCGCAGCGAAACGGTTGCCGGGCAGACGACGATCTTCGTGGAACTGCTGCCGACGACCAAGGCGAAGGATGTGAATGCCATCTGGATGCGCGTGCGCAACATGATCGGCGACATCAAGGGTGATTTCCCGAGCGGCGTCATCGGGCCGTTCTTCAACGATCGCTTCGGCGATGTCTTCGGCAATATCTACGCCTTTACCAGCGACGGGCTGACACAGCGCCAGCTTCGCGATCTCGTCGAGGACGCGCGCGCAAAAGTGCTGACCGTGCCCAATGTCGGCAAGGTGGACATTATCGGCGCGCAGGACGAGGCCATCTATCTCGAATTCTCGACGCGAAAGATTGCCGCTCTCGGGCTCAACCAGCAATCGGTGATCGAAACGCTGCAGGCGCAGAATGCCGTGACGCAATCGGGCTTCGTCGATGCCGGTCCCGAGCGCATCGCCTTGCGCGTCAGCGGCCAGTTCACGTCCGAGGAAAGCCTCAAGGCGATCAACCTCCGCGTCAACGACCGCTTCTTTCCGCTGACGGATGTGGCGACGATCAAGCGCGGTTATGTCGATCCGCCCTCCGCGCTGTTCCGCTATAACGGCCAGCCGGCCATCGGTCTTGCCATCGGCATGAAGACCGGCTCCAATCTGCTTGAATTCGGCGAAGCGCTCGACAAGGAGATCGAGCAGGTCACCGCCGATCTCCCCATTGGCGTGGACGTCGAGCGTGTCTCCGATCAGCCCGCCGTCGTCGACGAAGCCGTGTCGGGTTTCACGCGTGCGCTCTTCGAGGCGATCGTCATCGTGCTTGCGATCAGCTTCATCAGCCTCGGCGTTCGCGCCGGCCTCGTGGTCGCCATCTCCATTCCGCTCGTGCTGGCGATCACCTTCCTCGTCATGGCCTATACCGGCATTTCGATGCAGCGTATTTCGCTCGGCGCGTTGATCATCGCCCTTGGCCTTCTGGTCGACGACGCGATGATTGCCGTGGAAATGATGGTGGCCCGCCTGGAGGTGGGTGACGATCTCAGAAAGGCTGCAACATACGTCTACACCTCCACCGCCTTTCCGATGCTCACAGGCACGCTGGTAACGGTCGCGGGCTTCATTCCCGTCGGGCTGAACTCCAGTGCGGCCGGCGAATTCACCTTCACCCTTTTCGTGGTGATCGCCGTCTCTCTGCTGGTGTCATGGGTGGTGGCGGTCCTGTTCACGCCGCTGCTTGGCGTGACCATCCTTCCGAAGACCATGAAATCGCATCATGAGCAGAAAGGCCGTTTTGGGCGGATCTTCTCATGGCTGCTCGGTGCGGCTCTGCGCTGGCGTTGGGTAACCATCGGCGCGACGCTGGCGGTGTTCGCCCTCTCCATCGGCGGCATGAGCCTCGTGCAGCAGCAGTTCTTTCCCTCTTCCGACCGGCCCGAACTGATCGTCGACTGGAACCTGCCGCAGAACAGCTCGATTTCGGAGACGAACAAGCAGATGGCGAAGTTCGAAAGCGAGGTGCTGGCGGGTAACAAGGATGTCGACCACTGGACGACCTATGTCGGCCAGGGCGCTCCCCGCTTCATCCTGTCCTTCGACGTGCAGACGCCCGATGTTTCCTTCGGCCAGACCGTGATCGTCACCAAGGGGCTCGACGTGCGCGACAAGGTCAAGGAGGAGCTGCAGGCCTATCTGACGAAGACCTTCCCCGGCACCGACGCCTTCGTAAAGCTTCTCGACATCGGCCCGCCGGTCGGCAAGCCCGTGCAGTATCGCATCAGCGGCCCTGACATCCAGAAGGTCCGTGACATCTCCCACCAGCTTGCCGCCATCGTCGGGCAGAATCCGCTGCTCTCCAACATGACCTACGACTGGAACGAGCCGTCCCGCGTGGTCAAGGTCGATGTCCTCCAGGACAAGGCGCGCCAGCTCGGCGTCTCCTCGCAGGATATCGCGACGGCGCTCAACAGCATCGTCGAGGGATCGGCGGCCACGCAGATCCGCGACGACATCTATCTCGTCGATGTGATCGGCCGGGCCCAGACCTCGGAGCGAGGCTCGATCGAGACGCTGCAGAACCTTCTGCTTGCCGGCTCCAACGGCAATTCCGTGCCTCTGTCTGCAGTTGCGAATTTCCATTACGAACTGGAGCAGCCGACGATCTGGCGGCGCACGCGCACGCCGACCATCACCATCAAGGCCGCAGTCGTTGGACCGACGCAGCCGGCGACGATCGTCACCGAACTGGCACCGAAAGTCGACGAGTTCCGCAAGAGTCTTCCGACCGGCTACCGCATTGTCGACGGCGGCTCGGTCGAGGAAAGCGCGAAAGCGCAGGGGCCGATCGTGGCAGTGGCGCCGCTGATGCTGTTCATCATGGCGACGATCCTGATGATCCAGCTGCAGAGTTTCAGCAGGCTGTTCCTGGTCTTCGCCGTTGCCCCCACCGCGCTGATCGGCGTTGTTGCAGCGCTGCTCTTCAGTAATTCGCCCATGGGCTTCGTCGCAATCCTCGGCGTCCTCGCGCTGATCGGCATTCTGATCCGCAACTCCGTCATCCTTGTCGTCCAGATCGAGCATCTTCGAAGCGAGGGCGTACCGCCCTGGCAAGCCGTCATCGAAGCGACGGAGCATAGAATGCGCCCGATCATGCTGACGGCGGCCGCGGCCACCCTCGCGCTGATCCCGATCTCCAGGGAGATCTTCTGGGGGCCGATGGCCTATGCGATGATGGGCGGCATTGTCGTCGGCACGGTCCTGACGCTGCTCTTCCTGCCCGCTCTGTATGTTGCCTGGTTTCGAATACCCCGCGAGGCCTGACAGCATCAGGCCCGCCCGGATCATTCCGGGCGGGCCATGTCCCACTGACGAGATGAACGGATGCCACAGGTTGGACGAACAGCCTTTGCCGACAGTAGCTGCCTGATTGCCAGCTTGCCGCGCGAATCGACCTCATTCGCTGTCAAGCGATCGTGCCTTTCAGTCCTGATGGCTCTCTCGGTCCTGGGAGGATGTGCGGGACGGCTGGAGAATGTTCTCCAGCCGCTCGCAACCGCGGGACCAGGCACGAGCACGGTGGACATGCTGGTGGCAACGACGCGCCAGCCGGCCGACAAGCCCGGCGAACTTTACTCCGGCGAGCGGGGAACGGCGATTTCTCTCAACGACATCGTCGTTTCCATTCCCCCGGACCGAAACCGCAAAATCGGTGAGGTACAATGGCCCTCGCATGTGCCGGCCGATCCCGAAAAGGAATTCGCCGTCCTGAAGGTCGGAGAGGTTGCATCGGAACGCAGCATTTTTAAATGGTTCAACAAGAACCGCAATGCGAAGCGGCAGGTCGTCATTTTCGTGCACGGCTTCAACAACACCTACGCCGATGCCGTCTTTCGCTTCGCGCAGATCACCCATGATTCCGGAACGGATGCTTCGCCGATCCTCTTCACCTGGCCCTCGCGCGCCAATGTCTTCGACTATCTCTACGACAAGGAGAGTACCAATTTCTCACGGCGGGCGCTGGAGGATCTGATCCTGCAAGCCGCCAAAAG
Source organism: Rhizobium viscosum (assembly GCF_014873945.1). Taxonomy (NCBI): domain Bacteria; kingdom Pseudomonadati; phylum Pseudomonadota; class Alphaproteobacteria; order Hyphomicrobiales; family Rhizobiaceae; genus Rhizobium; species Rhizobium viscosum. The sequence goes on along the minus strand of NZ_JADBEC010000001.1, from coordinate 4,131,201 downwards.
CCCCGACGTCGGCGAGGTGACGATCCTCGCCCATTCCATGGGATCCTGGCTGACTGCGGAGGCGTTGCGCGGGGTTGCCATGCGCAACAAGACGATCCCGCCCAAGGTCAGGAACGTTATCCTCGCCTCGCCCGACATCGATATCGACGTCTTTCGCCGGCAGATGATCGAGATGGGGCCGCAACGCCCGCATTTCACGATCTTCTCATCGACAAGGGATAAGGCGCTGCAGGTTTCGCAATGGCTCTCCGGCGGCGTCACGCGTGTCGGCGGCTTCGATTCGACCCCCTATGCCGCGGATCTGTATAAGCTCGGCGTGACGGTCATCGATACGAGCGCCGTCAAAGCGGACGACGCGTTGGGTCACAATACGTTTGCCGATAACAGGGACATGGTCCAGCTGCTCGGGCGACGGCTGGCAGGACAATCCCTAGACACCGGAAAGGCCTCGCTCGCGGATCAGGTGGGCATGGCAGCCGTTCGAACCGCCGACCTGGCGGGATCAGCAGCAAAGATCGCCGTTATCGCTCCGATGTCGATCATCAGCAATGATGCGAAACAGGTGTTGAAACAGCAATTTTCCTCGGGGCCGCAGCCGATTGTCGACGGGAAAATTTCGTACTAGGCCGCAGGCTCGTAAAGGAGGCCACGAAGAATGACCTACGCATCGAAGCTTGTTTTCTTGCTTGGCCTCGCCACGACCGCCGTGTCGCCAAATCCGGCTTCTGCGGAAGGGCCGATAACGCAGCGAGTACCTTGTGCCGAAGCGCCTGATACCGCTCGAACGGACTGCACCGAAACCGGCGAACCTCCGGCTGCCCTGTTGGAAACCTCGCCAGGCCATGGTGATCTGACTGTCCTGATGAGGGCCGAACAAGGCGCGCTCACGCTCGAATACCGCAAGCCGAGTGAGCGTCCTGGAGAGGAGCCTTCAGTGCAATGCGCCGCTGGCGATAAAATTACCCTGCCCGCGGGCAAGTCCGTGCAGCTCCAATTTATCTCGGCAGATGTCCCTTACAGCTTTGAGATCGCAGGTTATGTCGAGAAGGTGGATATTGTGCCTGGCCTCGTCAGCTATGGCCGGATCGATACGCCCGCAGGAACCGGACAGGCCGACGGCGTACTTCGTACGGACGCAGATGGTTCGAAGAAGGTCGTGACGGTGCGCTTCCATTCAGGTCGGAGCGCCTTCGACAGCCAGATGTTCTGCGCTCCCTAGCGCCATTGCCGCGGGTCTCGCCGCTCTAGCGGCCGACTGCAGCACCGAGGCTTTCCAGCGCCTCGCGCACCCGCCCACGCGCCTGCTCCGGAAGGCCGAGCACCGGGCGCGGCGGCGCAAACCGGCCGAGGCCGAGGAGATCGGCAATCGTGTACATCACGCGGAAACTGCCGAACTCCTTGAACAGTGCCCAGAGCGGCGCGAAGGCATCGTTGATGCGTGCCGCCTCTTGCGCATCACCCGCCTGCGCGGCTCTCGTGAGCTTCAACGCTTCGGCGGGCAGCAATCCGCCGGCAACGCTGTACCAGCCGTCGGCGCCCGAAAGCAGCGCGTCCGCAGCACCCCAGTCGCCGCTGTAGCCGACCACGAAATCATCGGGCGTCACCGAGCGGAGACTTGCGATCTCGGCTGCAAAGTCGCCATTGGCTGGCAGCGGCATCTTCACCGCCTTGACGGTACCGAGCCCGGAAAGCCGGGCGATCAGCTCGACGCTGAAAGTGAATTTCGTCGTGCCCGGATTGTTGTAGATGCAGAGCGGCAGCTGCCCGGCATCGGCCACTTCAGCGAAATGCTCGTACACCTCGTCATCGGTGAGCGGCGTATAGGAAACCGGCGCGAGCAAAAGACCATCCGCCCCGAGCTCCCGCGCATCCCTTGCGAGCGCCTGCGCCTCGTCCGTCCTGAGCGCCCCGACGCCGACGATAACAGGGATCTTGCCGCCGACCGTGGACATGGCCGTTTCGACCGCACGGCGTCGCTGGTCGCGCGACAGGAAAGCGTAACCGCCGGTGCTGCCGAGAAGGCCGATGGAATCGGCGCCCGCAGCCTGGATGCGGGTAAGCAGTGTGGCGAGCGCGCCAGTATCAACGATGCCCGAGGCATCTGACGGCGTGATCGGAAAGGCGGAAAGGCCATGGAAAAGCGGCATCGGGAATTTCCTTTATGCGCGTGACAGCAGGAGCTTCATGCCGGCCGCACCGAAGACGAACGCCAGCGTGCCCTCGATCCAGCGGCGCGCATGTCGATACATGCGAACCATCGGCGCCGTGGAGAAGACCAACGCATAACCGCAGAAGATCGTGACGCTGAGAATGGCGCAGCCCGCAAGGATGACGGCGACCGTCGCCGGAGTGGCGCCCGGGCCGAGGCCGAGCGTCATGGTCGCGATCCAGCCGAGCAGCGCCTTCGGGTTCGTCAAATGCATCAGCAGCCCGCGGCGATAGAGGCTGAAGCCGGAGGCCTTGACGGCATCGAGCGACCTGCCCTGCTTCTCATCTGATGTCATGGCGGATTTGCCGGCCTTGAAGGCGAGGAAGAGCAGGTAGAGGCCGCCGAAGATCTTCAGGATGATCAGCGCCTGGGCATATTGCGCCAGAATGGCGGAGACGCCGGTCGCCGCCATCGAGCCCCAGAAGAGCGAGCCGCTGACCACACCGGCGGCAATCATCAGCGCCGACTGGCGCCCCTGATGCATGGCGACGCCCATGATGCGCATGTTGCTGGGACCGGGACTGGCTGCTGCGATGATATAGGCGGTGAAGACGAGGGCGAGATGATGCGGATCGAATGACATTCTGATTTCCCAAGGTCGAATGGGCTTGAGGCGCGTGCAGCCGTCGCCTGCCGTTCAGGAGCTTGAACGCAATCAGCCACATCATGCAAGCGATGACGGTTTCGAGAATGCGCCGGGAAACCGGCCATGAAAAGATGGGGCGAAGCCAGGTCGCACCGTATCCCAACGAAAACTTGTCTCCGTGACATTATCCGGCATCGACAGGCGCGATCAGCGCCGGCCCGAAATCGGAATTGGTTTTCGGAAAGATTGATGAGTAGATTCAAATAATTATGTCACACTTTATGCGTCCGGATGGAGGCGCAAATGGTGCTCCAGGCTCCCACAGTGGAATGGCGCCTTCCGCCGACCAACTCCAATTTTTGCAACAGAGCCACTAGCCCTCAAAGTGATCGGCCAGCCGAAAATGTAAAAAAACTGACATTGAAGTATGAAAAGTGACGTTCCGTTAATCACCGCGCGGTGTTGGGGAGTTTTCGGCCTCTCGCACTCGTGTGGAATTTCATTTCAACGGAGTGTGACGTGTTTATCCAAAATTCAATTTCCAAGACCGATACCAAGAGGCGCAGCCTGACAGCGCGGCTGCTATCGGGTGCGGCCCTGTCCATATTGATCGCCGGTTCGGCTCATGCCGACGATGGCACCCTTCGGCTGCTGTCGCTGAATATCTGGAACAAGTTCAAGCAGACGCCTGCACTGACCAAGGATTTCATGGTCGCTGGCAACTGGGACGTGCTGATGTTTCAGGAGGCCAATGGCAGCAAATACGTCTCCGACATCCCCGGCATGCTGCAGGCCGCCGGCCTTGGAACCTACAGTGGCCAATTGATCGCTGACGTCGGCCTGATCTCGCGACTTCCCGGCACCTATGGCAGCTATGTCGCTCCCGGTCTCACGACCCAAGGCCGCTATATGAACTATCAGATTCTCGACGGTGAGGCCGGACGGCCGGTGACAACAGTCGGAACGGTTCACCTCGACTACAGCGACAAGGCGGACCAGCGCATCAAGGAAGTCAAGGCCTTGAACGCCTGGGCGAAGTCTTCCGCCAATCCGCTGATACTGAGTGGCGATTTCAATGCAGGCGACGTATCGGAGCGCGGCCTGCATTCGAAGAGCCAGCAGGAATTGCTGCTCCGCATCTATACGAAGAACAGCAACTCCTTCTATTACAGCCTGCTCCAGCAATATGCCAAGGACAAGGCGGCGCTGGACAAATTCATCGCCGACTGGAGCCCGAAGAGCGACGCGGCGATCGATGCGGCTACCATTCCCTCCGGCCTGTTCGAGGACGAGACCTATCCCGTCGCCGGCAACACGCCGCAGACGATGAATATCCTCAAGAAGCAGTTCATGCTTCTCCAGACCGACAGGGACCGGGAGCAGTTCAAGCCCCATGAACTCAATGACGGCAGCGGAACCTGGCCGTCCGCGGGCGAAGACCCTACCAACACCTGGGGCAGCTGGCACCGGGTGAAGATCGATCACTTCCTGGCCTCACGGCCGTTCGGCAAATGGTACACGATCGCAGATGACCCCAACGATCCCTATCTGGGTGTGATCCGCGACATCTATGTGACCAAGCCTGATGGCACCAAGACGCCCTTGTCCGACCACGAACCGGTCGCCCATGAATTCAAATGGATCGGACCGAGCCTGCAGACCTATCAGCAGACGATCAACGGTGCGCAGGTCGACAAGACACGTCTCGTATGGGGCAAGGACGCCACGACCTTTGCCGGCAACGGCAAGGAATTCTATCTGTCGCGCAACAATATGCGCCGCGACGTCTATCTCGGCCAGGTTTCGGATGCGGACGGCAAGCCGATCCTGACCGGCCTCACCGAGGCCGAAAAGAAGACGTTGCTCGACTGCAAGAGCAAGGATCCGCGCTTTGCCCAGGCGATCATCGACTACTGCATCGACGATCACAGTTTCATCGGCGAGACATTGGTCACCGATGGCGGCACCGTTATCGTCGACGAGGATCTGGCTCTCGGCGGCACCGATGCGAACCTGCGTCTCGATAACGGCGCGCTGCGCATTGCCGGCACGGGAATGAAGAAACTCGACAGGTCCGTGGTCCTGGAATCCGGCGGCGGCACGCTCGATATCGCCGATACGGTCAATGCCGTTCTCGTGGACCGGGCGATCTCGGGCGCCGGCAGCCTGACCAAGACGGGTAAGGGCACGCTCAATCTGACCGCGACCAACACTTATACCGGCGACACCAGCGTCAAGGGTGGACGCCTTGCGGTCAACGGCTCCATCGCAACCTCGGGCATGACCACCGTCTATGACGGCGGCGTAATCGGCGGCAACGGCACTGTCGGCAACCTCGCCGTCGCGAATGGCGGCAGGATTGCGCCTGGCAATTCGGTCGGCACGCTGCACATCGCCGGCAATCTCAACCTTGCGACGGGCTCCGTCTACGACGTCGAAATTGACGAAACCGGCAGGACGGATCAGATCATCGTCACCGGCCAGACCGTGATTGCCCCGGGTGCGGTCGTGAATATCGCGGCGGGCGCCGCCTACAAGCCACTCACCAACTATTCCATCCTCACGTCGAATGCCGGCATCACCGGCTCCTTTGATGCGGTCACCTCGAACTTCGCCTTCCTGGACCCCGGTCTGACCTATGGAAGCAACAGCCTGACGATGCGGCTGGAACGCAACGATATCGCCTTCGCCGACGTCGCGACGACGTCAAACCAGCGCGGCGCCGCCTACGGTGTCGACAGCCTCGGCTTCGGCTCCACCGTCTACGATGCGATCATATCGCTCGATGCGGAAAGTGCCCGCGCGTCCTTCGCCCAGCTCGGCGGGGAAATCCATGCATCGACCTACAGTGCGCTGCTCGACAACAGCGACATCGTCCGCGATAGCGCATTCGATCGCCTGCGGTCGAGAATGGGCGCCACCGATCGGGCCGTGACCGAAGCCGAAATCGGCGCGGATACCCCTGCCGGCCATGAGCAGGCGCTCGGCATCTGGAACAAGAGCTACGGAGCCTGGACGAAAAAGGACAGTGACGGCAATGCCTATGGCGTGGACCATTCCGCTGGCGGAATCATCGTCGGCGCGGACGGAACGCTCGGCAACGATTGGCGGGTCGGCGTGTTCGGCGGATATGGCCGCACGGCCGTTTCCATCGATGCGCTGGCGTCGAAAAGCGACACCGATCAGATCGATCTCGGCGTCTATGCCGGCACCAATCTCGGTCCGGTCGGCATTCGGTTCGGTGCCGCCCATACCTGGAACAGTATCGATAGCGCCCGTTCGGTCTTCCTCCCGACCTTCAGCGAGCGGCTGACCGCCGGCTACAGCGCCTCGACATCGCAGGTCTTCGGCGAGATCAGCTACCAGCAGTCGATCGGGACCGTCATGCTGGAGCCCTTCGCCAATCTCGCCTACGTGAACTTCCGCAACGACGCTTTCTCCGAACATGGAGGTGCAACGGCGCTTTCCGTCGAAGGCACGACCCAGCAGGCGATCTTCACGGAAATCGGCCTGCGGGCAGCAACGGAGTTCACCCTGCAGGAAACGGTTGGAACGCTGCAGGGCTCGGTCAGCCTGCGTCATGCCAATGGCGATACCAAGCCTGAGACGAAGATGGCCTTCTCGGGCGGCAGTTCGTTTGACGTGCGCGGTGCGCCGCTCGCGGAAAATGTTGCCGTTGTCAACGCCGGCGTGAACTTCGATCTAAGCTCGAACGCCGCTCTGGCTGTGTCCTACACCGGCCAGTTTGGTTCCGGCGCCAGCCAGAACGGCATCAATGGCTATCTCGGCGTCAGGTTCTGACACCCTGCAGCCTCCTCCTTCACGAAATTAGTTTTCATGAAATGAGTTTTCACCCCGCACGCCGCTTGATAAGCGTTGTGCGGGGTTTGATGTAGTGAACACCTCTGAAAGGCCGGCAACCACTATGCATTTTGCAGACAATCACGACGATGGAGGCAAGAAGGAGCGCCGGCAGGATTTTCTCATCCGCTATCTCGAGCAATATCAGTATATCTCGCTCGATGACATCGTCTCGCTCTGCTCCGTGACGGCGCAGACCGCGCGTCGCGATATCATGGCGCTGGAACGGCAGGGCAAGCTGCGCCGGACGCATGGCGGGGCCGTCATTTCGCTTCCCATCGAAACCGGCATCTATCATCAGCGTCGCGTCAACAACGCCGAGGCCAAGCGCCTGATTGCCAACAAGATAGCTGAGCTTCTCCCGGACAACTGCTCGGTTTTCATCGATACTGGAACGACTTGCGAGGCTGTTGCCCGCGCACTCACGGTACGCCGGAACCTTCGGGTCGTGACCTATAGCCTCAGAGTGGCGACGACCCTCAGCGAAAACACCGATTTCACGATAGCCGTTCCCGGCGGCTTCATCCGCAACGTCGATGCGGCGGTTTTCAGCGAGAATGCTCAGAATTTCATTCGGGCATTCAAGTTCGACTACGTCATCATCTCCGTCAGCGGCGTCGATAACGACGGCGACATAGGCGATGACGACTACGCCGAAGTGTCAGCTGTTCGCGCCGCCATGGGTCAGGCCGCCCGCGTCATCCTGGCGGTAGACAGCACCAAGTTCGAACGCCGCGCACTCGTTCGTCTCGGGTCGATCTCCGAGATGGACATCGTTGTCTCCGAAGCGAAGCCGTCGGAAAAGTTGCTGTCGCTGCTGAACGGCAGCAAGACCGTCTATCAAGTGGCGACTACGGATAACGGTTCGTCAGGCTCCATTGCCAAAATCGGCGTCACATCCTGACGACGGCTCCGTTGCAAAGATTCCATTTGGTCGCAAGAGGACCAGCCTTCTCCCTCTTCCGACCAATTTGACCAATCCCGATTTTTGCAACGGAGAGCAGCTGCAGCCGTCACATGCCGTTCAAAAGCTTGAACGCGATCAGCCACATCACGCAGGCGATGATGGTTTCGAGAATGCGCCAGGAAACCGGCCGTGAAAAGATGGGACGAAGCCAGGCGGCACCATATCCCAGCGAAAAAAAGAACAGGAAGGAGCCGGTCGCAGCACCCGCAGCAAAGGCTGCCTGTTGGCCGGCAAAGCGTGTCGAAATCGTGCCGAGCAGGATGACCGTATCGAGATAGACATGCGGATTGAGCCAGGTGAGCGCCAGGCACATCGCCATGGTCTTGCCGAAGCTTGCCCCCGCCCCGTTTGAAACCTGCAGCGCCCCTGATGTCCACACTGCCGAATAAAGGCTTTTCGCCCCATACCAGACAAGGAAGGCCGCCCCGCCATAGCGCATCACCGGATCGAGAAAGGGCATGACGCTCACCACCTGCGCCAGGCTGGTGACGCCGACGATGATCAGCACCGCATCCGAGAGCGCGCAGGCCAGACAGACGGCAAACACATATTCGTTGCGCAGCCCCTGCCGCAGGATGAAAGCGTTCTGCGCACCGATCGCCACGATCAGGCTGAGACCGGCGGCCATGCCGGTGAAATAGGTCGAGATGTCCATGAGATCAGTGGGTTCCGTCGCGTTGTTGAGACGTTCCATAGACGGATCGACGCCATTAGGCTAATTAATCATCCTTACGTTAATTAAGCGCAACTTACCCATGATCGACTATCCCGCCCTTCGCGTTCTGCTTGCCGTGGTCCAGACCGGCAGTTTCGAAAAGGCCGCCGGCATCCTGAACGTCACGCCCTCGGCCGTCTCGCAGCGCATCAAGCAGCTGGAAGAGCGCCTGGGTGCCGCCCTCGTCGTGCGCGGGACACCGTGCACGGCGACGGAAAAGGGCGACTGGCTCTGCCGTCACATGGAAAATGTCGGCATGCTGGAAAGCGAATTGCTGGAACACCTGCCGGCTCTCACCGACCGCGACAGTCCCGAACAGCGTGTCACGCTGCAGATCGCCACCAGCGCCGACAGCCTCGGCGCCTGGTTTCTGGAGGCTATGGCGGATTTCTCGAAGAGCTCGAACTACCTCCTGAACATCTCCATCGAGGATCAGGACCACACCGCCGAGTGGCTGGAGCGCGGCCGCGTCGTCGCCGCCGTCACCAGCATGGAAAAGCCGGTCGCCGGCTGCCGCCGCCACTTGCTCGGCGCGCTGCGCTACCATGCGGCCGCAAGCCCCGAATTCATCCGCCGCTATTTCCCTGACGGCGTCACCCCGGAAGCACTTGCCCGCGCCCCCTCCTTCACCTTCAACCAGAAGGACCGCCTGCAGGCGCAATGGATCCGCCGCACGCTGGCGACCGACATCAACGTGCCGACGCACTGGCTGCCGGCCACACAGGGCTTTCTCGATGCCGCCCTGCTCGGCATGGGCTGGGGCATGAACCCGATCCAGCTGACCGAGGACCACATCAAGGCCGGCCGCCTCGTCGAACTCATCCCCGGCACGCCGCTCGATGTCGTGCTCTACTGGCAGATCAGCCGGCTTGCCGCAGACCGGCTTGCGGGTCTGACGCAGAAGGTGATCGAGGTGGCGAGGCGCTCGCTGGTCTGAGGGCGACGCGCGGGTACAAACAGCCGCTGCTTTGCGCCATTTCCAGACCTTACCGTAGCGCCCTCGATGGCCGGGCTTGCCGGAACATCGTTTGATGTAAAGTTTCGATAAAACCCACCGTGGGTGAGCCCCGCTGCCTTCATGATGGAGAGCCCCTTCATAAGGTCCTGCAGGTCAGCGGGCTCTATTCCTCAAGATCGTGTCACTCATCAAACGATGTTCATGGTCCGCGCACCGTCTTGCCGCCCGCTCGGATCAAGCTCCTGAAACCAGCGTGTCGATTTCGGCCGATCCTGTTCGATTAAGACGGAGCGCCGTGAGCCAGTCTAAGGAGAGACAAGTATGGTTGCCGCTAAGCATTCCGAACAAGTCGAACTGCAGTCGCCGCACTTCAGTGTCATGCGCGCCTTGCAAGCCGTTTGGATACTGCTGAAGCAGCAGCGAAGGTACCGCCGAAGCTTGAACGAGCTTTCGCGGTTTGACTCTCGCCAGCTCCGTGACATCGGCTTGGAGCCCCCGGAGATCTCCACTGGAAAGATCGGAGAATGGCTTCCTCCTATCCGCTAGCTCCGGGCCAAGAGACGCTATGAGGCACTGGTCACGCAAAGCAGCAGGCAGCTCTCACCGGATAAGCAGAACTGGCAGTATTTTTTTGCTCTTTGTCGAATCGCGGTGTCCAACTGCGACTAATATCGACAGCACCATGGAGGAACCGGATGCGCTACCTTTGTCTCTTCTACATCGATCAAACACTTGCCGATGCCGCCAGCAAGGAGGAATGGGCCGAGATCGACCGGGAGTCCTTAGCTTCCAATGAAGAACTCCAACGATCAGGCCACTATCTCGCCTCCAACGCTCTTGCCGACCCAAAGACCGCAAAGACATTGCGCGTTCGCGCCGGCAAGGCGAGTTGGACCGACGGCCCCTTCGCAGAGACCAAGGAGCATCTGGGTGGCTTCCTGCTCATCGAAGCGAAGAACCTTGCCGAGGCGATGGAGATCGCGGAGCGGGACTCGCTGGCTCGGATGGGGGCGATCGAGCTGCGCGAGACCGCCGGCTTTTAGATTCGAAATGCCCCGGCTACTTCCGCAGGCCATGCCGCTCGACCTCCGCACCGGCAACCGCCGGAATAGGAGTGTCGTTTGACACCATTAACCGGAAAATGTGGGAATGTGCGGGATTAGGTGGGAACTCGCGCAAATAGCCTGCAAATGAGGACTTTTTTTGCGGCCGCGGGGTCGCATTTTCGCGGCGTATCGACGACAACACGATTGGTCAAAAAAGACTATTTCCCCATCTAACAGCGATCAGCGGCGTGATCTTCGAAAGGCCTTCGAAAACACCCTGTGTGGCTTCAAGCCGTCTTCAAAACAGCAGAAAATAAGGCTTATGCCTTTTTGACCTGCTTGGACCCTAGAGACCTTTTCGCGTACTCAACGGGTTTCAAACTAAAAGAGATTTCCACATAAGAGTGGAATTCTTCAAACTCCCTAAACTCTAAATAAAAACAACGCCCAGTGCTTGTCGGCCCGTGCCCGAGATTTCCACTTGGATATCCCCCCAATGGCCCGTCTTGCCGACTCATTCGGCTTTCGTCTTTATAACCTCTAGTTGAGATGGGAGGGTGGACCTGAGCGGGGCCGAGATTGGAAGCAAGGCGAACCGGCGTCCGAGACCGGATGGCGATCTTAAGAAGCAGCTGGAGCGTATCCTCAAGTTTATGCGTCGATCCTGCGATTTGTATGATGCAGGCGATGAGGACGAGGCCATTCCCTTGGCTCTTGAAATGCGGAAGCTGCTGTACGATCGAGGTTCATCGAAATCGCTTCTGGGCCAGTTGGGCTTTAAAGAGAAGATGATGTTTGTGGACTCGGCGCTCTATCCTGACCGCTGGCGAGCAGTGGTCGAAAAAATGGCTGAAGAAAAGGGGATGGTCGCTACGAGGTCGATTGTCCTTAGTCTTTCTGACGTGAGGCCCAATAGCGATGGGATTGCCGAATTCAGGGCGCCGCTCTCAGAGCCTCATTTCTATCTAGGTGATCCACTTAGCGCGGCTTGTCCTGTGGTGCAGGCGTTCGAAGGTTGGTGGACGACGCCAGTTGTTGAGGCGTCAAGCGGCAGATGTTTCAGCAGGGCAAACTTAATCATGATAATCGCGGATCAGGAAAATGGCGCGCATGTCGATCCTGAGCTGGATGGCGACTTTCAAGATCTTTGCATCGATACTTTGGGTATCGCGGCCCGCTGGACAAAGCACGGGCCAAGACATGAGGACACATTTGACGTTCCCGATGTCACGAAGAGCCTTCCGTATTCTGCTGTGCGACAAGTGGCTTGGGAGGTTTTGACTTCGATCGAGCGATGGCAGACGACACCTGCACCCGGCCAATTCCTGCTTTCTAGTCCTTTCCAAAGGAAGCTTGAAGTGAGGTGGATGCAGCGACAACCGATGTTGTTTGGTTCTCCTGTTGAACCCGAAGAAGGCACCAGCGATCATTGAAGCGGATAGGCGATTGTTGCGATCATGCTCTCTGAAGCCGCGCTGGCTAACGCGCCCGCGCCGCCGCAGGCGGATTGTAACATTGAAGAGCGATATCAAATGCAGACGGCTGGTGGGCGCTACGAATGGGAGCGGAGATGAATTCTGAGCAATTAAAAAAGCTCCATATGTGGCCTCCGATCTCTCCTTCTTATTCGACATGGGCGAAAGCGACTTCGAATAGATTAGGAGGGCTATATTATGCTGACGAAGAGGATCCGTTTTTCAGCTATATGACCTGGGCGGCGCGAAGCATTGGAGACATTTTCGGGTCAGGCTTGAAAGATTCACTGCCTCGGGTCGAAGTCCACATACTGGACCCCCGCGCTTTGAACGCGGTCGTCGCCAAGCACGGTGATGGGTACAATATTGGCATCTTCCAAGGGCTTGTGATCAACGCTGTCACTGCAGCGATGAAATTAAACTCTGACCTTCCAAAACCCGTCGAAGACCTGGATTTGCTGAAATACGCAGGTTTGATCCTTCACTTCGTCTGCTTCCATGAGGTTACGCACGTGCTCAATGGGCATGTGGATTTCAAGCGAGAGAGAATGCTTGGCGAATTGATGGCTGAAGCTATTGAGCCTGTCGATCCTGAGTGGTCTCTCATCTCGCAAACGTTGGAATTCGACGCGGATGCCGGCGGATTTCAAGCTGCGACAACGTCTTTACTTGGTCTCCGTCAAAGGCGCACACCATCTGGGCTAAGGTTCGATAGAAATTTGCCAGTCGATGAAATGGTTGGTCTCTCACAGATCCTAGGACGTGCGATCGCCAGCTATTTTTTTATGACAGAAGGGCAAAAAGCGATAGCTGCTGATGCTTGGATGAGATCGCATCCGCCAGCAGTTGTACGATTCAAGTCTGTTTCGGCTCTTTTTGCTAGGCTTCTCTCGATGACCGAGTCTTTGACCGAGCACGAGGCGGACAAGTGCATTGACGCCTTTATCATTGGCGCCACTGAAGCAGAGATTGTCATGGGTGAGGGATTAAACCGAACTCGGGAGCCGACCAGTTACAGAGAATTCTCGGGTCTAGAGCAAGTCCTGCGATCGATGAATCGATTGTGAGGTGACGGTGCGCGTCGAAGCTGATTCAACATCCACAGTGAAGAGGTGGATGATGGGACAAGCACTGAGCGATGATCTTCGAATACGAGTTTTGAAAGCGTCTGCGGCGGGCATGTCAGCTCGGCAGGCTGCGGCCCGGTTCGGCGTTGGGATTTCAACAGCGATCCGCTGGATTGCGAGAGCCAAAGAGGGTGAGTTGACTTCTCGGCCGCAAGGCTGGAGGCGACCATCGGCAGTGGATGCACACGAAGAATTCGTTGTCGCATTGATCGAAGAGCGCAAGGACGTGACGCTCGATGAAATGGTCGAACGCTTGTCCGTCGAGCGGCAGGTGAAGATCAGCCGCAGCGCACTTGGCGCCTGGCTTCGAGGCCACGGATGGACCTTTAAAAAAAGACCGCACACGCACTGGAGCAAGATCGGCCGGATGTCCTGAAGCGCCGGCGTGTCTGGTTCGATGGTCAACTGGACCTCGATCCGGAGAAGCTGATCTTCATCGACGAAACCGGCCTTTCGACGAAGATGGCACGGCTACGCGGGCGTGCACTTCGAGGTGAGCGTTGCCGAGCTGGCGTGCCCCACGGCCATTGGAAGACAACGACTTTCACCGGCGCGTTGCGCCTCAGCGGAATGACCGCACCGTTTGTCTACGATGGCGCGATGAACGGTAATGTCTTCCTTGCTTATGTCGAACAGGTGCTGGTGCCGACCCTGGAGATCGAAGACGTGGTCATCATGGATAACCTCCCGGCACACAAGACAGCCGGTGTACGCGATGCCATCGAACGTGCAGGCGCCAAGCTTATGTTCCTTCCGCCCTACAGCCCGGACTTCAATCCCATAGAGAACGCATTCTCGAAGCTGAAAGCCATGCTGCGAGGCCGCGCGGAGCGAAAGATCGATGCCCTGTGGGATGCAGTCGGCGCCTTGATACCCCGCTTCACTCCCGCAGAATGCGCCAACTACTTCAAGGCCGCAGGATATGACCCGGATTGAACAGGATTTGCTCTAGGCGTCGCTGAACCTCCGTACCTCCAGCCGAAACTTGATCTGCATCGCATCATGATGGAGCCAGAAGCTGAGCAGCATCTAGAAAAATTGATGGCTTGTTGGCCGACAATCCTTCCATTGTTAAACCGATTGAAGATCGGCGACCACAATCTGGCGCCTTGATTATGCTCTCGTGGATGTGGAGCTATCGTGCCGCGAGCTATTGGGTCTTCTTAAGTATGCCTCTTAAAGATTGGGGATCAAATTGTATCTGAGTGATTTCGCGCCACGCGACATTGTCCACGAGGCCTTTGATGGAATCAAAGAACGCACGATGACGCAGCTGTCCGCTAACGTCGATTTCAGCCTCACCTTCATCAACGAGAACACGCTACGAATATTTGTACGGAGTGCTCCAGCAGATGAGGGGCAGTGGCGCTATGAAGTTGTGATCACTAACCGGCTGTATGATTTGATCACTGGATGTTTCTTTATCCTCGCTAGCTGCATCCCGAGCGTCAATGGCTGCGACATCCCAAGCGCGACGGATTTCACTGATTTACCTCCATTTAATCCGTCCACTCAGAACATCGAACAACGAATTTCGGAAGTATCGAATGAGATCGAGATCGATGATCAGCGTATCGACCTTTTTTTCGATTTTATCCGCGAAGCTTGGGTGCTGCTTATATTTCATGAGTTGGCGCATATCACCGCAGGTCATCTTCGCTTTATGGAAAGCGATCGCGCGCGCTGGGAAGCAAATTCCGCTTATTCACGAGCATGCGAATATGAAGCGGACGATCTGGCAGCCAAATGGATCATGAAACGTGCGGTACTCAATGCCCCTGTTTGGCGGAGAGGTGCTGAGATTCGTGAGAACCTTACGAGTCCGTCGCCGCAATTCAGTTGTCTTGTCGTCTCGGTGCTCTTTCTTGCCGTCCGTGTTCGGACTGACGTCGAAAACGATGACTACCTGCCCTCCGAAGTTCGACATCTGATGATGATAATGGCAATTGGGAACGCCGTGAATTGGCCGTCACAAGAGGCGCGGATCGAAGAGACATTCCACTACATGACCGAGGCGACGCGGCTATTGGACATGGTGGTCGGGATGCCCCCATCTGACAAGCCGATCATCGTTACGGATTTCGACCCTGATTATCAGGAAAAAATAGTTGAACAGGTTCACCAGGAGTATCTCGCCCTTAGCCATGAATGGCAGGGCTTTGCCTTTCGAAAATAGAGATTGCCCAAAGTTACCGCCCTGCCATCGTTGAATTGCGCGGGCGACGGAGCATTACTGCTACAGACACCCGCGAGCTGTAGTTAAGCCGCGATATCAGCAATCTCGCCGTATTGGCACAGCACACGCGGGCTGCTCATATCGCCGCTTTCCATACCTCGATCCACCTTATTTCGGTAGTGAGGGCGACTACGGGAAAAGCCTATTCGGCCGAGAGCAATTTGAAATCATGGCAGAGCGTTTAGCGCGCCTTGAAGGGGGCTTTATCATGTCGATCAACGACCGGCCGGAGATCCGGGAAACCTTTGCTGCCTTCCGGCATGACGAGGCCGAGTTGACATACTCGGTGGCCGGCGGTGAAGGTGTGCCGGCACGCGAGCTGATTATCACCGGCGGACGTTGATTCTCGTATTGGGAACGAAACACAGCATGAACTATCTCGACTTCTTTGCATCCGTGCTCTCCTCCCTGTCTTGGCCAGCGGCGATTGTTGCGGTTGCTTTGATCTTCCGGAAAGAAATCCGCTCACTTTTGCCGAGGGTGCGCTTTAGGCACAAAGACACCGAAATCGACTTCCGACTTGAGGAAGCGGAGAAGGCGGCCGAGAGCCTGCCTCCTCCCGCCCACGAGTTGCCTCCGCCCACCCCAGAGGAGGAGGATAGGTTTGAAAGACTTGCGAGGATTTCGCCCACTTCAGCGATATTGGAGCTACGCCGATCAGCGGAAGAAGCGATTAAGATTTTTGCTCGAAGTGTGCCGCGACAGCATATCGGCGGCGCTCGACAAATACTGAGAGGTTTACGGTCGGCGAATGAGATCGATCCCGCTGCCGCCAATCTTCTCGACGAAATCCTGACGATTGGAAACATTGCAGCTCATGAGAGCGGGGCTAGCTTTACCTACGACGACGCTATCCGGTATCGAGCGCTTGCCCAGCGGGCGATTGAAATGATCGCAACGGCGGTCGAGCGCGACGCTAATGCGTAGCGTCATCCGGGAGGATGGTAATGCCGGCATTCCGAGCGGCCGCCACGAAAGCCCTGCGAGCTTTTTCGCCGTCGCTACTGATACTTCTTCTGCCCAGGGGGTTGCCGTTGTGCTGGAAAAGGGAATTCAAGACTGGCGCTGATCGCCTCCCGATACTGCGATATCAGATAGTAGCATGCACATCCGCAACCTCCACATGCAGGCAAACCATGAACGGAAGCAAGCAATATCGACATAACCGCGAATGTCAGTTTTGCACAAATCGCGCAAACAGCAATGAACACTTCTACCCCCGTTGGGCGGCGCAGAAGCTACCTTTTCTTTATCCCTATCGGTCGTACGCTGTTGGCGAATTCGAATTGGATAGCGAAGGGGTGGTCAGAACTGAGAGGCGAAGGACGTTTAGCGGAGATATACGATCTAAACCGCTCCGCGTCGTTTGCTCAAATTGTAACGAGACGTGGATGTCACAACTGCAGCAGAAGAACATGGAATTGATAACTGCAGTAGGGCGAGGCGATGTCCGCTCTCTCGACGAAGCGGAACAGATGCGTTTGTCCCAATGGGCCGTTATGACGGCTATTGTCGCTGATTATTTCCACGACAAGAGCCAGATATTTTGGACAAGAGAGGAACGCCACGCTTTTGGTGCAACGCGCGTCATATCGGATCAATTCATCGTATGGATCGGCAGATATAACGGCTCGAAATGGGAGGGGTATAACCATTTTGGTCGCGGCATTCAGGCCGTTCGCGGCGGCCAACTGCACGTGACAGACATCGGGATCCAATCATCGGCGTGGCACGTTCTCGGCGCTCTGTTCATTGTTGGCTTCAAGTCGGCTCGGTCGACAGAACCAAAATTCCAAACATACCTGTCTCTAAATCGAAACATGCCGACGCCGGAGATCTTCCCAACAAGCAAGTCCATTACGATCCCTCCTGCATTCAACGATGAACAAACTGACGAACTGACCCGAATCCCACTCAAGGTTAGTAGAGACGAAAGTCGCCGAATGTGGGACGCGGCCCCAGAGTAAAAGAATGTTCGCTCCTCGCTGGGAAATTCAGAATTCCGAATCCTCGTGTCAAAATTCCGGAAATTCGCGTCCGGCTACAAGGAGCCAGCCGTCACGCCCCCTCACCGCCCATGAGGTAGTATCGTGATCGGGGTGCTGGTTGCTGCTCTCCTTGATAGCCGCAGCCCAGTCGGCGCCGTTGTTTTCGGTCGCACCGGTATTTTCCATGCCCGTGATCGCATCGAACCACGCCACCATGTTCTCGGTGCAGGTATTGGCATGCGGCGCGAAGGCGTGGGGATCGTCAAGCGAACCGATCATCAGGTTGGTGCGACCGTTTTCGAGGTGATGGAAAAACAATGGCGTGCCGCAATTGGCGCAGAAGCCGCGCTCGACAAGCTCCGAGCTTTTCCAGACATCAGGCTTGCCGCGTGTCCAGGTGAGTGCATCATCGGGCGCGGCGACAAGCGCGGCAAAGATGTTGCCCGAAGCTTTCTGGCACATGCGGCAATGGCAGAGATGCGAATTGTCGTGCATAGCGGTTGCATGGTAGCGCACGGCACCGCACTGGCAACCGCCGCTCACCTCCATCTCGATGCGTTTCATTTTTTCTCCTTCAAGAGGTGGACTGGGCCCAATCTCTTCTAGGTTTTCGTCTTTTGATCGTCCAGCAGAAGAATGGACCCGATCACGCCGCTCGATATTGTGCTCTAGGGGCAGATCAGCCGGTTTGCCGCAGACCGGCTTACGGGTTTGATGCGTGAGGCCTTGAGAAGCTCAAACCTGCTTCCGGCATGATAGCCAAAGTATTGAATCTACCTCAAACCCAACCCGTCGATGAGGTCGGCTCTGCCAATACGAACGAGAGCCGAGACCACCTCGTTCTTTTCGTCTGGCGGACTTTGCTGAAGCTCTGCCGCGACAGCTTCCAAAACCTGGATGTCATCATCCTCCGTGGATGTGGCGGAACGTCGATCTAAATAGGAAATGACGATTGCCAAGGCGACGGCCAAATTAGACATGTACCCTCTTCGATAAAGCCCGCATGTAGATCAACAGCGGCACTAAGCCGTAGCCGCTAATACCATAGGCGACCTAAAAACGTTCTGGATGATTCCGTAGGCTCGGCGCACGGCAGTCTCGTTGACGTGGTAGGCCGCAGTGATCTGCGGGGCGGATTTAGCCTGCCGTTTTTTAGATGCGGCAGCCTAAGCGATGGTCAGACCAGCCTCCAGGTTGGGTCTTCGCCATTCTCGATTTTGTGGATCACAAAGCCGAGGGAGCTTTTTGCTCCTTCAATGGTCCCGGCTGAGCCCGCGAACCGACCTGCCGACGTGCGTAACCACCAATACCAGCCGTCGCGAGCTTCAGGAACCACACCCCCTTCATACCCAGTCCTTATGAGCCTGAGTTCGCGGCCGATCTTGGTGAAGCGAATAGGGGCGATATTCATCGGATCACCATATCGCGCAACTCTTTCAGATCAAGTTTGAGTTCCTTTGGGCAGCGACGTCAACGTGGGAGCGGAACACCGGTTACGCCAAAGTCGATATCATCACACATGAATCAGCTTGGCGAGTTGAAACAAACCTACAACGGAAGCCACTCAATGAAACGTGTCTCGTCAAAAATTGCCCCCTTGATCCTGCTCATAGCCACCTATGCATCGCCCGTCTTCGCGGACGACCCAGCCAAACCAAAAGAAGGGGCGCAGGAACAGACCGAAAGCATGAGAGATTTCATAAAAGCCAATCCAGACTGCCGGGAAATGAATGATCAATGTTCGTTCTGCTCGATCGTCGATGGAGAGGCCGAATGCTCCACGCCTCAAATCGCATGCGTAAAGCAGAAATATCAATGCACCATGCGATCAAGCCGCTGAGTAACGGCATACGTGGCGAGGCTTAATCTAGCGGTTACAACGGAACCGGGGTTTGGGGCGGGGTCTTTTTTCCGCGCCCGGTATCATCCGTCTTCGTCCGGTCTCCCGCTTGGCGAAGCGCATAAACAGTGCCATACCGAGTGCGACAACGGAGCCATCGATGACCGGAAACGCTTCTCTGCACACATTCGCCATCGGCGATGTCCACGGGCGTGCCGACCTGCTGGAGGAGATGCTGTCAGGCATTGCCGGCAAGGCACGCAACGAGGCTATCGACTACCGGATCGTCTTCCTCGGCGACATCATGGACCGGGGGCCGGAGAGTCGCAAAGCGATGGATCTCGTCATCCGGACGCTGCGCGACAGACCGGGCTCGAAGCTCATACGCGGCAACCACGACGCCCTGCCCCTTCGTATCCTCGGCGAGGCGGACCCGGCCGTCCAGGCAGATCTTGTGAACCACTGGCGGGACCTCGGAGGCAGCGAGACGATGCTGTCCTACGGCCTGCCGCTTGACGCAGCCATCACATCAGAGGAGATCCGACACAGGTTTGGAGACGAGCGCCTGCAATGCCTGCGCGCTGCGGTGCGCTATGTCGAACTCGACCACCACATCCTCGTCCATGCCGGCCTGAAACCCGGCATCCCCCTGGCCGAGCAGGATGCGCATACGCTGATGTGGATCCGCGACGAGTTCCTGAATGCCAGCACTTCATTCGGCAAGATCGTCGTCCATGGGCATACGATCACTTCAAGCGCACGCGTCGAGATCTTCCCGAACCGCATTGCCATCGATACCGGCGCCTTCGCGACGAATATCCTGTCTGCGCTTAAGATCAGCCCATCCGGCGATGTCGCGGTGCTGCAGACAACGGAGGTCCGCCCGGGTTCGTGCCGTTTCCATGAAGGCAGGCCCCTCAAGCGGTCCCATGACGATGCGGATATGCCCTTCTAGGATCAGGCGGAGCGACAAGGACGGGAAAAGGATCAGTTCGGCTCTCGCCTGAAGGGCACCAGATTGGACGCAGAGCCCTTCGCAAGATCCCGACCCTTCCCGCGATCCGGACCACTATGCTCGCCCGGTTCCGCGCGCCAATCCGCCGTGATTTCCAGCCTGTGCGGGCTTGCCTGCATCTGGTCGCTGAAATAGCGCGTCGGCGTCGTTCCGAGCATGCGGCGGAACATGGCGATGAAGGCGCTGACGCTTTCATAGCCGAGATCGCCGGCAATGACGGTCACAGGCTGTCCCGCCGCCAGGCGCTGAAGGGCGACGCCGATATGCAGCTGCTGGCGCCAGCGCACGAAGGTCATGCCTGTCTCCCGCTGGAACAGGCGGCTGAGCGTGCGGTTGCTGGCGCCGACCCGCGCACCCCATTCGTCTATGGTGAACCGCAGGCCGGGCTCGGCGACCATCGCCTCCGTAAGCCGCTGCAGCCTGCGGTCGGCGGGCATCGGCAGATGGATCGGCTCGAGCGGTGCTGCGCGCAGTTCATCGAGGAGAACGCCGACCAGACGGTGCAGCCGTTCGGGCTCCATCTCCGGACTTTCTGGCCGCGGCTCCAGCCGAAATATCAGCTCGCGCAGGAAAGGCTGGACGAAGAGAATGCCGCATTCGTCCTTCAGGCCACCGGTCAGTTTCGCGTCGATATAGAGATTGCCGATCCTGACATGGCCGCAGACACGGCCGCTATGGGAAATGCCGCCCGGAATCCACAGCGCGCAGTTGGGCGGCACCGTCCAGACACCGCCGGCCGCCCTCATCGTCAGCACGCCGCCGATCACGTAAAGCAGTTGCGCCTTGTCGTGGCGATGCGGTTCGGACTCCCCGACGAAACTCGTCTCGGTGATGAAACTGAAGGCCGGGCGCGACACCTCATCGATCACGGAGGGGTCAAATCTATCCTGAATGTTCATTGCCGATCCTCACGGGCAAGCTCAACCGACGGCGCATTGCTCTATCACAGAAGCCACGCATCGTCCCTGCTGCCGATGAGGCTCCGCCCCTTGCGCTCCGCCTCTTCTTCATCTGCCGCAAAGACGATCGCAAAACCGAAGGCCTTTCCGGCCGTGGCGGCCGCGATCTTGATCGCGGGCGATGTCGGCCTGCCGCCATCGATGACGATCATGCCGCGGCAATAGACGCGCATCCGGTCCTTGATCTTCTTGAAAAACAGCGCTCGCTCCTTGCGCTCCTCCTGCGTCTCGTCCTCATGATCGTCAGGCGCGTGATCCGTGACCAGCACGAAGGGCCGCCGCTCTTCGAGAAGCGCCTCGATCTGGTCATTGATGGAAGTCTCAGCATCGGCATCGGTGCGAATGAAGACGACAGGCAGGCGGGAACGATCCAGAAGCACGGGCAGCGGCCTTTCGATATGGAAGCAAGTGAGGCGAGACTAGCACTGCGGCCGGGAGCCGGATTTCGCGAAGCTGCCAACAAATGCCGGGGATCGGCCAAGTTTTTGCGCGGGGACCCTCTCGCCAAGGCGGAAAACAAGCAAAGTTGAGCCCGTGCCCCCTCATCCGCCCTTCGGGCACCTGACCGGGGTCGAGCCGCTGGTCTCGACCCGTCCTTCGGACCCCCGCTGGGGCGAAGGGGGGCCCGCCGCACCGCCGCGACAGAATGAGACGGAAGCGGGACGTTGCAGCGCCCCGCGCTCTTGCAATGCTCGGCTCGACATTCGACATGGCAAGCAACTCGAGAGTGACGACGTTCCCAGAACAAAGATAAAAGGCAAATGAACCTAGGCTCGAGAAGAATCACACTTCTTTCTTGCGTGTATCTTTAATTTATGCATCCTCAAGAAGTGTAGATAATCGACTTCTTTTACTTGAGGGAAAATCATTATGGCGCGCCGTGATGCAGGTTTCGCGACGTTCTTCATCCTTGGAATAAGCCTGTTTCCTGTTTCCACGTTCGCTGCCGGCGAATGTCCTTCCGGTTTCTTGCCGCCTGCGGACGCCGCCCGTTCGGGCGTCGCAGCCGTTCTTGGCACCATTCCTCCAGATGCCACGTGGAGCAGCCTTCCGGATCAGGTGAAATCGAAACTGCAGGTGCTGGCGGACAAGCGGCTTGCAGCATTTCGCGCCTCGTGGGATGGCAAGGCGCTTGCGGCCAAGGAGAACATTCTTCTCAACTGCCCCACGCCTCAGATGTCTGCGGCCATGGACGATTATTTCAAGCGATCCTACAGCAAAGTCGTCAGCTCGACATTCAGCCTGGCTGATCTCGACCCCGCATTAAGGAAGCCGCTTGTACGCACTTATCTGAGTGCGATGGCATCCTACAGGGCCACGAACCACTACAACGACGGTCTTCCCGACCGTGACTGGGACGGTATTTCGAAGTTCGATTCCATTCGCTTGCCGGATGCCCAAAGCTACCGGGATATGATGGCCTATGCCCAATCTGTCGTGCTCGAATTCCGTGCGCTTGATAAGACAAAAATCTCGGATCCGGAACGACGGCTCATCCAGGAAGTGCTGTTCAAATTGCGTTCACGCGCCAAGGGTTCGGTCGGAGACAGTTTTGGCGGTTTCGACATGGAACGCGTCTATCAGAGGATCTGGGAGGATTACGATCTCCTGGAAGGATATGCCGACCACAAACGCCCTGATCTCTTTCACGATGACGACGAAGTCCTCACCGAGGCCAATGCTTACTATCTGAGCAACATTCCGATGCGGGGGCTGGATCGCGGTACGTTACGCGGCGCAGTCGAATACAAGTTCTACACAAACCCGGATGAAATCGCGGATAAGATAGGAGATCCCAATTCAAGCTTCGCGTCTCAGCGCATGATCCAGATGAAGGGCTGGTGGCTGGAGCGCACGCGGGCCGATCCCGGCGCAAGCGGAAAGTGCACGATATACCCGGCCCAGGAGCGCGCCGACATCTGGGAGGCGTTTACGGCTGATCAGCGCCTCAATAATGACGCCAGCTCGTCGATGGACGATCTCAAGTCCAGACTTGAAGACTACCGGATCAATATGATCAACCGATATCGTCTGCTCGCACGAGAGGCTGTGAATAAGGTTTTCCCCGACAACACAGTCGTGACACCTGAGCAGAGGCAGCAGATCGTCGCCTGGATCGATCAGCAGAGCCAGTTCGGTATTTTTCGCCAGACGATTGCGCGGGAACTCGACAGGATTCAAGGCACCGCAAATGGCCCGGCCGCGAACAAGTGGTCGCAGATCTTCAATGAAAAAGTGAAATATCTGGGCGGCTATAAGCCCAGCGATCCAATCAGTCCCGCCGATCAGGCAATTGCGCAATCGCTCTTCGACAACGTGAAGGACTGGGTCGGAAAAGAATATATCGGCTATCCGATCGACATTCAAAAACTGGCGGGCAGCCTTACTGAATTCGAAGCAACGACAGCAAGCAATTCATTCACCAATACCCAGACTGCCCGTGTCCTATTCGGCATTGGAACGCCACGAAGCTACTATGAGCATTACAGCACGCTCCTGCACGAAGTGCGACACGCCCTGCGTGTGGTTTGAATCTTCCTCGACGAGACCCGGATTATGTAAAGGAACTGAGCGTCTGCCTGAAACTGTCCTCGCCTTGAAGGACCACCGCAAGATATCGGAACCGCCGCGCCCTTCAGGAGACGATCGAAACGCTGCTTCACAGGGCGATCGATGCCGTTACCGACCACTGATCGCAAGAATGCGCCAATAGGAGACATTTCGGCCGCAAGACTATTGTCCCTTATACCGGAATGCGTCGACGAATGCCGAGAACGCCAGCGAGGAGTTTCGGCGGCTGGGATAATACAGATGATATCCCTGAAACAACGGGCACCAGTCGAGAAGCAGGCGTTTGAGCCTACCGACCTCGACAAGTGGTTGGACAATGTCCGTCGGGACGTAGGCCAGTCCAATCCCGTCTAGTGCCGCGTCGATTGCAGGCCCGATATTACTCACAACAAGCTGGCCCTCAACTCGCACGCTGAACTCTCGGTCGTCACGCTCGAACTCCCACGCATAAAGGCTTCCGGATGTCGGAAGCCGAAGATTGATGCAGTTATGGTTCGTCAGGTCCTGTGGGATCAGTGGCGGCGCGTTCCGCTCTAGGTATACGGGCGACGCCACGACGGAATAGGACACATCGGGCCCAACGCGCACCGCGACCATGTCGCGGGCGACGGCCTCGCCAAGCCGCACCCCGGCATCGAACTGCTTATCGACGATATTGGTGAATCCATTGTCGACTATAATCTCCACCCCGATTTCTGGGAACTTTCGGAGAAATTCCGGAAGTCTTCGGCGGAACACCAGATCAACAGCGTCATCCGGACAAACCACCCGGACCTGACCAGAGGGTTTGTCTCGCAAGGCGTTAATGGCATCGACTCCAGCCACAATGCCATCGAAATGCGGCTGGATGCTTTGCATGAGGCGTTCTCCCGCTACTGTCGGGGCGACATCTCGGGTCGTGCGAGAAAGGAGACGTATGCCGAGCCGCGTCTCAAGCGCGCTGACCGTGTGGCTCAGCGCCGATCGAGTGACGCCGAGCTTTCCTGCGGCTTTGGTGAAGCTGCGTTCGCGAGCGACTTCCAGAAACGCCCTCATTTCGGTGAACTCGTCGCGTTTCATTGTTGAATCTCCTTCACATCGACATGCGGATTGTAGCTCCTAGTCCTTCGAAACCAAAGGACCTATTTGGTGGTCACGAGACAGGAGAAACGAAATGACGGTCGATGCCTTGAGTGATGTTCCCGTTGACAATACGACAACGCCGTGGCCGCAGGTGCTCTGCCTCTCCCTGCTCACGTTCCTGCTCGTCGGACTGGAGTTCCTTCCCGTCAGTCTCTTGACGCCAATCGCCCAAGACCTTGGCATCACGGAAGGCCAGGCTGGATTGGCGATCACGGTTTCGGGCTTCTTCGCGGTTGTGACCAGCCTTTTCGGCAACGGTTTGCTGGCAAGGAGCGACCGCAAGTTGGTGGTGCTGATCTATACTGCTGTACTGACCGCCTCCAGCTTGATCGTGGCGTTCGCGCCGAACCTTGTGATTTTCCTGATCGGTCGTGCGCTGGTCGGTGTCGCGATCGGGGGCTTCTGGTCACTGTCAACCGCAATCCTGGCGCGCTTGGCTTCCCCCTCCGAATTGCCCAAGGCAATCGCCCTCCTTCAAGGAGGCACGGCTTTCGCAATCGTGATCGCACCTCCCATTGGAAGCTTCCTGGGCGGTATGATCGGATGGCGTGGCGCATTTCTCGTCACGGTTCCCGTCGGCCTTGCGGCGCTTGTTTGGCAGACGGTCGTCCTCCCAGGGCTGCCCGCCGCCGAAACGGTGTCGGCTCGTAAGATGTTCGGACTGCTCCGAAATCGGACTTTCCTCGTCGGAATGGCCGCGACCTGCCTCGTTTTCATGGGAATGAACGCGCTCTCCATCTATCTGCGTCCGTTTCTCGAAGTCGTGACCGGAGTCGGCTTGAACTCGCTGTCTCTGATGCTCCTCGGTGTTGGCTTGGGCGGCCTTGCCGGAACGTCTTTAATTGGCTTCGTGCTGCGGCGGCACCTCGCCGCAGCGCTCATCGGGATGCCTGCGGTGGTCGCGCTGATCGCCCTGCTTCTCGTAGTCCTTGGAGCGTCTCCCTGGGCTACCGCTCTCCTGCTCGTGCTGTGGGGCTTCTTCTCGACGCCGGTTCCCGTCGCATGGAATACCTGGATGGCGAAGCTGGTGCCGCACGAACTCGAAGCGGCGGGTGGCCTCCAGGTGGCACTCATCCAGCTCAGCATCGCGGGCGGCGCTTTCGCGGGGGGCATTCTATTCGACGCCGCGGGATGGTGGAGCGCGTTTCTTCTGGCCGCCATCCTTCTCTCTTGCTCCGCCGCGCTTGGCGCGGTCGCCAGCCGCCGAACCTGACAATCCACTCAAACCAAGGAGAATATCATGTCTCAAGGCATCGAAAACAAAGTTGTCGTTATCACGGGCGCAAGCAGCGGCCTTGGGGAAGCAGCGGCGCGACATCTCGCCGAGAGAGGTGCCATAGTCGTGCTTGGTGCCAGGCGGCGCGAGCGCATTGACGCCCTGGCCACGGAATTAACATCGAAAGGTTGCAGGGCAGTCGCTGTCGAGACGGACGTGACCGACAAGACGCAGGTCCAGAACCTAGTTGACACTGCCGTCAGAGAATTCGGCCGCTTGGATGTGATTCTGAACAATGCCGGCTTGATGCCGCTCGCACCCTTGGAACGCCTCAAGGTCGACGAGTGGGATCGGATGATCGATGTAAACTTCAAAGGCGTGCTCTATGGTATCGCCGCAGCGCTGCCGCACATGAAGGAGCGGAAGTCAGGCCAAATCATTAACGTCTCATCCGTCTACGGTCATGTCGTCGATCCAGGCGCGACGGTCTACTGCGCCACGAAGTTCGCGGTCCGGGCGCTGTCCGAGGGGCTGCGAAAGGAAGTCAAGCCCTACAACATTCGCACCACCGTTATCTCGCCGGGAGCCGTCGCGACGGAATTGCTAGAGCACATCAGCGAGAAGGATGTCCAAGACGACACAAAAGACTTCGTCGCTAAGATTGCGGTCGAAGCGAATACGTTCGCGCGCATGGTTGCCTTCGCGATGAGCCAGCCGGAAGACGTGGACGTGAACGAGATACTTTTCCGGCCCACGGCGCAGCCCGTTTGATTCGGACGCGCTGTCTTTCCAATCCCCTTAAAACCGCCGTTTTCACCCTCGCCCTGCCGACGACCGAGCATCGTTGGGAGAGCGGGTTGTCACCAAAGAAGGAACGATAGATGAAGAGCCTAATCAAATTAGTTATGCTGGCACTGGCGATGGCATTCGCTGCTCCGGCATTTGCAGACGAAGCCTCGATCGTTGGCTCCTGGCGCATGACCTCGCTCCAGTTCACGGACGCTAACGGCAAGGTGGCCGAAGTACCATATTCGGGCCAGGTCATTTTCTCGGAAGGCGGAACGCTTTCCGTCCAGGCGATGGATGCGAACGTCAACGCCGCGCCGACGACCTATACCGTGAACGGTTACGAGGCCTACTACGGTCCGGTGGAAGTCGACGACGCGCAAAAGACATTCGCGATCACCGTAGAATCATCTCTCGCCCGCGATCTCATCGGCAAGCGTTTGGTTCGGAAGTTCGAAGTGAGTTCCAATCAACTCGTGATCTTGCCGGCCGACCCGGCCGAAGGATGGCGCGTCACTTACGAGCGCCGCTGATCTCACCCAACGACCCTGTCTCTGGCGCATCGCCTCCTGCGGCCTCATTCCTTCTGCGCATCCTTGCCGTCATCAGACGTTTTCGCCTTGCCGGGAGAGCGCAGATTGCCGAAGCCCATATAGTGGTCGGCGTCGGACGTGTTCCATTTGCCGGCCAGATAGATGATGGCAACAGCCGCGGCAATGATGAGCAGTGCATAAAGCGTTTCCATATCTGCGATCTAGAGCATTTCCGCTTTTCTTCGAATCACGAAAATGCTCGATCTCTTTCTTTTCACGCAATCCGGACGCAAAACCGCTGCACAGTTTTGCTGGAATTGCTCTAGCGCGCAGGAATGGATTGCAAAGCTTTCAGCGAGGTGTCGCTGCTATCAGGCCATTACCAGCTCGCCGGCGGGCGCTGCGCGATAGGCTTCCCGGCCGCCGACCCAGGTGCGGCGAACGGCGGGTGTTCCACCTTCAGGCCAGTCGACCAGCACGAGATCCGCCCGCTTGCCGATTTCGATGATGCCGCGATCGGCAAGGCCGGAAGCTTGCGCCGGATTGCCTGACACGAGCGGCCAGAGCGCATGCAGCGGCGCCACGCCATCGGCCTTGAGCCTTGCAAGGCCGAGCAGCATCGCCGGATAGTAATAGTCCGAAGCGAGAATGTCGCAGAGCCCCTCGCGGATCATGTCTGCCGCGCCGATCGAGGCCAGATGGCTGCCGCCGCGCGTCGCATTCGGTGCGCCGAAGACGATGAAGTCGCCGGCATCGCGGGCCGCCCGCGCCACCCGCCGGTTCATCGGGAATTCGCAGATCCTGGCTCCGCGCTGGCGGAAGAAATCGCGCGTTTCGATCTGGCTGTCGTCATGCGACAGCATCGGTGCACCGGCTGCCTTTCCGAGGGCTGCCACTTCCTCGATCGCATCGGGCACCTGCGGACGGCGTTCCCACATGCTGCGCACGAGCGCCACCATGTCGGCGACAGGAATCTTTGCCCGCTTGGCGCGTTCGGCCATCTTCTCGGTGAAGCTGGGCGTTTCGGGATCCACGATCGGGAAAGCCGGATCGAGGTCGAACGGCCGTTCCTGCAGCGGGATCGACGGATGCAGCATCACCATCGACGTATGGTCGTTGAAGGCGATCGACGGCAGGCGCGGACCGGCAAGCGCCTCGCGGATGAGGTCAACAGCCTCGAAGCAGAAGGTCTCCCAGCGCAGTTGCACGCGATTGTCCACCGTCAGCCGCGGCGTGAGCGTGTCGAGCGCACGCACGATGGCATAACCGGTTTCGACCGAGCGCAGCCCGGGCTCCCAGCTGAGCGTCAGCGCATGATAGGCGGTCGCGATGCCGTTGGCGGCAAGCTGGCGGTCGGTTTCGAGCAGCGCGGCCGCGACGGGCAGCATGGTGCCCGGCCGCGGCATGACCTGCCGCTCGAAGGCATCGCCGTGAATGTCCACGAAAGCCGGTCCGAGCAGATGGCCGCGTCCATTGACAACGTCGGCTCCGTCTCGCGCGCCGTCGATACCGGTGATCCGGCCGTCTTCGATACGCACGGAGGCCCGCTCCAGACGGTCGCCGAATACAACGGTTGTGCCCTCGATGATCACTGCCGGATTGTTCTGCATGGGTCTCGTTCCAGGAAAAAGAAGAGGCGCGGCAGTCGAGTCACCCGACAAGGTGCGCGCCATCAGCAGCTTCTAGCCAGCGTATATGACAGATTTGCCAACGTCGCTGATAAAACACCTCAAAAAGATCAAACATTTGAATATCAGAAATCAACAGGACACGATTGGTCGCAAGATCCGGCTCTGCTACCAAGGAGCCGATGACGACACGCCGGAAAACCTCAGCCTTGTTCATCCTGATCGCCAGCGGAACCGTTCTGGGCATTGCCGGGACCGATCTGGTGCTTCCGGCCGTCCCGAGCCTGCCGGGGCAGCTTGGAGGCAGCATCGAGGTCGCCCAGCTCGTACTGGCGGCTTACGCGTTCGGCACGCTGGTCGGGCTTTTGACGTTCGGCGAACTCGGCGCGCGGTTCGATCCGCGCAAGCTGCTGATCTGGTCGCTTGCCCTGTTCGGGCTTGCGTCGCTTGCATCAGCGGAAGCTCCTTCGATCGAATGGCTGATTGCCTTGCGCTTTGCTCAGGGCGCCTTCGGCTCGGGCCCTGCCGTCTTCGCGCCCGGCTTCATCCACGGCCTCTATCCGCATGACAAGGCGGCCGCCGCCATGGGGCGGCTCGGCTCCGTCGAGTCCCTGGCGCCGGCGCTCGCCCCGATTGCGGGAGCCTGGCTGCTGGAATTTGGAGGCTGGGAGATTTCCTTCGTGCTGCTGGCAGCGTCGGCGGCGCTGATAGCAGCGGCCGTCTCCTGGCAGCGTGCCGCTTTCCCGCGGCCCCAGCAGATGGAAGATCATCACAGCTATCTCTTCATTCTGAAGAATTTCGAATTCCTCTTCTACGCGCTGAGCCAGGCCCTGTCGCTCGGCGCACTCCTCGTCTTCGTCTTCGGCCTGCCGGCCGTGCTCACCGGCCCGCTCGACAGAGGGATCGAGGATTTCGTCATCCTGCAGGTCTGCGGCATCGCCATGTTCATCCTGGCCGCGAATTCTTCCGCGTGGCTAGCCGCGAAATTCGGCACGCTCAAGATAATCCGCACAGGCACGGCGATCATGCCCTGCGCCTTTCTGGCGATCTTCGCCTATGCGCTCACGGGCTCGGGCAGCCTTTACGTCCTCGTCCCGCTATGGGCGGTTTTGAACCTCGGCTTCGGCATCCGCGCGCCGATCGGCTTCCATCGGGCAATATCGGCTGCCCGCGGCGATCATTCGCGCGCAGCCGCGATCGTCATCGCCGCTATCCTCGGCATAGCGGCACTGGGAACGACCGCCGTCGCCCCATACATCTCCGTCGGCCTCTGGCCGCTTGCGTTCACCGGCGCCGTGATCTCGGCTCTCGCACTGCTGTCGCTGGTTCCGCTGCGGGACGTCGATTGAAGTCGCCACCGGCTAATCTGTTCGTGTTGATGCAATCGACGACGCTGGTACGTGACTCGCCGGCACGGTATGCGTGAATGCTGTTCCCGCAGGATCGCGGCCGCGGTTTGGCTGATCATGACACCCAGCAAAGGAAAAGACATTGCGCCCTACGCAACCCGAACACCTTCAGCGGATACTGATCTTCGGAAATGGCGGGACAGGCAAGACCCGGCTTGCACGTGAGATAGGGGCGATCATCGGGCGCTCTGTCATTCATCTCGATGATCTGCGCTGGCTTCCCGGCCACTACGGCATCGCGAGAGACAATAAGCTTGTATTCGACGAAGTTGTCGAAGCCGGAAGAGCCGAGACCTGGTTGATGGAAGGGGTGTATGGCTGGCTGGCGAGCGCGGTCCTGGGTCGGGTGACGGCCCTGATCTGGATCGATCTTCCGGAGGAAGAGTGCATTGCCAATGTGAGGGCCAGGGGCATTCAAGGCGGTGGCAGTGAGGCAGGTCTTCTGGAGCTGATCGAATGGGTGAGAGATTATCGCCGGCGGGAGAACTCTTCGACCTGTTACGCCGGACATGCGAAGCTGTTTGAAGCCTATGCCGGTTCGAAAGCGATCCTCAGGAACCGGGCCGAGATCAGTGAATATGCGCAGAGTATACGGGCGATGACAGCATAGGGCTACGGCCGACGCGCTCTGGCTAAGCCAAGCTTTTCCATCTGGCGCAGAAATCCAGGAATGCTCTAAGCTTCGGTAGCGTTCGCGCCTGACTAGGGAAGTAGATGAAGAAACCCGGCATCATCGGCATGAAGTCTCCCAAGCAGTGCTCCAGCAATCCCTGCTTTACAAGCGGCTCGACATTATCGACTGTGTTATAGGCCAGACCGACACCTGAAACGGCGGCAGACAGGCTTGGTCCTGACCCGTTGACGATCAACGGCCCCTTTACGGCGATCTCGAACTCCCGCACGTTGCCGGCAGCGCCGAGCTGTTCCTCAAATGCCCATCGGTAAATCCCGCCGCTGGCCAGCCGGAAATTTATGCAAGCGTGCTCCGCCAGTTGCTCGGGGCGTTGGGGCTTCCCGCGCTTTGTAAAGTAGGCGGGTGAGCCGACCACGGTCATCGCCGAGGGCCGGGTCAGGCGTACGGCTACCATGTCCTGCGCTATGGTCTCACCTATGCGGATGCCCGCATCATAACCTTCAGCCACGATGTCGACGAAGCGGTCATCTATGGTCAGCTCCAGTTCAATATCCGGATAGGCGGCGGCGAAGCCGGGTAATACCGGTTCCAGAACCGGTTGGGCCACCGTCGGGAGATTCAGGCGCAGCAGCCCTGCGGGTCGAGTACCCAGAGCTTGCGCTGCGTCGCAACCAGCAGCGATCTCAGCGACACCTGCTTGAGCATGTTTCAAGAGCAGCGCCCCTGCCTCAGTCAGGCCTACCGAACGTGTGGTACGGGTCAGAAGGGGTGCGCCGACACGCCCCTCCAGCTGCTTTATGGTCCAGCTGATAGCCGCCGGCGTGACGCCCAGTTCCAGCGCCGCCGCCGTGAAGCTCCGCTTCTCCGCGACTCTCGTGAACGCCAAGATGCCCTCAAGCAAGTCTGCACGCATTATCAAATCTGCCTTATAAGATACTCAAGAAATCGGCATATTATCAAACAAGACATTGGAGCGCATCTTTCCTCATCATTAATAGGAGACATGGATGGCCGCTTCATCTATCACCCGCCGCGCATTCGGCCTGTCGGTTGGAGCGGCGACCCTGTTCTCCCGTACTGGAGTTGGCATGTCTCAGACCCTGAGTGCGCGTCGCGCAAAAATTACACCATTGACCGTCAGCTTTCCCAGCGGCGACAGCTATGTGGTGGCCCATCTCTACCTGCCTGAAGGCCACGATCCTGCCAAACGGTATCCGGCTGTGGCCGTGGGTGGTTCATTTACCTCCGTCAAAGAGCAGATGGGCGGTATCTACGCGGGTGAGTTGGCGCGTCGTGGTGTGATGGCAATGGCCGTCGACTATCGGAACTACGGACAGAGCGGCGGCGCCAGGCGGCAATACGAGGACCCCGCCTCCAAGGCCGAAGACTTGTCAGCGGCGCTGCGTTTTCTGGCAGGCCGCTCGGATGTGTCCGGAACAGGGCTCCTTGGGATTTGCACCTCTGCTGGGACCGTCCTCTACACGGCAGCCGAGGACGCCAACGTCGGTGCTGTAGCGACTGTGGCGGGCTTCTTCTCCGAGCCAGACCTGGTAACGGTAATCAAGAAGGGACCGGAGGTCGTCGAACGCCTGAGGGCCGACGGCCGTCTCGCACGACAGATTTACGACGAGACCGGTGAGATCAAGACTATCCTGGCCTACCACAATACCGATCAGACGGCGGCGAGCGTCAGCCCGAGCCAATATTACCTGGATCAGACGCGTGGTGGCGGCGTTCCATCCTGGCGTAACGAGTTCGCTGTCATGGCTTGGGAACCATGGATCGATTTCGATCCTGTATCTCGGGCTCAGCAGGTCACCGCGCCGACGCTCCTGATCCACTCCGATGGTTCGGCTTTCCCGGACCAGGCCCGTAAGGTGTACGGGCTGCTGGCTGGACCCAAGGAGCTGCAGTGGGCCGAAGGTGCTCACTTCGACTTCTATGATCAGGACGACGCGGTACGCGACGCCGCCGACCGCGTTGCTGTGCATTTCCGTGTGAAGCTTGGTTAAGCTTCATTCCGGCTTTCGCGCCTCCGCAGGATTACGGGCTAGCTGTCGTTCGGCCGAAACATGCCGCCCCATCGGCTTGTCGAAATATCTCGAGGGATCATTGCGAAGGTCCTTAAGTTCGGCTTCGATGAAGCCGGTATCTCCGATGCGCCGCGGGTCGGGCGACCAGCCCTTCGCCAGCGCCGCTTCATATCCCGAGAGCTTCTCAAGGTCAGGTGCGACCAGGATCGCGCGTCCGTCCAACATTCAAATTCCAACAAACTTGGCCAGGTCTCAGCCGCGGTTCAGCCGATACTACCCGTGCAGCCTCTTGCCGCTTGTATCTGACGCCGAAACTCGGAGCGCCACCAAGATCGCGACGTGGACGATACCAGGGGAGCTCATTTTCCGACATGACGCTCGATCGGTTCGGCCAGGTCGATCCAATGCGGGCGATTATCCCACCAATGAACATGATCCGGCGCAGGAAAGGACGGATCGGCGAATGTGCCACCCGCAATGACGACAGTGCCGGGAAAATATGTTCCGGATTTCGAAAATCCGCCCCCACCACAGATCGAGCAAAAAGCCTTCATCACCTCAGGTCTGGTTTCGCCTTGCGGAAACCAGACCGAGTATTCTCCGGAGATGATCCGGACATTTTCCTCTGGGAACCACACATTATGCGCAAGTGCGCTGCCGGATGCACGCTGACAGCGCGTGCAGGTGCATACGTGGTTGTGCACAGGATCGCCATCGACCTCCAGGGAAAGAGCGCCGCAGGTGCATTTCGCATGATAGATGGGCATAGGGGCCTATTCCGTGTTTACCAGCGTCTGTCGATCCTACGACGCCGGAATCGACGAGGTCTATCATAAATTTGCCGGGGCCTAGGGCTTGGCCGTCAATAGAGCGACTTCCTGTAGTCGTGTCCGGGCCGTCTGAGCCGTTTCGCCGGAACGACAGGCCCTGTCGAGGCCAGCCGGATAGCCGTCACCGGCACGGACCTGTTTCAGGTAACACTGTGTCCACAGCGCTGCGATGGCTTCGCCAGGTCCCGCGTGCTATTGGGCATCAGCCGAAGGAGTTCCCGACATTGCTTTCGCTTGAGACCGTCATCACGTTTGCCGCCGCAGCAACTATTCTGTGCTGGGTACCGGGTCCCGATAATCTGTTCGTGCTGATGCAATCGGCAATCTACGGCCGGGGCGTCGGGCTGTCGGTGACGGCGGGCCTGTGCGTCGGCCTCATCTTTCATACGGTCGCCGTGTCGCTCGGTGTCGCGGCAATTTTCCAGACCTCGCAATTTGCCTTCGACGCTTTGAAGTTCATCGGTGCCGGCTATCTGGTCTACCTCGCCTACAAGGCCTTCCGGGCAGTGCCGGACGAACTTGAGGCCGGAACCGCGAAAGTGAAGCCGATGTGGCAAATGATGGCGCGCGGCGTCGTCATGAATGTCACGAACCCGAAAGTCGCGATTTTCTTCCTTGCATTCCTGCCCCAGTTTACCTCCACCGCCAACGGCAGCATCGTTTTCCAGATGCTCCAGCTTGGCGGCATCTTCATCCTCTGCGCCTTCACCTCTTTCGCCGTCATCTCCCTGCTCGCAGGGTCGATCAGCGCCTGGCTGAAGCGCTCCGACAGAAGCCAGGTCATCCTCAATCGCGTTGCCGGCCTCGTCTTCGTCGGGCTGGCCGCGAAGCTCGCAACAGCTCATCGCTGACGCAGCCGTGCCTGGCAGATGAGGAGATCAGGAATTCGCTTTAGGCGCGCTCCAACGGAAGGCCCTGTCGTTCAATAGAGCGACTTCCTGTAATCGTCCTCGAGCGCGTCATCGATCTTGCGCATTTCGCCGTCATCGGCGGGAGCGCCGGTCGTCTGATCCAGGATGATCTTTGAAAGCGAGGGCATCTCGCTGCGATCCTGAAAGTGCTCCGGGTCCCACAGATGCGAGCGCCTGAACGCCTTGGCGCAATGCAGGAAGACTTCGCCCACCTTGACCAGTATCGCAAGCTTCGGCACACGTTCGCCGACCCCCATGTCGTTGAGGATCTCAGGATCGGTTACGAGCCTGGCCTCGCCGTTCACGCGAAGCGTGTCGTCAAATCCCAGAATGATGAAGAGCAGCCCAACGCTCGGATTGCTGAGAATATTGGCCAGCGTATCCAGCCGATTGTTGCCCGGGCGGTCCGGGATCGCCAGCGTCTGCGGATCGAGGATTTTCACGAAGCCGACTGGGTCGCCGCGAGGGCTGACATCGGCTTTGCCATCCTGGTTCTGGGTGCCGATACACAGGAACGGCGATCGCCTGATGAATTCCTGAGCGTGCCTGTCGAGTGCGCCCATGCATTTCTGGGCTGCCAGGGTATGCGTTGGCTGAAACAGCGCTCGAAGAGCCTGTTCATCCCTCACGATAAATTTTGGATCGACACCGAACTCCGTCATTCCATTTTCCTCCCGCAGCCCCTTCGGCCGGTCACGCCCTCTGTGATGTACGTACCTCAAATCCAGGGCGTTCGTCAAGGCGCGGTATCATGGATCTGACCTGCCCTAAGGTCCCGCCTCCCGGTCCCGTCCTCCAGTCATCCCGCCGGTGATATCAACTCGATGGTCGGGAAATAGAAGCGATACCGGCCAACATCGCGCGTCAGCACCGGCAGCTTCTGAACCGCAGCGTGCGCACCGATGAGAAAATCCGGCAGGACACCGGTGCGGGACCCGCCGGCGCGGCGATACTGTGTGAATGCTTTCCCTGCCAGAAACAGCGCAGCGCTAGGGAAAGGAGCCAGGATCAGCTGCGCTTCATCGATAAACGCATCAAGATCCTCGATGCGTTCGTAGCGGACGGCAAGTTCGGCATAGATGATATCATTGATGAACAATGGACCTGCGAGACTGGCTGCTTCGAGCTGCTCTATCGACCAGTCGGCCCAGACCGGGTCGTTCGTTACGAGGTCGAGCAGGACATTGGTATCGACAAGCGTCACGTCTCACCGCGGGTGAGCGCCATGATCGCATCCGTGTCTAGGCCCGTTCCGGCATGTCCGCGAAGCTGCTCGAAGCGGCTGGCCGGCTTTTTCCTGTCAGCGCGCGTCAGCACCACGCTGCCATCTGCAGCCCGATGAAAGTCGACCTTGCTTCCAGGCGTGATCCCCAGCAACTCGCGAACCGCTTTCGGGATCGTCACCTGCCCTTTTGCCGTCACCGTCGTGGCCATGATCGCAATCCTGTAATACCGCTCCACAATCAGGTATTACTTTTTGCATTCGGTTTCAAGTTCGGCTCGTCAGGCGGCTACCTTCAGTCGCTATTCAGCACCTGCCGACTACGACTTGCTTTGCAGCGCTTCCCCGCCCCGAACGATGAGGTCGTAAGCATCATCAGGCGTGAACCGGCTCTCGTTCTTCAGCCACCAGGAGGCATCGGTCAGGGCGACAAGAGCATCTGCCAGACGATCCGCCATTTTTGCCATTTCGGCGTTCAAGGCGTCGAGCTCTTCCTGCGTTGCGGCGTCGCCTGTTATGCGGTTCTCCGCAAACCTCTGAAACGTCGTGCCTGCAGTGCT
Organism: Rhizobium viscosum; assembly: GCF_014873945.1. Lineage (NCBI taxonomy): Bacteria > Pseudomonadati > Pseudomonadota > Alphaproteobacteria > Hyphomicrobiales > Rhizobiaceae > Rhizobium > Rhizobium viscosum. The sequence goes on along the minus strand of NZ_JADBEC010000001.1, from coordinate 4,094,764 downwards.
GGCGGCAACCGTCATGATTTCTCCCGCATCGTGACATTGTTCGGTGTGCCCTACCAGCGCGGGCAGATCGAAGACCTCGTAACGAAAGGAATGGAGTTCCAGCTTGCCGTCCGCTCCCGGCTTGCCGGGTACGGCATATTGCTCGGCCTCTATGCTCGGCCTGCCTCGGGTCATTGTGGGCTCCTTCGTCTGCCCGAGGGAAAGTAAATGCGCTCTTCCTGCACGGCAAGCAAAAGCCGTCTTCTGCGGCAGTCGAGTGACGGAAGCGTCATTGCGGTCACCGCCAAGTTCCCTATTCTGCGAAATTGCAGAGTCAGGAAAACAGGTCCCGTTTCAGCCAGGAATTTACGACAAAAGGAATGAAAGAATGCCGATCATTTTTGTTCGCGTTTTCTGGAGCATCTTCTGGCGCTCTATCGTTGTCTTAGCGCTGAATGCCGTCATCACCTACGGAATATACGCATCGGCTTATTCCCTGTTTGTACAGACTGAGTTTTCCGTCAAGTTTCGGCTGTCGCTATCGCTCCTGCCGGCTGCCATCATATTTGCAGCCTTGGCTGCGCAATACAGTCTCGTTCGAAACCCCTTATTCGAGCGCCGATCATTGCTGTCATCATCGCAATGGCGACAGACCTACCTCGGATTATCCCTGTGCGCATTCATCAGCGTGATAATCATCGGCGCGAGCGCATCGCTCCTGGACACGGAGGCCTGGTTGTCTCTTCGGTCATTGCTGCCATTGGCATTGTTCTCGATCTTTTGGGTTGGAGCGGCCATCTGGCATACGCAATCCATATATAGCCGTCGCGCGTCACAGAGCATGGGCAGACAGTCCTGAGGTTCGGCGGCACCTGCTCCTTGCAAGAGCTGCATAGCAGCCTTCGGAACAAATCAACGCGCCCATGAACACCTCATGCACGGAACAGATTGGCGGCCATATAGTCGACGAAGGCCCGCACCTTGGGTGACAGATAGCGACTGGTCGGCCAGAGGACTCTGAAGGTCCCCGTATCGTCAAGATGATTGTCCAGCAGCCGGACGAGCCTGCCTTCGGCTATCTCCGACGCCACGGCGAAGGGCGGCAGGCATGTGATGCCGAATGAGCGTTCGGCAAGGTAGATCAGCGGCTCCAGCGTGCTCGCCACCGTGGTCACCGGCAGATCGAGCTTGAGTGCAACGCCGTCACGCGTGAGCGGCCAGGGCTCCAGCCTGCCGGAATTGGCGAAGCGGTGGTGTAGGCACCGGTGCTCGAGGAGGTCTTCGGGCACATCAGGATGGCCTGATGTCGCGAGGTATTCGGGCGAGGCCACGATCACGTGCCGGAATGTGCCGAGCTTCCGGCTCATCAGCCGCGTATCCCTGACCTCTCCCGTGCGGATGACCGCATCGAACCCCTCCTCGATGACATCGACGAGACGGTCGGTGAAATCGAGATCGAGATTGATCTCCGGATAGGCGGCCATGAAGGACGAGATGGTCGGCATGAGAAGCATGCCGGCGAGCGGCAGGCTGACGCGCAACTGGCCCCGCGGCACGGCCTGCGATCTCGAAAGTCTCGCCCGTGCCTCCTCATATTCGGTCTGAATGCGCCTGCATGTTTCGAGGAAGAAGCTGCCCTCCTCCGTCAGCGCCATGCTGCGGGTCGAGCGGTTGAACAGGCGCACGCCGAGCTCTTCCTCCAGCCGCGCGATCGCCTTGCCGACCGCCGAGCCGGAGATTCCAAGCCGATGCCCGGCAGCCACGAAACTGCCGGCCTCCGCGACCTGAACGAAAATGCCTGAAGTCCCCAGCCTATCCATTGCGGAAAAAATGTCCGATCTGTTGAGAATAGCGGCCCATTTCTCCGATATTTCCCGTCCGATATCCAGACCTTGCCGCGGCCATTTCGTCCGTGCGCCTCAAATGGAGATCTTCATGACCACCAAAGCGATCGCCGCCTTTGCGGATGTCCCCGCCCCCACCACCTTCATCGTCAACGTCATCCATGCCCATCCCGGAAAGCAGGAGGAAGCCTTCGAGATCATCCAGGACGTGGTGCATTACGTCGCCGAGCGGAAGGAAGGTTTTCTCTGGAGCAGCCTGGCGAAGAGCACCGACGGCCTGACGGTCGTCAACATCGAGGCGATCCAGGAGGCCGGCAATGTCGGCGAGTTCTTCTCCGATCCGGTTTTCGCCGAAAAATTCAAGCGGCTGAACACGGTCTCCAGCAGCGAATTCCACACCTATACGGTCGCAGACCTCGTGCTCCCGAAGCGCGAAACGGCTGGGTGAGCCATAATGAGCGGGTTCATTTCCGAACGGAATGTGCCCGGCCGACAGAAATCCGGCGGAGGGAACTTCCCTTTGCCGGTGCTGACTACGCTCACGCACTCCAAAGACTTCGGCGACAATTACGCCTCAGCGGCACCGCCGGCTTGCGCGTGAAGTGATAAACCTGCTCGCATCATGGTGGTGATAGCGCAAACGACCGGGGACCGGCAATTTCTGAACCGCGACATGCGCGCCAATGAGAAAATCCCTCGCGGTGGACTTCGCGATCAAGCGATTCACAGGAGCAGCTAGCGGTCTCGGCAAAACGTACTCCCACCCTCAAAAACCTCCGCAAGCACCCGCGTTCCCATATCCGCCTCCGCCTCCGAAAGCCCGGAAAATCCGAGCAGCAGGCGCGAGCGATCCGTCGAAACCACATTCATCCGCGACAGCGGCATCACCACGACACCCTTTCTCAACGCCGCAGCGGAGACGGCGGTATCGTCGTCCCAACTGCCTGTGCTTCGAACCGTCAGATTGATCCCCTGATCCGGCAACAGCACCGCCACATGCTCCGCCAACCGCTCGCCCAGAAACCCAGCCAGCATATCACGCGAGGCCCTCAGCCGTTCCCTCAGTCGCCGCAAATGTGCCGGAAAATAGCCCTCCTCCAGAAAATCGGCGATCACCCGTTGCTGGAAGCTCGGCGGGCAGCGGTCGACGGCGGGGCGTACGGCGCGGAAGACGGGCACGAGATCGGCGGGGACCACGAGATAGCCGATGCGCAGGCTCGGCAGCAGCGCCTTGCTGAAGGTGCCGGTGTAGAGGACACGATTGGCCTTATCGAGGCCGTGCAGCGAGGCGATCGGGTGACCCTGGTAGCGGAATTCGCTGTCGTAATCGTCCTCGATGATCCAGCAGTCGTTCTCTTCGGCGTAAGACAGAAGCTCGAGACGGCGCGAGAGCGAGAGGACGGAGCCGACCGGATATTGGTTAGAGGGCGTAACGTAGAAGGCGGCGGGCGGCGGCAGCGTGCCGTCCAGCAACCTGTTGATGTCGATGCCATCGGCGTCGACCGGCAGGCCGACGACATCGATGCCGTTCAGGACAAGGCATTGCCGCGCCGGCGGATAGCACGGGTCTTCGACGACGGCCGTATCACCCGGCGTCATCAGCACGCGGAAGGCAAGGTCGAGCGCCTGCTGCGTGCCTGCCGTAATGAAGATTTGCTCCGGGCTGCAGCGCACCCCGCGCGAGACGGCGAGATGCGCGCTGATCGCCGCTCTCAGCGCGTATTCGCCCTGGATATCGCCATAACCTTCGAAGGCGTAGTTCATATGCCTTGTGGCAATGCGATTCAAAAGCCGCGCCGTGCGTTCGTCATGGGCGATGCGGCCGGTGACGAATGGCAGGGTCTTCTGCGGCTCGAGGCTCGGTCCGCGCGTGAGGATCGCGGTTGCGGCGGCCGATACGCTACGGCGGGTCGGCTGCATGCTGGCACCATCAGAGGGATCGATGCGGGCAGCCCCCTCGGGAATGGATGAGGCGATATAGGTGCCGGAGCCATGGCGCGCCACGGCAAAGCCTTCGGCAATCAGGATTTCATAGGCCTCCGCAATGACGCCGCGCGAGATCGCCCATTCCGCCGCCGCAAGCCGCGTCGAGGGCAGCCGCTGCCCGCCCGTCAGTCGCCCCTCGGCGACGGCGTTGCGCAGCGAAAGATAAAGCTGGCGCGGCAAAGGCGCGACGGAGGCAGGATCGATCGACGGCCGGAAAGCCGCAGACGGTCCCTCGCGTCGTCTTCTCGGCGTCATGAAACCTCCCCAATAGCCGACTCAAGTGGCCCATCTACGGCGGACAAAGTGGCTCTTCATGTGAGCATAAAACTGCATTTATATTGAGCCACTTTCAAGCAGAATCGCATGTCTGATGGAGACGACATGAACCCAGTAAAGCTCGACGTGCCCTATTTCAGCCAGTGGGAAACGCCCGAGATGACCCTGCCTGTGCTGGCCGAAGGTGCCGCCGCTCTGCACCGCGATGTCAGGTGGCAGAATTCCGGTGCCGAGACGATTGAGGAATATGCGCGCTGGGCGGTGAATGTCTGCGGCATGGCCTGCCTGAAGATGATCCTGGCCGCCCGCGGCGAGGCGCATCCGATCCTCTCGCTCGCAAGGGCCTGCACCACCTATGGCGGCTATATCGTCAATGAGGCCGACGCCTCGATCAAGGGGCTGATCTATGCGCCCTTCGTCACCTTCGTGCGCGAGCGCTTCGGGCTTTCGGCGGATGTGCGCACGCAGGTGCCGTCGGAAGGCATTGCCGAAATCCTCTCCTCCCATCGCTTCTTCATCGCCTCGGTCAGCAGCTCGATCCGCTGGCCGGAGCGCGAGCCGCCAGGTAAAGGCGGCCATCTTGTGCTGGTGACGGCGGCCGATGAAGGCAGCGTGCGCTTCCACAACCCTTCCGGCCATGAGCGCGCCACCCAGGCCGATGTCACCCTGCCGCTTGCCACTTTCGACCGCTTCTTCGCTAACCGAGGCATTGCGGTCAGCTTCTGAAATTAGGAGAATTCCAATGAGCCCTTCCCAGACCAGGCTGCGCATCGCCGTGCTCTTCGGCGGCCGTTCCAGCGAGCACGATGTTTCCATCATGTCGGCCACCAATGTGATGCGCGCGCTCGATCCGGAACGATATGACGCCCTGCCCGTCTTCGTGAGCAAGGACGGCCGCTGGCTGCAGAGCCGCTTTACCGATGGCGAACTCGACAAGCCGGAAACGGGCACTGAGCTCTGCCTCGTGCCCGGCGGCCATGGCCGAATGCTGGCGATCGCACCGGATGGTAAGGCCACTGAAGCCGGCAGGGTCGATATCGTCTTCCCGGTGCTGCATGGCCTGCATGGAGAGGATGGCGCCGTTCAGGGCCTCTGCCAGGTGGCGCGCGTGCCGCTCGCCGGCTGCGGCATCCTCGGCTCGGCAACGGCGCTCGACAAGGATATCGCCAAGCAGCTCCTGAAAGCGGCCGGCCTGCCGGTGGCCCGATCGCTGACGCTGGATCAGGAAAGCCCGCCTGCGCTGGAAACGCTGGAAGGCGCGCTCGGCCTGCCGCTCTTCATCAAGCCGGCCCGCCAGGGCTCCTCCGTCGGCGTGCGCAAAGTCTCGGGCAGCCAGGAATTCGCCCCCGCCCTATCGGAAGCCTTCAGCCATGACCGCAAGCTCATCGCCGAGGAATTCATCGCCGGGCGCGAGATCGAATGCAGCGTGCTCGAAGACACGAAGGGCGGCCTGTTCGTCTCCCGCCCCGGCGAGATCGCGCCCGCCGAAAGCCACGGCTTCTACAGCTACACCGCCAAATATCTCGACGAGAATGGCGCAGCCCTGAAAGTGCCCGCCGAGCTTCCCGCCGACGTGGAGGAAAAGATCCGCGACATGGCCGCCCGCGCCTTCCGCGCACTCGGCTGCGACGGCATGGCCCGCGTCGATTTCTTCCTGATGGAAGACATGCGCTTCGTCGTCAACGAGGTGAACACCATTCCGGGCTTCACCGATATCAGCATGTATTCCAAGGCCATGGCCGCGAGTGGCGTGGCCTATGCCGAGGTCATCGACCGGCTGGTGGAGCATGGACTGGCCAGAGGGGGTTAAGAGAACGCCCTGAGGGAACACCCGCCCCAAGAGTTGAGGCGGGGTCTTCGATCGCTACCGACCGGGTTGATCCCTGACTGAATGGATCGGGACAATGGCCAACAGATTACCGCCAGATCGCCGATAGGCGTAAAAATGCATCCTCCATTTGAGGGATGCGCAAAGACTTCCAAGTTTGCAGTCTGAATAAAATGATCCTGCCTGCTTGGAGGCAAGTATGAACGACTTAAGGAAGCTGCGAACTACTCTTGCAGCTGCGACGAATATTTTTTCCGCGCCGGATCTTCGGCAGCGTGGGGCAAAAGTGCAAAAGATAGCTCGGCGATTGGGTGCAACTCCAGCGGGGTTTCTACTCCACGGAATTGTGGTTCTAACCACTTGCTTTTTTAGCGTGACACCTGGCTCCGCGCAGCAAAGGCCTGGCGAAAGTTACGATGAATATATTGCCAGGCACGAGCGATGCGTCGCTGAAAACATGATGCCCGATGGGTGGCTGAACTCCACAGGTGTCGACAAATGTGAGCGGGGAGACGTGGAACCCCCGAGAGCCCCTCGCGAGACGCGGAAGGCGCCGAACACCCTTCCGAAGAGGAGCCAGGACACCGGCAACCTCGCCGATACGGCGAAGGTCGATCCTGCCTGGGCCGGCGACACCCGCAAGCGCATTTCCGGCAAGAAGGACGATACCGTCGAAGTCGCGGAAATGGTGAACAACGCGCCCTATGGCGACGGCAATTGCCAGCTGTTCAGGCCTCAGGCCAACCGCGGCAAGATCGATTGGGACTGGGTCACGGTCACAAATCGCTGCTCCTATCCGGTCGGAATTTTGGCCTGCTTCTACAATCCCGGGCAAGAACGCGACTGCCTTCCAGGCGGCAAGGGTTCCTGGAGCCTCATCAATCTCGGCCCTCGTCAGAGCGGAACGACTGTTGCGACTGTGCCGCGGATGCCTTGGCTCGTGAAAGGCTGGGTCTGCAACATGACACCGATCAAGCACAACCGGATGCTCTGTGTTCTGCCGAAAAGCTATAACAGATGACCCTTCTCCCCCTGCTCCCGGCGAATTCCAGAATGAAGCTCCTCTCCTATGTGACGGCAATTGCCGCAATTCTCCATGCCTCCGCCGCCATGGCGGCCGAGCGCGTGGCGCTCGTCATCGGCGAAGCCTCCTATCAATCCGGCTCAACCGTGCCGAAGGCGCTTGCCGATAGCGACGCGATCGCGGCCACGCTCGAACAACTGGATTTCGAGACGACGATGATATCGGATGCCACGCGCGCAAATTTCGTCGATGAACTGGCGAAGTTTTCCGAGCGTGCCGCCGGCGCGGAAATTGCACTCCTCTACTATTCCGGCCACGGACTTTCGGTCGGACAGGACAACTACCTGCTGCCGGCCGATATCAAGCTGTCGAGCGACATTCGCATTCGTTTCGAGGCGATCGCCCTGGAAGATGCGATCGCCGCTCTGAACGGTGCCAAAGCCCGGCTGGCGCTCATCAATATGCCAGACAGCAATCCCTATCTGGCCGGCATGAAGCTCAGCCTGAACAATATCCAGGTCAGCGACAATTTTGCTCCCGTCGATATGTCGGGCGCGGCTCTTTACCTGTCTCAGGCAAAGACGCTGACGGCCGGAGACGATGGGCTGAGCCCCTATGCGACGGCCGTCATCGAGGCCCTGGCCGAGCCCGGCGCCGATCTCGGCCAGTCCCTTGGCAAGGCAAGCGAACGCCTCGCGTCGATGAATCTGCCCAAGCCCCTTGAGTATGACGCCTTACCGGCCGGCATCGTTCTCTTGAAGCCTGACAACGGGCCGAACGGTCGGAATGACGAGACTGCGGACACCGGAATCTCCGCTACCGCCGAAGACGAATGCGATCGGCTGGCGGGCGACCCGAACGATCCGATGAAGTCGCCACACCATGCCGGAATCGAGTCTGATGAGTACATTTCCGAGGCGGCACTCACGGCATGCCAGGCGGCCGTTCAACTGCATCCGGAAGATGCTCGTCTACAGTACCAGACGGGCCGGGCATTGAAAGGCCTGGGGCGGTACGATGAGGGGCGACCATACCTTGAAAAAGCCCAGCGGTTGGGAAGCCTTCAGGCGCGGGTCATGCTGTCCCGATATCTCTATGGCGACACAGGTAGCACTGCTGCCGACAAGGAGAAGGCGCGGCGCGAACTTCAGGATGAAGCGGCGGAAGGCGCCACCGACGCACTCCTGGTTCTCGGTGTCATAAACGCCGGTGAAAAGAACCATCAGGAAGCAATCCGGCTGTATCGGGAGGCCTATGAAAAAGGCAATGCGACAGCGGCGTTATTTATCGGATTTTACTATCACGCCGGCACTGCGGTTCCCAAAGGCACCGAGGAAGCCGTCAACTGGTTCAAGCGAGCAGCGGAGAAAGATACCGGAGCGGGTCTTGAGGCTTTGGGTGACGCCTTCAGATATGACGAGGAACTCAACAACCCCGCCATGGCCTTGAAGATGTATCTCAAAGCGGCGTCATACGGATCGAGGAGCAGGTTCATCACGATCGGCGATTTCTACGCCGAAGGGTCCGGCACCGCGCGGGACTTTGCCGAGGCGAAGAAATGGTATCTCAAGGCAGGCGCCGAGGGTGAATACCGGATTGGCGAACTATACTATTACGGGCGAGGAACGGTGGTTGATTATGGCGAGGCTCTGAGCTGGTACCGGAAAGCCGCCGACCACGGCTATGCGCAGGCCATGCGCGATATTGCCATCATGCACGAGAACGGTGACGGCGTGGAGGCAGACCCTGCAGCAAGCATCGACTGGAACATGAAAGCGGCCGAGAAGGGAAATATATCCGCCATGAAGGCTCTTGGCGACATCTACCTTAACGGGACGAATGTGCCCAAGGACCTCGCCCAGGCCGAAAAATGGTATTCATTGGCTGCCGAAGAAGGTGAAGACTCCTATGCGATGAACCAGGTGGGCTGGGTGCGGCAGAACAGGGATCCGCCGGACTACAAGGGAGCCATGGAGTGGTACAGGAAGGCCGGCAACGAGGGCAATACGACATCGATCAGAAATATCGGTTGGCTGTATCAGAATGGAAAGGGCGTAAAGAAGAGCGACAAGGAAGCCCTCAAGTGGTACCGGAAGGCGGCGGACGCAGGGGATGGCGTCGGCATGAACTATGTCGGTGTCGCCTACGCGAACGGCGCCGGGGTAACCCGCGACGATCGCGAGGCCGGACGCTGGTACGAGAAAGCCGCAACGGCCGGCAACGACTACGCAAACCTCAATCTTGCTATTTTGTTTTCACGCGGACTGGGCTGCAGACAGGATCCCGAACTGGCAGCGCAGCTCGCAGAGATCGCCATTCGCGGCGACAGCGCGGCACGCGACTACTTCAAGAGCGACTGGTCGAACTGGCATCCTGCTTTCCTCGTGGCATTTCAAAAGCGGCTGAACAAACTCGGGCTCTACGACGGGGCCGCCGACGGTAACTACGGCAAAGGAACGCTTGCTGCCATAGATGCGCTGAACGAGCGGGGAAAAGAATAAGCCTCGCGAATAGACCGCTTCCGGGAAGCTGGCTCTGGCTAGAAGCGCATTCTGGTCAGCAGGGCCGTCAGTTCCGATTGCCTGTTCGTGTCCGTCTTCTGAAAAATCGTCCTGATATGCGTCCGCACCGTCAGGTAGGAAATCGACCGCTCCTCGCCAATTTCGCGCGGGCTCGCACCTTCGGCGAGGCGCAGGGCGATTTCCGCCTCGACGGCCGTCAGGCCGAACATGTCGCGCACGACCTTCAACGGCGGCCTATAGGGCCGATGGGGATCGTCGATCAGCGCCACGACGCTTGCCGAGGAAAAGACGTCGAGCATATGCCCGGACAAGCGCTGCAAGCGAACGATCAGGGGGCATTTGTCCGCACGCGACAGAAAGACGGTCCCGGTATCGTTCAACGGCTCCTGCGGGCCGGACAGCATACGGTTCATTTCCGTGCGAAAACGCAAGGCGTCGCCGGGAAAGCAGGGCCGAAGCTGGCCGTTCGAAATCTGCAGGTCATTTCCGAGATAGGTCTGCGCCTTGGCATTGAGAGATGTCACCCGCCCGGACCGATCGAAAAAGATGCATCCGACATTCGCCATCTCGAAGGCGGCCGACATGCCGGCAACCTTCTGCGCTGCCAGCCCCTGCATGATCATCGTCGCGCTGATAAGTTTCCGCCGTACGTCCTGCAGCAGCACGCGCTCCTCCTCATCGAAGGGGCCGACGTCGAGATGGCGCTGCAGGACGAGGAAGATCGGACTGTTCCCGGCAGGGAAAGTGACGATGGCCGAATGACCCATGTTGAACTGCCGGAGGAACTTATAATAGTCCAAAGTCTTGAACTGTTCCTCGGTCGCATAGTCCCGGTCCATGATGACGCCGGTCCTGCCCAATGTCGGGATGAACCGCATGCGGAATTCGCGGGAATGCCACTCCTCTCTCAGATAGGCTTCCATGCTGTTTGCCAAGCTGTCGGTCATGAGAAGGCGCCTGACGGATTCGGTGCCGCTTGGCTCCATCATATTTGCGCCGAATGCGGCGCTCGCTTCGCAAACATTCTGCAAAACAAACGGCCATCGCGACGGCTCCAATGCCGCGTCGAGTATTTCCTGAGAAGCTCTGGCTAAAGAAGCAGCATTGAGGAGCATTGAAAAGAACGAACATTAACCCGATAATTCAGGAGAATAGATGAATTTCCTGTCATAAATCAACTTCTGTTCAAGTTTTGCCGGATGCAATGTTGGGCTGATCTTTCTGGTTTCAAAGCAACGGCGACCGCGGCATTGGATGCAGCAGATCCATGATGCGCGCTCAAGCACTCACCTGCTAGTCTACCCTATTTCCAGGCGGGTTCGTTTTTCTTCTCGTAATCGCCAAACGCCTTCTTCAGCCCGCCCAGCACTTCGGCTGCGGTCTCGAACATGGCCTTCAGCTGCGGCTCGTCCACCTTCACGATGTCTTCCCGCAAATGGTCCATCATCTCCTGAAGGCGCGCCTGCATTTTCTGCGTATGGTGGCGCGGATCACGATCGGCTTTGCTGACCATCGGTAATCTCCTGTGGTTCGGGTTTCGATGAACCGCCATCCGTTTGGCGATTGCAGGCCAAACTTTCGACCACAGGTCCCGGTTCCCATATCGCTCACGACGGCTACAAGGTTTCGGCCGGGACGCTATATCCGATGCTGCCACCGCCCCACCTTGTCTGAAGGAGGAATTGATATGGCTACCGTCAGTGTTCGTTACATCGTCGACGACGTCGATGCAGCGATTGCATTCTATACGCAGTCGCTCGGCTTCGCGCTCACCATGCATCCGGCTCCGAGCTTTGCCATGCTGACCAGAGGCGATCTTCGCCTGCTGCTGAACGCAACGACGGGGCCAGGCGGCGCATCCCAGCCCATGCCGGATGGACGCCGGCCCGAGCCCGGCGGATGGAACCGCATCCAGCTGGAGGTCGAGAACATCGAAGCCGAGGTCGAACGCCTGCGGAAATCAGGTGCAAGATTTCGCAACGACGTGGTGGACGGGATCGGCGGCAAGCAGGTCCTCGTGGAAGACCCCGCCGGCAATGCCATCGAACTGTTCGAGCCGCCCAGGAAATAGCTGAGCGGCCGCGTCTCGCTCCCCACGAATGGGTGTCGGCTACGCCTCCGGCGCCAATATCTCCCGAGGTCGCTCGCTGACCGACCGGGATGTCAGGTCCGCAATGCGCGGCGGCATGCGCCTCCGGAAGAGCCGGCGGATCTCGGCCGTATCACGGCCTGTTTTTGGTTTCACGGGCCAGCACAAGATAGAGTGTTCCCGAAAGGAAGGTCAGTGCGCCAATGGCGATGATCGCCGCGGGGAAACCAGAGAGATCGGCGATCAGTCCGGCCGAGAGCGCTCCCACCGCGTAACCCAGATCGCGCCAGAACCGGTAGACGCTGAGCGATCGGGCGCGCCACGCGGGGTGCGATACGTCCGACACGGCGGCGATCAGGCTTGGATAGACCATGGCGGTGCCCGCACCGAGAAGAACGCTGCCCGCCAGCCACCATCCGAAGTGGCCGCCCAAAGCCGTGATGAAAAGCCCGGCGGCTTGGACCCACATGCCGCCGACGATCAGTCCCTTGCGGCCCCAGCGGTCGCTGAGCGGCCCGGTGACGACCTGTCCGACGCCCCAGACCATGGGATAGACCGCCTTGAGGACGCCGATCCGCTCGATCCCAAGTCCGAGTGTCGTGAAGAAGAGCGGGAAGATGCCCCAGCTCATGCCGTCATTCAGGTTGTTGACCAGACCTGCCTGCGATGCAGCCATAAGGTTGCGGTCCTTGAAGGACGTGAGAACGAATATCTCGCGGAACGAAAGCGGCGATGGAGGCTTCGGCGCTCGGCTCGCCTCGAGCTGGACATGCTGGCGTGTGTCACGGACCACGAGAACCGACAGGATCGTGCCCGCGACCGCGTATATGACGCCGACATAGATCGGCACCGGCCGGAGTCCGTATCGGCTTGCCAGATAGCCCGTCAGGAACGCGGTGAGGCCTACTGCGAAATAGCCCGCGAACTCGTTCAGGCCGACAGCGAAGCCGCGCCCCTTCGGCCCCACGAGATCCACCTTCATGACCACGGTCATGGACCAGGCGAAGCCCTGGCTGAGGCCCAATAGCACGTTGGCGGCGATCACCCATCCCCAGCTGGGAGCGAAGATGATGATGAACGGCACCGGAAGGCCGATCAGCCATCCCGCGACCAGGACCCGCTTTCGGCCCCAGGTGTCAGCCAATTGGCCTGAAACGAGATTTGCGAGCGCCTTCACCACACCGAAGCTGACGATGAAGGAGGTGATGAGCACGGTCGAGTCCACGTGGAACTCGTTCGCGCCGATCAACGGCACGACTGTGCGCTCGATGCCGACCATGCCGCCGACGAAGGCGTTGATGAGAAGCAGCAGAGAGAACTGATGCCAGTTCTCCTTCAGGCCGAGACGGACCGGGGACTGTTCCGGGATCGCTGTGATCGTCATCGGTCACAGCGCCGCAGCGGAGATGCCGGAGTTGAGCGCCCGCAATTCGGCCGCCTGTGGTGGAGCAGGCGGAATGTCCTTGGTCATGAACGCCACGAAATCGCTCTCGGTCTCGATCCTGAAGGCTTTGTTGAATTGCTTTTCGAAGCCGATCGTCGAAGACGGATTGCCGCTCAGGCTCCGCCCGCATACCGACCCCGCATAGGCACCGGGCATGATCGCCAGATAGTCCGGGAGTGCTTTCAGCTTTTCGATGCTTCGGAAGAGATCCTTCGCACCGTCCTCGGCGCTGACCGCCAGTTCGGTGCGGCCGAGATCGCCCACCATGAGCGTATGGCCCGTGACGACGAACCATGGCTCCTGCGCCCGGGTGCGGTCGGTGACCAGAAGGCAGATATGCTCGGGCGTATGGCCCGGCGTGTGCAGCACCTTGAGGACAACATTGCCGAGTTCCAGCTCGTGGCCATCGCCCACCGCCGTGAAGGGCACGCTGACATTGGCCTCCTCCGACAGCACGTATTGCGCCCCGGAGGCTTCGGCGAGCGCGCGCCCGGCCGAGACGTGGTCCGCATGGACGTGGGTGTCGATGACATAGAGAATGCGCAGACCCGCCTGCTCCGCCGCCCGGATATACGGCTCGACGTCGCCGACGGGATCGATGACCGCACCGGAGGCACGTCCGCCGCAGCCGAGAAGATACGAAATTCCGACCGGGTCGGTGTGGAGAAATTGCCTGACGATCATGATCTTGCGAGGCTCCCTTTGTCGTGTTAATTCTCATTCAATGAATTTCGCGAATGATTGAACCGGAGTCGAAACTTGTCAAGTGCCAAGAGGGCGGTATTCGCCCGCCTCGCCGAGATCGCCCAGGGCCTCGCCCATCCTCACCGCATCGAACTGCTGGAGCATCTCGCCCAGGGAACCCGAACCGTCGAGGAGTTGGCCGCTCTGACCGAGCTGACCTTCGCCAACACCTCGCGGCACTTGAAAGTTCTTCGGCAGGCCCGCCTGGTCATCGCCCAGCGGCGCGAAAGGAACGTCTTCTACAATCTCTCGGGCGAAGCCGAGGTGGTCGGACTGCTTGGCGCGATAGCCATCGTCGGTGAGCGGAACGACGCCGAAATTCGGCACATCGTCTCCGACTACTTCCACTCGCCCGACACGCTGGACGCCGTGACACGGGAAGAGCTCCTTTCCAAGCTCAAGGACGGCACCGTGATCGTGCTCGACGTGCGGCCGGAAGACGAGTTCTTGCTCGGCCACGTTCCCGGCGCGCGCAACATGCCGATCGGGCAGCTTTCGGAGCGGCTGGCAGAATTGCCGAAGGACCGGGAGATCGTCGCCTACTGCCGGGGTCCATACTGTGTGTTCTCCTTCGAGGCCGAGGCGATGCTGCGGCGCGAAGGCTTCAGCGTTCATCGGCTGGAGGACGGCTTTCCGCAATGGAAGGCGGCCGGCTTGCCAATCGAATCCAACCGAGCTGACGAGTCCAACCGAGCCGGAACGAGGACAGCATGACGATCTCCTGTTTCCCCGGCATCATCTGCCGGAAATCGACAGACGCTCAGGACGTGTTTTGAACGGGCCTTGCAAGGCATCGCAGACGCGAGGGCGTACCTGACGATAGCCGATGCGGCGGCCGTTCTGCGCTCCCGCAGTCTGTGATAGGCTGAGCTGAAGGGAGAGAATGCAGGGGGACGAGCATGAGAAGGCCTCGCTTCATCGCCGAACAGGCCCGGAACGCGACCGGGCCTCTTGGCAGGCTCATCGCTTTCATCATGTCCCACGAGACAAAGGGCGACAATCGGCGGGCAATCGATGCGCTCGCGCTGGAACCCGGCGACCATGTGCTCGACGTCGGCTGCGGACATGGGCGAAGCCTGACCGAACTCGCGGCGCTGGCGCCGAAGGGCACGGTGGTCGGGGCCGATCCGTCCGATGTCATGACCGAAATGGCGGCACGCCACGCCGCAGCGCTCATCGCGTCGGGCAGGGTCAAGGTGGTCACGGCCTCAGCCGATGACCTGCCATTTCCCGACGCTTCTTTCGACAAGGTGCTGTGCGTCCATGTCCTCTATTTCTGGCCTGCCCTCCTGCGCCCGCTTTCCGAGATTGGCCGCGTCCTCAAGCCGGAAGGCCGGCTGGCCCTGTTGTTTCGAACAAAAGCCAGCCAGTCGGTCGGCGCCTTTCCAGCGGAGGTTTACCGCTTCCCGGCGCTGGACGAGATCAGGACCGCGTTTGACGATGCGGGGTTCCGGGTCGAGATGATCGACGCGGCGGCCGAACGGACCTCTCCCGTCCTGGTCACCGCCACGAAGACTTGAAGCCGGTCCGAACACTGTGCAGCAGTTTTGCGCCCGGCTCAGGCGGCGCGGCTTGCTCAATGCGGGTGATGCCTGGCAGGCAGGATCTCTTCCGCACGGGACCGCTCGGTTGCAAGCGACCAGATTTCCTCGGCAAGGACGTCAGGATCGATCGTTGCAAAACGCGGATTGTTGATGGGCAGACCGTTGGCAGCTGCCACGCGAAGGCCCGTGGAGTTGTCGATCATCGCCCCGATGTGGAGCATTCCGGCGAATACGCCGCGATCCCTGATCTCTTCGTGAAGACCCAGAATATAGTTGCGCGTGGCGGCAAAGGCAGGACCAGGGCCGCTCAATCCCGCTATCGGCGTTACCGCCGAAAGACCGTCCGCGATGATGATCGCTCCGTCGCCGCGGGCAAGCATAGCCGGCAACACGGCCCGAACGACCTCAACCGGAGCAAGCGTCAGGATGTTGACGAGTTCTTTGAGTAAAGCGGCTGTCAGATCGACCGCTGGCAACATGCGGAAGTTGCCGACCGGCGCAAAAATTGCGGTATGAATGGAACCCGACTTCTCTTCGATCTCGCGGACCAGAGCCGGGATTGCGTCGATCTCGCTAAGGTCGGCGGGAAAGGCTGTCGCATCCACACCCTGCGCCGATAGCTCGGCGACCCTCTCATCGAGGGACTGAGTATTGCGGGCAACGAGAGCGATCCGGAACCCGGCCTTGCCGTAAAGCCTTGCGACGGACGCGCCAAGCCCGGACCCGGCGCCAAAAATTGCGATTGTTTTCTGGTCAGTCATAACATCTCCTATGGCAGTATGTTTTCGTGACTAGATATGCGTGTTAGACTGGCCACTGCACAAGAACGCATAATTTTAGGGCCTGGTCACATGGATTTACCCACCCCGCCGCAACAACCCGGAACAAGCATGGATTGCCGCCCCATCAGCCAGATGCTCGGCCGCATCGGGGACAAGTGGACGATCATGACGATTACGATGCTGCTCGACGGCCCGAAGCGGTTCAACGAGCTGCGCAGGATCATCGGGGGGATCAGCCAGCAGATGCTGACGCGGACGCTACGCGCCCTGGAGAATGACGGCCTCGTTTCCAGGAAGGTCTACCCAACGATTCCTCCGCAGGTGGAATATAGCCTGACCACCCTTGGCAGGTCCCTCGCCGAACCTCTCACACAGCTGACCGTGTGGGTTTTGGAGAATATCGCCGAGGTCGAGCGCAACCGTTCGAAGGCGTCCAACAGATCGGTGGACTAGCGCCGAGCGCGGATATGAACAGCGCCTCGATGCCGACGAGGAGGGCCTGCCCGATCGGGCAGGCTCGTCCACCCTCCTGGCGCTTCGTATTGCCGGGCGCTTCGGACAATAGCGGGCGACGTCAACCCGCACCCATCTCGACGAGAAGCTCGTCCAGTTGCTCGAACTGCTCGGGCAGCCCGCCCTCCGCCCCGGAATTGGCGTCGAACGCTTCCTTCGAGGGATAGAGTTCGTGCAGCACCAGCAGCGTCTTGCCGTTTTTCTCCTCGAAGGTCACCGTGGTGATGGCAGCGTCAGCACTTTCCTCATTCGTCCAGACCAGGCGCGAGTTCGGTATCACTTCGAGATATTTGCCGAAGAATTCCATGGCGCTCGAGGCATCGTGGCCAAACGCAACACGGTAGCCACCTCCGACGCGAACATCCATGTCGCAGGAAAGCAGGGGCACGCCGATCGACTTCGGCGCCCACCACCGCATGAACAGCTCGGGCTTGGTCCACGCCGCAAACACGATATGTGCCGGGCCGTTGAAAGTTCTGACAACGACGAGCTCACGCTCGGACGTCCGTTCCACCGTCGTGGGGTTCTTCATGGGGGTAGGCTTACTCTCCATCGTCCTTCTCCTTCCGTTTCAGTTCCTCGACAAGCTTGTCCAATTCGTCGAAGCGTGCGTCCCAAAGCTGGCGATAGCTCTCGATCCATGCCGCCTCGTCCTCCAGCCGGCGCAAGCCGAGCTTGCAGGTGCGCACGCGCCCGACCTTCTCCGTGGTAACGAGCCCCGCCTGTTCCAGGACGCCGACGTGCTTCTTCATGCCCGTCAACGTCATGTGGAACTTCTCGGCAAGGTCCGTGATCGAAGCATCCGCACGTCCGAGCTGCTCCAGAACACCGCGTCGCGTGGCGTCCGAGAGCGCGGCAAACGAGGCATCGAGGCGGGCTTTCAAATACTGAACCATATGGTTCAGTATATAGCGCAGGGATGAGCGACAAGCAAGGGGACCGAGCGCTGCAGCGATCTTGCTCGATCGAACGCCTCTGCACCTGGCCAATTATGGTTGCCCCCGATCTCATATGGGAACAATATACCCCCGCGATGCGAGACCGCCCCTCGGCCGAAGCCGACCGTGGCGACGACAGTCGATGTGTTTCACTTAATCCAAGCATGGAATTTCTCGCGGCTGTGTCGGTTTTCGCGATCGTAACCTGGAACTCCGGCCCAAGAGGGCCGCGGGAGGAGAATCCATTATGAAAATCGTCCTTATCGGAGGCACCGGCCTCATCGGATCGAAGACCGCAGCGCGTCTGCGCGACAAGGGCCACGAGGTGCTGGCCGCATCCCCGAAAACCGGCGTCAACACCATCACCGGGGAAGGACTGGCGAGCGCGCTGGCCGGGGCCGACGTGGTCGTCGATCTCTCAAACTCGCCGTCCTGGGAAGACCAGGCGGTGCTGGACTTCTTCGAAACGTCCGGTCGCAACCTGCTCGCCGCAGAACGCGACGCCGGCGTAAAGCACCACATCGCCCTCTCCATCGTCGGATCGGAACGGCTGCCGCAGAATGGTTATTTCCGGGCGAAGCTCGCCCAGGAGAGGCTCATCAAGGGATCGTCCATCCCGTACACGATCATTCATTCGACCCAGTTCATGGAGTTCCTGAAGGGCATCGCCGATGAAGCGACCGTCGGCGCTGTCGCGCGGCTCTCTCCTGCCGCCTTCCAGCCGATAGCGTCCGACGACGTCGCCGACATCGTGGCGGACGTTGCCCTCGCAAAGCCGGTCAACGGGATGATCGAAATTGCAGGTCCGGAGCGCTTCCCCATGAACGAGATCATCGGCCGTTACCTGAAGGCGATCCATGATCCGCGCACGGTCGAGGCGGATGTCCACGCGCGCTATTTCGGGTCGGAGCTCGACGACCGCTCGCTCGTGCCCGACGCGGGCGCGAGGCTCGGCAGGATCGGCTTTGCAGACTGGTTTCGCCGGTCCGGGCAGCCCGGCTAGCCCAAGGCTCCCAGCCCCCCAACGCATTTTCACACGGCAACGAAGAGGGTTACGACAATGAATTCTGCCCTATCCACATTGCTGGTGTCAGCCGGGATCTGTCTCTTTGGCACCCTGGCTGCCGCCGCCGACGACACCGCAAAAGTAACATCGCTCATGAGCAAGGACCTTCCGGACTATCCGGGCAAGGAGGGGCTCATGATTTCGGTCGATTACGGGCCGGGAGGCTCCTCGCCCATTCACAAGCACGAGGCGGACGCGTTCGTCTACGTACTGGAGGGCTCGATCGTGATGCAGGTCAAAGGGGAAAAGGAAGTGACCCTCCATCCAGGGTATACGTTCTACGAGAGCCCTTCCGACATTCACCTGATCAGCCGCAACGCGAGCAAGACGAAACCGGCGAAGTTCATCGTCGTGCTGGTCAAGAAAAAGGGCGCTCCGGTGGTGATGCCGGTAAAATGACATCAGCTTGCGATGCCGGCCGAACCAGTGCCGGCATCGTCGCAGCTTTTGATCGTAGCGATTGAGGCTGGGGGCGAAAACATGGAGCGGATCGATGAAAGTAACGGTCATGGGAGCGAGCGGGCGCATCGGAACGCGCCTCGTTGAAAGCCTCAGGCAGGCAGGCGCCGAAGTCGTCCTGGCCTCCCCCACTTTCGGGGTGAACAGCGTGACGAGGGAAGGCCTGAGAACCTCGCTCACGGGAGCGGACGCCGTCATCGACGTCACAAACGCGGCCTCCTTCGGAGACGACTCCGCATTGGAGTTCTTCAGGACATCCACCCGAAATCTGCTGGCCGCCTCTGCGGATGCGGGGGTCGGCCACTATCTCGCCCTGTCTGTCGTCGGGACCCCTCGCCTTGTCGAGAGCGACTATTTCCGCGC
This sequence comes from Rhizobium viscosum, assembly GCF_014873945.1. Lineage (NCBI taxonomy): Bacteria > Pseudomonadati > Pseudomonadota > Alphaproteobacteria > Hyphomicrobiales > Rhizobiaceae > Rhizobium > Rhizobium viscosum. The sequence goes on along the minus strand of NZ_JADBEC010000001.1, from coordinate 4,075,363 downwards.
CAAGATGGTGCAGGAGAACCTGATCAGGGCGGCGCGTCGGCCCTATACGATCGTCCACTCGACGCAATTCTTCGAGTTCATCAGCGGCGTGATCGACATGGCGGCTGATGGCAACGATATCCGCCTTCCTTCCGCCTCCATGCGGCCCATCGCTGCCGACGACGTCGCTGATGTGCTCACCCTTCTGGCTCTGGCCGCCCCGGTGAACGACACGGTGGAAATAGCCGGGCCAGAGCAGTTCGCCCTCGATGAAATCGCCCGCATGCTTGTCGCAGTCAACGAAGACACGCGCGAGGTGATCACCGACGAGACCGCGCGCTACTACGGCGTCGAGCTCAACGACGACACATTGCTGCCGCGTCACCCCGCCCATGTTGGTCCTGTCAGGTTCGCCGACTGGCTGAACCGGTCCATGGCCGATTAGGGTCAACCCTCGCCCGAAGCTGACATCGCTTTGTGTTTTCACGGCCGTCGTGCCAATACGGATGCGGCCAAGGAAACCTCGCTCTTGTCAGGTCGATAGATGAAGCGCCTGCCCCGTATCCCCCAAGCCGTCCTGTTCGACATGGACGGGGTGATTTTCGACACCGAAACTCTGTATCGCGATGCGACGATAGCGGCTGCGCGGCACGCCGGGTTTCAATTGCCTCAATCCGTCTATCTTGAAACAATTGGTTTACCGGCTCCCGCCGTTCGCGAACTTCTGTTGGCACAGTTCGGAAAGGACGCTCCTCTGGAGGATTTTTGGAGGCATGCTTCGGAGCTGTTTGAACAGATGGCTCAAACGGATTTGCGAACGAAACCAGGCTTGCCGGAAATTCTCTCTCTCCTCGAAACAGAACAGATACGTTCGGCCATCGTCACCTCTTCAGATCGGGCTCTGGTAGAGGCACACCTCTCCGTAGCCGGCCTGCAAGGTCGTTTTGAAACCATCATTGCGTATGGCGATTATATCGCAGGAAAACCGCATCCCGCCCCATATCTGCTGGCCGCCGAGCGATTAGGCTTGCCCATTGGTGATTGCGTTGCACTTGAAGACTCCCGCAATGGGGTTCTCTCTGCGTCAAGTGCGAGGGCTATGACCATCATGGTACCGGACCTCGTTCAGCCCGGTCGAGATATTTCCGGCCTGTGCGAATGCATAGCGACCGACCTTCACGCTGTACGGGAATTGATCTCGAACAGTTTGGCTGACCTCGTCGGCTAGAGCCTTTCCTGGTCGTAGGCTCACAAGCGCGGAGCCAAGACCGCAGCTTTATCTCGCCTTGGATGCAGTCCGATGTTATCGCTACCGTAATAGCAAACGGAGCAAGACAATCATGGATTTGGCAATTCCCAGTGCAGCCAATCTCGGCCTGTTCGTCAGCGCCACGCTCGTGCTGCTTCTCGTACCGGGACCCGCAGTCCTTTACATCTTCGCGCGCTCGGTCGAGCAGGGCCGTTCCGCCGGCCTCGTTTCCATCCTTGGCATCCACACGGCCACGCTTGTTCATGTCGTCGCCGCCGCTGTGGGACTGTCGGCGCTCCTGGCATCGTCTGCGCTCGCCTTCAGCGTCGTGAAATATGCCGGCGCGGCCTACCTGATCTGGCTTGGCCTCAAGAAGCTCCTAGGCCCGTCTGGCATTCCCGACGTCGAGGGCGGTTTGCCGACGCGCAGCCCTATGCGCATCTTTCGTGAGGGCTTCATAGTCAACCTCCTCAATCCGAAGACGGCGCTGTTCTTTCTGGCTTTCCTGCCGCAGTTCGTTGAGCTCGACCGTGGCCATGTGGCGATGCAGGTCGCTTTTCTCGGGATTCTCTACACGGCGATCGGCGTTCTGACGGATGGCTCCTATGCCCTTGCTGCCGGCACGGCCGGCAACTGGCTAAAGCGCAGTCCCGTCTATCTCAAGGCTGAACGCTGGGTTAGCGGTTTCGTCTACATCGGCCTTGGCTTGACGGCCGCTTTTGCCGGCAATCAGAAAAAATAGACCGTCTGGCTTGCCTCAAAAGTCGCTTGCGACGGCCTGACAGCGATGTCATCGGGTGATCAGCCTGCGTTCGTTGCTGCCGGTGGCCGTCCGTAGGCGCTCAGGATGGCCGCAATGAGACCGGGGAAGCGGCTGTCCACTTCCTGGCAGCGCGAATGGTTGCGCATCTCCACGCCCTGACGTTCGCCACGGATAAGCCCGGCCTCGCGCAGCACCTTCATATGCTGCGACAGCGACGATTTGGGGATGACGCGCCCGCCGAGATTGGAAAGCGCGGCGCAAGTGCCGCTGGAGCCGAGGCCCGCGATCTGCGCGAAGATCGCCACACGCTCGGGATCGGAGAGCGCATAAAGGATCGCCTCCGGCTTCAAATCCTCGATGGCTGGGTGAAAGAGCGGTCTCATGAATTTTTATATAGGGCCACTTGATATCTCGATCAACAGTTCCGAATTTCTGAACTACGGAACGAAGCCGCCACTCCCGACGGCACTCCGGGTCGAAAGGAAAGAACATGTCTAAGCTTGCTGGAAAAGTCGCCCTCGTGACGGGAGCCTCCAAGGGCATCGGCGCCGCTATTGCCAAGGCACTCGCCGCAGAAGGTGCAAAGGTGGTGGTCAACTACGCCTCGAGCAAGGCCGGAGCAGATGCCGTCGTCGAGAAGATCACGGCCGCCGGCGGCAAGGCCATCGCGGTACAGGGTGATGTTTCGAAGGCGGAACAGGTCAAGGGATTGGTCGACGCCACGATCAAGGAATTCGGCCGCCTCGACGTGCTGGTCAACAATTCCGGCGTCTACGAGTTCGGTGCGATCGAAGAGATCACCGAGGAACACTATCACCGCCAGTTCAACGTGAACGTTCTCGGCCTTCTGCTGACCACCCAGGCAGCCGTAAAGCACATTGGCGAGGGCGGCAGCATCATCAACATTTCGTCCGTAGTGACCACCTTCGCCCCGCCCGCCTCCGCCGTCTATACCGGCACCAAGGGAGCGGTGGACGCCATCAACAGCGTGCTTGCCAAGGAACTCGGTCCGCGCAAGATCCGCGTCAACGCCATCCTCCCCGGCATCGTCGAGACCGAAGGCACGCATACAGCAGGCGTCATGGGCTCCGATTTCGAGAGCAACGCAGTGGCCCAGACCCCGCTTGGCCGCATTGGCCAGCCCGACGACATCGCCAGCATCGCGGTCTTCCTCGCTTCCGACGATGCCGGCTGGCTCACCGGCGAGCGCCTGACTGCCGCCGGCGGTTTTCACTGATCGTCGATTGATCCTGTGCGTGCCCTTCAAGGGCACGCACCCTGCCCCGTTGCCGCTGCCTGCGATGGCATCAGGCACGAGATCAGTCCGGAAACTGTTCCCAGACTTCGGCATAGGCCTTGAAACCGATGCGCTCATAGGTGGCTTTGGCTTTCGGGTGATCCCAGGTGTCCGTGTGGAGCCACACGCGCTCCGGCCGATGGCTCCATATCGCCCGCAGCGACCAATCCAACAGATAGGGTCCGAGACGACGGCCCTGGGCATCGGGGACCAGGCCGAAGTGCTTCAGCTCCACCTCTCTTTCGCCGACGCCCACAAATTCGCACAGCCCGACCGATCGTCCGCCGTGCCGCAAAATGTAGAGCGCTGTGGAACTGCTGGCCAGAAACGCCAGAAGCTCTTCCCTTGTCATCCGCAGACGCTCGTCCCATTGCAGGGGCATGCCTACCGATCGATAGAGGCTGAGATAATCGTCCGCATCGGGACGCTCTTCCGCGATGCCCGCACCCGCAAGCGGAGACGACAACGCGGCGCCATCCGGCGGCGCGAGCTGTTCCATATAGGTGACGAGAAGACGAACCATGGATGTGGGGGACTCAACAATTGCCGATCGATAGCTGCCGCCGAGACTCGACCGCAGCTATCGAGCCATTAGCGGTCTTTCGAGATGGCGACAAAATCACGTATCTGTTACATCGGCAACATAGGTGGAAGGGCTGAACGGAGAGACGAAATGCCTGTTTTAGAAGTGAAACTCGACCCTACCGAGGATGACCGCAAGGCAATCGCAGATCCCCTGCTCGCCTTTAATGAATCGAAGACGGGACCGGATGGTTACAAGCCGCTTGCAATTTTGCTGCGGGATGACGAGGGCCGAGTTCAAGGTGGTCTATGGGCGAAGTACTACTATGGCTGGGTCTTCGTCGAGCTGCTTTTTGTGCCTGAAGTTATGCGGGGGCAGCAACTGGGGGCGAAGCTTCTGGCTCAGGCAGAGCAATGGGCTAGAGAACAAGGCTGCGTCGGGATTTGGCTTGACACATTCAGCTTTCAGGCGCCGGGCTTCTATAAAAAGCAAGGATACTCCGTGTTCGGCACGTTGGAACGATATCCCCCCGATACACATCAGAGAACCTTTCTGCGAAAACTGCTTTAGCCTCCAAAGTCCGCTGCGGGCCTGGATACGGCATGCATTGATGATGGCAATCAATGGCTGCGGCAACTTTGCCCGGAGCACTTGACGCCTTGTAGAAAAGCATTGAAGCCGACATCAGGTCCAAGGCGAAAACCCGGCGATCGCCGATGCCGTCCGGCGCAGGGTTCGGCACCTGGCGGCCGTCTACCCTTCAACCGGCGGCCAGCTTTCGGTGTCGTGATCTGGATGCTGGTGGTTCGTGCTGCTGATCCGCAATCGCATCTCCGGATTTCCAGCATAGGTGGGATGATCACCGGGAACGTCTTTCAGACCGGCGTACCACGAAACGCGGCTCTCGTTGCCGTATTGGTTTTCGGGGGGAGCCTGGTTCGGATCATCTAAAGTCCCCGCGAGAATGCCGATGTCATCGGCATCCGGATAATCGAAGATCAGCGGCGTACCACATGCAGAACAGAACCCGCGTCGGCCAACGTCGGAACTCCTGAAATAGCTGATCTCGCCGCGAGTGACATGAAATGCTGGCTTCAAAACCGGGCAAATGATCGCAAATGGTCCGCCCACCGCCTTCTGGCACATCCGACAATGGCAAACGTGGACGTTCTGCGGCCTTTGGCCAAGTGTGTACCGTATTGCACCGCACTGACATCCGCCGGTAAGTTCAACATCGTCCATGGTCCCACCTCGGCGATCTGAAGATTTGCACATAGATAGCCACGCACATCGACTCTTGTCACATATTTTCACCGGACCGCCGAATGAACGGAGAGCATCTTAATGCCATCATATGTGATGGAGCTTCGCGCCCTGATCGGCAAGCGCTTGCTCCTGGTGCCTTCTGTTGCCGCCGTCATCCATGATCACGCTGGTAATCTGCTTTTGCAGGAAAAGGCTTCAGGGGAAGGATGGAGTTTGCCTGCAGGCGCAATCGAGCCGGGCGAGACGCCGCAGGAGGCAATCATCCGAGAGGTGATGGAGGAGACTGGCCTTGCCGTCACCCCAACGGACATCCTTGGCGTCTTCGGAGGGAAAGATTTTCGGTACACCTATCCCAACGGTGATCCGGTCGAGTGTGTCGTCACCTTGTTCAAATGCCGGGTCCTTGAAGATCGAGGCGCGTGGACAGATACAGAGACAAGGTCGCTCGGATATTTTTCACGAGACGCCATGCCCCCGCTCGCCTTGCCCTACCCTGTTTCGGCGCTGTTTTCGTAGCGGACAAGCAGTGTGGTCCGTAGGCGCTGCGTCTTGATCGGCTTTGGAACCCTTGGTGTCGATCCGGTTGTCGGGGCGGCGATTGGATATAATCCGGTCCTGTTTTGCCTTCCTCGCGTTCCCAATGGGTGGCCACCTACGACCAGAAGCCGTCGTTAACATCCGTCAGTTACAGCAAGGTAGAGATTGAAAAGCAGTGGGCGCACATGCAGATTCAGATTACTTTAGCTGAGCATAATGACATCGCCCCCTGGATGCTGCTGGCTGAGCAGGTGATTCCGCTATTCGGTCCGATGCCCGACTTCGAAGCAATTCTCGGACGCAAGATTGCGCAGAAACAGGCATATTGCGCCCGGATGAGCGCACACAAAACGACCTTGGCAGGCGGTGTCTTGATCGGTGGCACAGGTCGAGAGCACTGGATACGATGGCTGGCAGTCTCGTCCGAGCATAGAAGGCTTGGTGTTGGCAGGATGCTGGTGCAGACGGCTATTTCCTTCATCCCTGCCAATTCCTCCATCTATGTGGACACCTTCGTGGAGGGAAGCGTCGGAGCGGATGCAGCCAATCGCCTCTACGAGAGCTGCGGCTTCGCACCGATGGAAGTCTGGCAAGTGGATGATTTAGTTCGCCAGCGATATGTACGGCCACCTTCCGTCAGTGTGTGAGAGGAGCACCGCTTACCGAGAGAAGCCTTTAGGTACCTATCACTCCGAGGGATAATGCCACGGCAGGAGACCCTCAATCTGGCTCTGCGGCGAAGGGACCGGAGCCTGAGCAACATCAGCCAAGTGGGTCGTTGTAAGCGGTGTTATGGCCCCACCTTCCGGATCAGCGTGTGATTGTTGATGTTGTTGCCGAACGGGTCTTCGACATATGACGATTACATGATTTACACATAGCACCAGTTCAGACGTGCCGGCGCAGCGGTTTAAGGTTTTCACGGAAACTGGACGTCGGCGCGATTGGAGCGCTGTTTCAGTGTCCTGTGGAACTGATATGCGCATGTAATTCCGCTTCAGGATTTCGACAAAAGCATCGGACATACCGTTCGAATGGAAGCGCAAGTCTGTTGCGGCTGCGGATCAAAGCGGAGGGGGCAATGCCTCATCATCGAACTTCCGGATTTCAATTAATCCTAGTCCGGACTTAAGCTTGACTCCCCACGGCCCAATTCGCATTTTTACAATTCGTGCATCGTTACGCGTAATCCAAAAATCCACTTTAGAGACCTGCGGCAGCTCATGACGGATAGCTGAATAGTGCTTTGCTGCGAGACCCAGGTGACTTTCATCACCCTTAAATACACAGTCAGTTATTTTTGGACCAAATCGGTCCGCTGGAACCCACTTTGTCTGCGGGTAACGGATCCATTGCTTTCGCGTTAAATCTTTCAGATAATTAGTACCTGATTGGGTTCGCAAATCGGCAATAAACACCAAAGATCCATCGTCCTGCTCGGCATAAGTCGTGACGCTCGACCGGGCAGCGTTCATGGTTGCCGCGTATGCAACGTTGACGATTTCACAAGATTGGTCTTGGCCATTGTCACTGTTAGCTTCCGCCTGTTGAACTGCGCTAGTGACGACCAATGTCGCTCCCGCCAATCCCATCAAAAGTTCAGAGATGCACTTCATGAATCGCCCCTATCTTGACGGCCTCATCATGTACTCAGATGACTCTGATGCAAAGCTAGAATGAAGTGCAACGAAGCGGTGTGCCACTCGCACGTTGTCGGGTAGACTTTCGATTTGATGGCAGGCAACTCTGCGCCAGAAGCCGTCGTTAGATTTCAGCCAAGCGGTTTGGGATGAGTTCCGCCTTCATCCAATGGGTCTCTGTCTGGACATGTCTCCGGCCTTGCCATGTCGCGCCAGCGCCTCGGCTGTTACCCCAGCCGTCCGGCAACCCGCAGCGCCAGCAGGATCGACGAGACATGAAGGGCCTGCCCGATCAGGCCGGCCTGCAATCCGTCCAGCACGTCAGGTATCGGAAGGGCATGAACGGTCAGGCCCTCCTCGCCGGCATCGAGCCGTTGCTGATATCTGGGCTCGGCGCCGGTTGCGAGAAAGGTGTGAAGACGGTTCGTGTGAGAGGCCGGGTTCGGGTAAAGCGTGCTTATCAGTTGCCAGTTCTGGGCAATGTAGCCGGTTTCCTCCTCCAGTTCGCGGCGGGCTGCCTTTTCACTGTCGATATCCTGCTCGTCAAGGCCGCCTCCCGGTATTTCAAGGAAGAACCTGCCCGCTGCGTGCCGATACTGGCGAACGAGCAGGAGGCGATCGTCGGTGGTGATCGCAACGATATTGATCCAGTCGGGATAGGACAGCACGTAATAGGGAGAAATCCTCACGCCGCCTGACGTCAGGCAGTCGTCGGCCCGCAAATTCAGCCACCGATCCTGCAGGATCGCCGTGGATTTGATCACCGTCCAGCCGTCGTCTTCCATTCGAAAATTCTCCCGTTTCGAACTCGCCGATCCCAAAGATTAGGCCGTGAACTCGTAAATTCGAATTGACCGGTGTGGGGTGTCAGAGCGGTCTATTTCGATTGCCATCGCATTCGCTGCGCGTCCACACAATCGGCTCCCATGTGCTCGACGAAGGCGTCCCTCAGGCGGGAAAGCCATCTTTCTCTGTAGGTCAGGGGAGCGTCGGCCACGCCTTCAGCGATGAGCACCCATTCAGCGAACTCGGTTGCGGTCACTGTGCCCGAGTCCGGCATGAAGTCAGTCACGTGCACATATTTGCCTGCCTGCACGCTCCCGCAGTGACCCCATCCGACACAGACCTGATGCATGAGTGCATCGAAACCAACTTTTGCTGTCATGAAACTGCGCGGTGATTGAGGCGGGATGCCTGCGAGCGCGTCATCAGATTACAGCGCCGGGCGTAAGCCCGCAATAGGATTGGCTATCGAATGGCCGCTTTCATGTCGCGGCCTTGCGAAATTCATTTGCAGTTTTCGGGTGGCTTGTGGGAGTTTGTGTCAACGAAATTCGGGCGCGAATCCAGATGGCGGCAGGTCTCATCAGGCTTGAGAAATATTTCATCCCCTCCGGCGAGCCGGATGCCCGACTTGAAATTGTTGCGGCAAGGCCCCGGCACGAAGGACCATATCCAACCATCGTCTTCAACCATGGTTCCACCGGGCGCGGTCACAACAAGTCCTTCTATACGAGAACCGCGAGCCCCGCTGTCGTGGCAAGCCATTTCGCCGAACGGGGCTGGATGATCCTCTTTCCGCAACGCCGGGGGAGAGGCAAATCGGGCGGAGACTATGGCGAGGGACTTGCTCCTGACGGCTCCGGCTATTCCTGCAATGTCGAAATCGCGATTGCGGGCTTCGAGCGCGCCGTTGAGGACATGGATGCTGTCGTGCGCCATCTGCGCGAGCGGCCCGATGTGGATCAGAGCCGGCTTGTCATCGCCGGCGTCTCGCGCGGCGGCATCCTGTCGATCGCCTATGCGGGCATGCGCCCGGCGATCTTCCGGGGTGCCGTCAATTTCAACGGCGGCTGGCTCGGCCGAGGTTGCGCCAATCATGAAATCGTCAACCCGCGCCTCTTCGAACGCGGAGGGTCATCCGGGATTTCGACGCTCTGGCTGCACGGCACGCATGACCAGTACTATCGGATAGAGCACTGCCGGGGAAATTTCGAGAGGTTCCGCTCGGCGGGCGGACAGGGGAAATTCGTTGCCGCGGCCGCCGGCCATGCCCTGATGTTCAAGCCGGCATTGTGGTCGAACCATCTCGATCAGTACATGGATAGTCTGTAACCGCTGTTCTCAGGCCGCCAAGCGTATCGTGATGACCAAAGGCGCAAAGCGCGATATTCAAGCGGCGTTCGGGGGAGCCAGGCCAGCACGGCGCTGACCTTGCCCCAGTGATCGATTGCACTCCTCGGCGTAATCCTCTGCGATTTAAGGATTATGCAGAAGCGCGCAGCCCTATTGCTGCTGCTGCGCCGGCGGCGGGGTGCCGATCTTTTCCAGAACCTTCTTGGCGAGAGCCGGGTCGCTCTGTGCGGCCGTCAGGATCGACGAGTATTCCTCGACGGAGATGTTGTTGGAGGCTTCGACGGTGTCGACCATCTGCTTCTTGGCTTCTTCCTGCAGCTTTTGCTTCGCAGCCTCGTCCTTCGTCGCGCCGATCTTGGCCGAATATTCCTTTCTGACCTTGTCGACCTGCAGATAGGCAACGGCAAAGGCCTCGATTTTCTGGTCGCTGACAGGGGCGGCTGCACCATTGTCGCCGCTCTGCCCCTGCATCGGCGCCTGGCCCTGCGTCGCCGGCGGCTGCTGTTGCGCCTGGGCCATGTCCTCGGCGGAGGCCGGGCTGAGAGCAAGCAGGCTGAAGACCGCAGCGGTCATCATTGCGACGGGTGTGTAACGAGTGATCATGGTCATTCCTTTTCACGTGCATGATTTGATCGGCAGCAGGACCGCCTCGGTCGATCGCTCAGCCGCTGGAGGCTGGCGAGGTCGCAACGATGGACCGTTAAGAGGGCACGATGCGGCGATGGCGGGGCAATTTGCTGACGATTGAGCGGCAGCTTTGTGTCAGACATGGCTGAGGCAAGGCCCCCACCATGACATCGGATCAGCTTGCAAGCGTCAGCCAATCGCCGATCGTTGTCCCAGGATGCCGCGTGGAACGCGCAGGCGGAACAGCCGGGCGCTCGCTTGCCACGGTTCTTCGGACTTCACGCGGGCTCAGTCCGAATTCGTGGCTGAAGGCGCGTGTGAAATTGGCAGCGACGGCAAAACCGGCCGCCTCCGCAATCTCGGAGATCGGCCTGTTGTCGGCCGGGTTGCTGAGATCCGCATAGGCCTGCAGCAGCCGCCGCTTGCGGATATAATTCAGCACGCCCCCGCTCGCTTCGAACAGCTGGTAGAGCCGCGTGCGCGAGATGCCCAGGGCGCGGCAGATAGCGTCGGGCGTCAGATTGTCTGACTGCAGGTTGAGGTGAATGTAGCGATGCGCCCGCTCCATCATTCCCACGCCGGTCTGGCTTTGACCCGTGTCCGGTTTTATGGATGAGGCAGCACATGCAACGACCATATCGGCGATCGTTTGTATGATCCGCGGCACCTCCCCGGCCGTCAGGCTGCTCAGCTTCGTTTCCAAACCGGCAATATAGCTGACGAGCAATTCAGCCAGGCTGCCGGACAGAAGCGTGTTGTTGGCACCCTGGAGGATGCTTGCATCCACGGCCAGCAATTCATAGGGCAGGAAGACAAGCACAGCGACGCAATCGGTCATCCGCCCGCGATAGGGATAACCGAGAGACCTGAAAAATACCTCGCCGGCACCCGTTTCCGTAACGTGACGACTGACCTCGGTCCAGATCCGGCCGCTGCGAAGCAGGCCGACATTCCAATGGTCGATCGGGCTCGAACGGAGCATGGATTGATCGCGGATATAGCTATGCGCCTCAGTGTGCTGCTGGACGATGAGCATGCTGCCGAGATGCCAGCCGATCTGCTCAGCCAGAAACCCGTCTTCGGGTGATTTTCCATCCGGCAGATGGACATCCACGAGCGGCGCCATATGCGCACGCCAGGCCTGGAACTGGTCTTTCGCCGGCAAATCCCCAGTCGAGAAACGCAGGGGCACCAGCGCAGGCGCAACCTCCTGGCGTCGCTCCTTCTCCATGGCCGGCTCGCGCGGCCAGCGCCGCCGCTCCAGATGGGCCGGCCACGCCTGCCCCGCAGCGGGGTCATCTCCAGATCCAGAACCCGTAGCCATCCAATCCCTCCAGCGTGCCAACCGATCCGACCGGGCCGTTAAAACTGAGAGTGAACAATCGCTTTTGCGGCAAAATCGCCGCCGGAAACCGCCCTAGCCGGGAATCGGCGAGCAGACACCTCCATAAGTTGTTTATCATAATCCCTTTGGATCAGAAATGTACGCAGCGATAATTTTCAGGACGCGCGGATAACGACAATTGCGTCCCATGGCTGTATTTAAATAAGCACGGTCAATTCCCTGATAAGGACGGAACAGACCAGACTATTTCACCTGCCAACGCCCCGCAGGGACGGAGCAATTCCAGGTGAAACGGCAAGAACTCAAGAAAAAACATGAGAATACGAGAAGACAGTTGTGAACTGTCCGGGAAATATTCGTGCGCACTCTGCATCGGCTTCGGCCTGTTGCAGAGACTCTTCGTCACACAACCGCAGCCGCCAAAAAGAATAGTTATAACCGGCTGTGGAGGCTTCCTTGATCACTCAACTGGGGGAGGATTGAGGCGATTGTTGGCAAAGCCAGGGTGGGGCGAAGTGAGGGGTTGCGCGCAAGCTCAGGCGCTTGAGTCTATGCGTAGGAGCCTGATGCTGACGCGCAACCCCCATTCTATCGAACCTGGAGAATTTTGATGCGAGCGGCCCTCTGATGGGCAAATGGAGGCTAAGATGATCACGACGGAAGACCAGAACCACATCGAATTGAAACAGACGTCGAACTGCAGACAGGACGTCGAAATCGCAATGATGGGAATGCTCACCAATCTGCAGAAACATGGATGGACACCAGCGGAATTGGCACTGGCGCTTGCCGATGCCTCGGAAGAGCTCGTGATGCTGATCGCGAGCAAGACGGTGAAATCGAATTAAAGCATGCCGCGCATCATGCTTGCGAGCTTGATGAGACCCACGAAGCTAACGGCGAGTTTGTCGTATCGCGTTGCGATACGACGCCGCTGTTTGAGCCTGGCAACGAAGCCCATGGCACCTCTATCGCGATTGCCGCGAAATCAGCCCTTCATCATGAGCTCGCGCCCGATCCGTTTGGCGGGCTCGCTGCGTAACACGATCGCAGTGTTGACCGAGCCGTAACGGGCAATGGCATCGACGATGCTTTCAAGCTCCGCCGGCGAGGGCACGATGACTTTCAGGTGGAAGCAGTCTTCTCCCGTCAACCTGAGAACCTCAATGACTTCAGGCATTTCCGAGAACTGCCTCAAGCAGGTCTTGATATATTCGTGAGTGGTGCGCAGGCGGATGATTGCCATCATTCCAAGCCCGACCGAGGCAGGGTCGATGACAGCCTTATAGCCGCTGATGATGCCGCGTTCTTCAAGCCGCTTCAGGCGTTCCGATGCTGCCGGCTGCGAGAGGCCGACCCTTCTTCCAAGTTCGGAAACACTGATGCGCCCGTCGCCCTGCAAGATCTCGATCATGGCAATGTCGGTTGGATCGAGCTCGGCACGACTATCGAAATGTCTCACCATTGACTTTGAATCCATCGGTTTGCGGTGAACTTCTCCGATGAATGCCAATTTATCCTCTCGGAGTAAACGGTCATGTTGGTGCAATAACCACGAGAGGCCACGCATGACTGAAATCATCCATCTGCCGGGTATCGGCAATTCCGGCGAATCCCATTGGCAAAGCCGTTGGGAGAGCGCCGATCCCGCCATCCGCCGTTTCGACCCTGCGAGCTGGGACGAGCCTGTTATTTCCGACTGGATTGCGGCGCTGGAGCAAGCCGTGCGCGCCGCGCGAACGCCACCCGTTCTGGTGGCTCATAGCCTCGCCTGCCTGCTCGTCGCGCATTGGCATCAGGTTTCAGACCTGCCGATCAAGGGGGCAATGCTGGTAGCCGTACCGGATCCGGCGTCTCCGGCTTTTCCCTCACAGGCGGCAGGCTTCGCAGAGGTACCCCGGAAGCGCTTTCGATTTCCCTCTCTCATCGTGGCAAGTACGGATGATCCCTATGGTTCGCTGCCCTATGTCGAGACACGGGCAGAGCAATGGGGAAGCGAGTTGAAGGTGATCGGCGCGGCTGGCCACATCAACGGCCAAAGCGAACTCGGCGATTGGCCGGAAGGTCTGGCGCTCCTGAGAAACTTCGCAAGCCGCCTGTAGCCCGCGTTGCCTGCGAAAAGACCCCTCCCCACAGGTGTGACGGGTTGGGAAGGGGTTTCCATCGGCTCAAAGTAACGGCAATCGGCTGTGACAGCGTCTTGTTTACCCCCTGCCCCCTCACGGCGGCAGCAGGATACTCCCCGCCGCCCTGCCCGACTCCATCTCCTCATGCGCTTTCGCTCGCGGGTTTCATCGCTGCGTGATGCGGCGTGCAGCCACCAGATCGACCACACCGCCGGTTCCGGCCGATCGAGAGTTACGGCCGTGACCGTCCGCTCCGCTCGAACTGCCCACCAGCTGAAACTGGTTGACGAGGTCGCGCAGGCGGCCAGCTTCCGAAGACAGCGACGCGACGGCTGCAGTCGATTGTTCGACCATCGCCGCATTCTGCTGTGTCGACTGATCCATCTGGTTGACGGCGGTGTTGATTTCGGCGAGCCCGGTCGACTGTTCACGTGCCGCGGTCGCGATGGCGTCCATGACCTGATTGATCTGCGCGACATAGTCGCCGATCGATTTGAGTGACGTTCCGGTCTGGAGAACGAGTTTCACGCCATTCTCCACTTCAGCCGATGACTGCTGGATGAGCACCTTGATCTCCTTCGCCGCTTGCGCGGCACGCTGCGCAAGCTCCCGCACCTCCTGCGCCACGACGGCGAAACCCTTGCCTGCCTCGCCTGCGCGGGCCGCCTCCACGCCTGCGTTCAATGCGAGAAGGTTCGTCTGGAAGGCGATTTCATCGATCACGCCGATGATATTCGAAATCTGCTGCGAACTGCCTTCGATGCGGCGCATCGCCTGCTCGGCTTCCGACACGACGGTCGCCGAATGCTGCGCGCTGGCATTGGCTTCCCTTGCCACGTGACGTGCTTCATCGGTTCGTTTGGTCGCGGTCGAGACGGTCGAGGTAATCTCGTCCAGCGCCGCCGCCGTCTCTTCGAGAGAGGCTGCCTGCTGCTCGGTCCGCTTCGACAGGTCCTGAGCACCCGATGCAATCTCGCTGGTGCCGTTGTCTATGCTGTGCACCGTCTGAAGCACGGCGCCGATCGTTGTTCCCAGCTGGTGCAGCGACGCATTGAAGTCCTCGCGCAGCGCTTCATATTCCGCCGCAAATTGCTCGGAAAGCTGAAAGGATATGTCGCCGGCCGCCAGGCGCCGCAGTCCTTCACCCAGCGTCGTCGTCGCGAAGCGCAACTGCTCTGCCTCGCGCTCGGCCCGCTGCTGGGCCGCCGCGCGCGCCGCTTCGGCTTCGCTCCGCGTTGCCGCAGCTTCCCTTTCGAGCCTGACGACATTGAGCGCATTCTGCCGGAAGACCTCGACGGCACCTGCCATGTCCCCGACTTCGTCGGCACGACCGGCATAGGGGATATCGCTGTCGAGATCTCCGGCGGACAAACGTCCCATTGCGGATGCGATCCTGCGGATCGGATTGGCAATGCCCGAGATTGCGAACACGATTCCCGCCGCAGCAATCGCAACCGCAAGCGCCGCGATACCCGCCGTCAGCGTGAAGGCCGAATTCGCCGAGGCGCCGCTCGCATCCACGAAGCCTTCCGCCTGCTTGAGGATGAACGCAACGAGATCGCCAACGCGAGCATTCACGACGTCGGACTGCGGCTCCATCGTCTCCTTGAAGAGGCGCGCGGCGTCGGACGGCTTGCCACTGGTCTGCAAGGTGACCATCTGCTCTGCCATGTCGCGGAATTTGGAAAGTTCCGGCTTGATTTGATTGATCAGTTCACGCCCTCGCTCGGTGCGGACGCCCTTTTCATATTCGAGAACGAACTTGTCGAGGGAGGTGGCTGCCGTGGCGATCTTTTGCTTGCCGGCGTCCTGATCTTCGGCCGCGGCATCCTGCAGGAAGCCGGAATAGGCCAATTCCAGTTCGAGGAAACTGCCCTTGATCTCGCGCGCCGTCACGAGCCGCTGCATCCAGAAATGCCCGACCTGCTCTGCATTCGAGCTGATCGTGGAGATCGTGCTCAGCGAAACATAGGACAGACCGATGATGAAAATGCTGATGACCGACAGCTTCAGAACCAGGGCCTGCTTGATGCTTGGGCGTTTCATGCGAGTCTCCTCCCGAAGTGACCTGAAATGACCAGCTTGCCGGCCGATATAAAATCTCACATCGCATCGATAATTTAGTATTAACTAAACGTCAGATCCTGCTCCATTTTCGGATAACGTAAGACTGGTCAAAACTTCTGCGATCATTCGATCGCGCTGCAATTTGTGGCTATACAAACAGCGGCATCAACGGCCCTGCAGGATGCAGCGACCGGTAGAAAACCGGCGACGCGCGAATCTCCGCATGTCTCAGCCACGCAAATCATCGCCGGTCCATGCGATCAGCTTTATCTCGCTTTGTGACGAGCGCACCCAGCGCCGATGTGCCTTCCCGCGCCAAGATCCGCTGCGATGCCTCGGGGCTGGCCGGCGGACGATTCAGAAAATCAAAAGAGCGGATGAAGCAGCGCGGTGCCGCAGAAAGAACTTGCGAACTTTTCGGCGCCGCAAGCGTTCGGGTATAGTTCGGTCCGTGCCGCATTCCGCCAGGGAATAAGGTGGAACTGAATGGTCTCGGCAGAGATTCGAGATAATCCGATGCAAATCCCGGCCTGGTCGCCCGGATCCGGAGCCACCTTGGGTTCCAAACGTAAAGCTGGATTGAACAATCTCGAGAAGCGATTTCCCCTGCATCGAATTCATCACTAGCAGGAGCTTCTGTGCAGTCGCCTGGCTTCAACAAAGGAGAAACATAATGGCTTCAGCACAACAGGACGTTGGCGCACTCTTGGACGATCGAACCGAGGCATGTCGGGCAAAGGACATTGATCGGCTCATGTCGCTCTTTTCACCCGATATCGTCTACTTCGATGTCGTACCCCCTCTCCGCTTCATCGGGACCGATGCGGTCCGGGGCAATTTCGTGCGGTGGTTCAAGGAATATGAAGGGCCGATCGGCCTGGAAACCCGCGAGTTGAATATTGCAGTGAACGGGGATGTCGCGTTCGCGCATATGCTTCACCTGGACAAAGGAAACACCAACTTACCCGAGGAGCAGCGCGAGCGCGGATTCTGGCTGCGTTCGACCGTCTGCTGCCAACGGTCCAACGACAGATGGCTGATTACACACGAACATATCTCCCTGCCGATCGATTTCAGGAGCGGGAGTGTACTGATGGGCCTTGCCCCCTGACACTCTCGGTCGAGCTCCCGATACGGCAGGTCGGTATCGCGCTCTTCGGGTCGCTGGCTGCGCGATCCGCCCTCGTCGCCGGGCAAGCTATGTCAGCATCTGAACGTCCGTTGGCTCTGGTTCTGCGCCGGCTGCCGTGAGCATCGCGTGGATCTGTCCCCGGTGGTGAGTCTGATGATTGAAGAGTTGAATCGCACAGAGGGCTTTTGGCTTCTCGATCCGAATGAAACCATCTCCCGGATACCAGACAAGCATTCCCTCCAGGTCGGCATCCCCCAAACTCTCAGACCACTCTTCGACCTCCTCGTTCCTTCGAAAACGGAGCGCCTTGAAATCAACCCAATCCGACGGGCTCGTGAGGGAGTGCTTGACGGTTTCCTCTGGGCGCTCGTTCCCCTTTAATCGCTCCAGTATCAGGGCGTCTGCCCAATAAAGATGGTTGAATGTAGCTGCGATCGATTGGAAGAAAGCACCTCTATCCTTCCACCGATCCTCGTTGGTGAGGCCATCGGCGGCAGTTACCAGCGAGGTGTTCTGCCAGGTATTATAACGGGACATAAGTCGGCAGTATCCGGCTGAGATCATTTCTCATCCTCCAAAATTTATCGATGTTTGGCTGGGAATAGGTGCCGGACGGATTAATCTTGCACCGGCAATCCGCGTCAAATTGATGAGCGTGAGGCTGGTCGCCTCAGTGACGGAATTTGCTGCACCTGAATAAAAGATATAGGCTTTTTGCTATTCTCTGACAACCAAGCTTACCGGAAAAGTGAAGTTCCATGCCAAACCGAGGACACGCTTTCCGTAGTCCCTGAGTTCGCTCTTCGGCCCAACCTAGCGATAGAGGGTGACGCGTTCGATCCCAGTCGTCGGACTTGAACCTTGTTCGCTCTGCCTCGATCCAGGGACGACCTGGCCGCGTCCGCAACCCGACCTCCGCCACCGATCACGGCACCAGCAATATGCTCCCAGCCGACCGCCCCGTTTCCATCTCCTCATGCGCTTTCGCAACATCCGCCAAGCCATATTCGGCAGCGATCTCGCAGACGATGCCCCTTTCCATCGCGGCGATCGCAGCCTCTGCAGCCTCGCGGTATCGGCCGATATCGGCGCACCAGGCCATGATGCTCGGATGGGAGAGCGACTTGCCGGGCCGTAGTTCTTCCACGGCAACGGGCGGGATGGGACCGGCGGCCTGGCCGATGGTGATCGCCGTGCCGAAGGGACGGACGGCACGGATGCTCTTCAAGAGCATATCACCGCCGATCCCGTCATAGGCGACATCGACGCCGTTTCCACCGGTCAGCCGCTTCACTTCGGCGACGATATCGGCCCCTCGCCCGATGATCAGATGATCGGCGCCATAGGAGGTGGCGAGCGCCGCCTTTTCGGGTGAGCTGACGGTGCCGATGACGGTGGCGCCAAGCGATTTCGCCCACCGCACCAGGATGCTGCCGAGCCCGCCGGCGGCGGCATGGATCAGCACCGTGCTGCCCTGCCCGACATTGCTGACCTTTTTCAGGAGCATATAGGCCGTCATGCCCTTGAGCAGCGAGCTCGCGGCCACCTTCGCGGAGACAGCATCGGGAAGCGCAATCACCCGCTCGGCCGCGATGATGCGGGTCGAGGCATAGGCACCGGCGGGCGGCCCGCCATAGGCGACGCGGTCTCCCGGTTTGAAGCCGGAGACGTCGGCGCCGATCGCTTCGACCACGCCTGCGGCCTCCACGCCGATGACGGCGGGATAGGCGGGCAGCGCGTAGAGGCCCTTGCGGTGATAGATATCGAGAAAATTGGTGCCGACGGCCTGATGGCGGATCTTGACCTCGCCGGGACCGGGAGAAACTGAAGGCTGCTCCTGCAGCCGGAACTGGCTGACGTCGCCGGGGGCGTCAAGCAGGACGATCTGGTCGGGCATCTGTCGTTTCCTTCATGTGGCTGGATGGGCGGACACTAACCGGTAGTCTCATGTGTGAAAATTCCCTATTGTCGCACAATGATTGGGAAAGAATTCACACAAATAGACTGGGACGACCTCAGGCACTTCCTGGCGCTGGCGCAGGCGGGCACCTTTCTTGGCGCCGCACGGCAGATTGGCGTCGAGCACGCGACGATCAGCCGGCGCATCAGCGCCCTCGAGAAAGGCCTCGGCCGCAAGCTCGTCGACCGCCGCGGGCGGCGCATCGTCCTGACCGCGGATGGCGAACAGATTGCCGGCCACGCCGCCCTCGCCGCACAGCAGATGGCTGTCATCGAGCAGCTCGGCCGCGCAAGCGCCACGGAGACGCGCGGCCATGTGCGCATCAGCGCCCCGCCGGCGCTCTCGAGCGTGCTTCTCGCACAACCCATCGCCGCCCTCAGGCGGGCGCATCCGGGCGTCGAGATCACGCTTGTGGGCGAAAAGCGCCTCGCCTCGCTGAACCGCCGGGAGGCGGATATCGCCGTGCGCATGTCACGGCCCGAAGATGGCGATTACGCAATCACCAAAGTCGGGGAAATGGCCTTCCACCTCTACGCATCGAAGGCCTATCTCGAAACCGTGCCGGAGGCACAATGGACCTTCATCGGCTATGACGAGGGCATGAACGCCTCGCCGCAGCAACTGCGCCTTACCGAACTCGCCGCCGGCCGGCCGATCGCGATCCGCTCATCGGTGCTGGAGTTTCAGGCCGCCGCCGCAAGGCTCGGCGGCGGTGTCGTGCTGCTGCCGGATTTCGCGGTGGCGGGCGCGGATGACCTGCAGCAGATCGAGGATGAGAACCCTCTGAAGCGGGAGGTGTGGCTGGTGGTCCACGCCGAGATCAGGGATGTGCCTGCTGTCAGGGTGGTGATGGAGGCGCTGAAAAGCGCCTTTTGAGATATTGCGATGCCGACGGCCGAAAGCGCTGCCTCTATCCAGCGTCTATTCCGGCCTGCCGCTCCGCTGCGAGGAGATAGGAGCGAAACATGACGGTGAGCTGCCTTTCAGCTTCGCTGCCGTCGGCCGGGCTCAACACTTTGTGGCAGAAGGCCGGCACCGTTCCGTAAAGCGCAGCGGTCAGTGTGTGGGCGACGAGGCCCGGATCGGCGAGACGGCCGTCGCCTGCAGCGGAAAGTGCCGCCGCGATCGCCTCTGCATTTCGCCTGACCGCAGCCTCGATCAGCGCACGAGCATCGAGTTCCATGGAGATGCGGTAAAGAGAGGGAGAGATTTCGGCTTGCGCCATCTTCGCATGAAGATAGGCCTTCACCACCGCCTCGGCTACCGTCTCCAGCGTGGCGCCCCGGACCTCGTCGCACGCTTCCTCGATGACATCGGCGAGGATTGCGAGATGCTGCTCCATCACGGCAAAGAGCAAAGCCTGCTTGTTCGGGAAATACTGGTAGAGCGTCCCGACCGAAACGCCTGCCCGGCGCGCTACCCGCGTGGTCGTCAGGCGCATCAGCCCGTCGCTCGACAAAACCTGAACAGTTGCCTCGAAAATCGCGTCCACGGTGGCGACGGATCGGCCCTGACGCGGTGATCTCCGGGGCTTTAGCGTTGTCAGAGAGCCGTTTCCCATAAGCGAATCCAAGATCTGAATGATGCTTCATATATAATTTCCGGCTCCGCAACTCCAGCAATCATGCATGTCAAGCCGGGGCCGTTCAGAGACGAATTGGAGACGGATGTGGGTAAATTGGACGGAAAGATCGCAGTCATCACGGGCGGCAACTCCGGAATGGGGCTGGCGACAGCCAGGCTCTTCGCACGCGAAGGCGCAAGGGTCGTCATTACCGGCCGCGATCAGGCGACGCTCGAAGCTGCGGTGCAAAGCATCGGAAACGGCATCGATGCCATCCGCAGCGATATTTCCAGCATGGCGGACATCGAAGCGCTTCGCGACCATGTCGGAAGAAAGCATGGCCGCGTCGATATCGTCTTTGCGAATGCCGGCGGCGCGCGCCCCGGCATGTTCGAACATATGTCGGAAGAAGAATTCGATTTCACGGTCGCCAACACCTTCAAGGGAACCTACTTCACGGTACAGAAACTCCTGCCGCTCATGCGTTCCGGCGGCTCGATAATCCTGAATACCTCGACCCTGACGACACAGGGCCGTCCCTATGTCAGCGTCTATTCGGCGGGCAAAGCGGCCATTCGCTCGCTGGCGCGCTCGCTCACCGCGGAACTGACCGAGAGGGGGATTCGCGTGAATGCCATGGCTCCCGGCTACATCGATACCGATCAGGCACGCAAATCGGGCGTGAGCGAGGAGATGATCGAGCAGACGAAGGCACAGGTGCACGCACAGATTCCGATGCACCGCAGCGGCACGGTCGAGGAGATCGCAAAAGCCGTCCTGTTTCTCGCTTCCGATGACTCCAGTTACATCACCGGCAGCGAATTGTGCGTCGATGGTGGCTGGGCCCAAATCTGACCATGCGTGCCGGCGCTCCTTGCGAGCGCCGGTTACTGCACGTGGCAGCTTGTCGACCGGCCCGGCACT
This sequence comes from Rhizobium viscosum, assembly GCF_014873945.1. Classification (NCBI taxonomy): domain Bacteria; kingdom Pseudomonadati; phylum Pseudomonadota; class Alphaproteobacteria; order Hyphomicrobiales; family Rhizobiaceae; genus Rhizobium; species Rhizobium viscosum. The sequence goes on along the minus strand of NZ_JADBEC010000001.1, from coordinate 4,054,228 downwards.
TCCAGTTGCGCATCGTTGCCTTTGATCCAGAACAGCACCGTCCCGTCGGTATAACGCGCGCCCGAACCGGACAGGCCCTGCGGCAGGCGGAAGCTCTGTCCGTCCGTGGTGATCAGCGCCTCATTGGTTGCGGTCAGGAAGCTCGCGGTGACACCCTTGCCGTCGTCGCAGCGATAGATCACGCCCGTCTTGTCCTCGGCAAATGCCGGAGTGAGGCTCATCAGGAACACCGCACATGCAAATGCAAACGCACCGCTCTTCATCCTGCTCATGCGTGCCTCCCTCGGTTGATCCGTCTCCCTCGCTTCAGATGATTGCCGCGGCTTTCCGACGGAACGCCCCCTGGGAGGGATTCCGGAAGACCCGGTTCTATACCGCCACAGGCTCGCCACCGTCAAAGCTCCCATGTGCCCAGCGCCATCGCACTGCGCCCGGCCCAGAGGCAGGGATCGACGGTCATTCTGCATGAGCGATGGCGAAAAATCACAGCCGGTGTCGAATTCCCGCCCGCCCGCGCGTCATCAAGGCAGAGAGGCCAAGGAGAACAGCCATGACGATAACCGCCTTCGGATGCTTTCGACCCTTATCTTGTTTTTGCCACCACCTTGACATGTGTTCTTTACAATTAACGCCTACCATAGGTTCGGATATGGAGGACAGGCGATGAATGAGATGACCACATCGGATATGCTGAGGGATCCGCTGATCCGCCAGATGCTGCGCGCCGACAGGATCAGCCTTGCCTCTTTCGCCACCCTGCTCGATACCGCCAGCCGGCGGCAGGCCCGCCGCGCCGCCGAAAGTATTCTTCCCCAGCCTGCGGCTCCGGAGGCATGGCGCGGCGAGGCTCTTTCCTCCCCTTGACGTCCTCATGCCCCGATCAGGGCAGGCCCTTTTGGCTCGCCTTCAGGCGGGCCTTTTTTGCGCTGCCCATCGAGCCAGGCCACCGCAATTGTCGGCTGGCTGGCCTCACTGGTTTCGACCAGCGTCGTCAACACCAGATCGGGCGCAAATGGACCTTCTCACGCCCCAACCCTTCCCCACAAGGGGGCGGGACTATAGGCCGTGAACCCATAAACGCGAACGGCGTAGATGGGGTGTTTTCGGTCTGTCCGCTTCTGGATAGCACAGCAAGATAGCGGACGACCGATTTGCATTTTCGATCAAGTTTGCTACAGCTCGGGTATGACGAACCGACCCATGATCTTTGCTCGACGCTGGTGGCGCGCTCTCTGAGCGGCGCCCGTCATGTCCCCTTGACCTGTGCCGCTGCTTCTGGCAGCACGGTCACAATACCGATCTTCCGATCAGAAGCAGTGGCTCCTCCTTCCTTGGAGCTCCAAATGTCTTCGGCAACCAGTTCACCGCCCATCATTCTTACTGGAGATCGGACTACCGGTCCCCTCCATCTCGGCCATTACGTCGGTTCGCTTCGCAACCGCGTCGCGTTGCAAGCGACACACGAGCAGTACGTCTTGCTGGCAGACGCGCAGGCTCTGACCGACAACGCTGACGATCCCGGCAAAGTCCGCCGCAATGTCCTGGAGGTCGCACTCGACTACCTTGCGGTCGGGATTGATCCGAATGCCACGGCGATCTGCGTGCAGTCGGCACTTCCGACGCTCGCCGAACTCACGCTCCTCTACCTGAACTTCGTGTCCGTCGCCCGCCTGGAGCGCAACCCTACCATCAAGGACGAGATCCAGATGCGGGGCTTCGGGCGGGACATTCCGGCAGGCTTCCTTTGCTATCCGGCGGCGCAGGCGGCGGACATTACAGCATTCCGGGCAACGCTCGTTCCCGTCGGTGAGGATCAGGTGCCGATCATCGAGCAGACGAATGAACTGGTGCGCAGGCTGAACCGGCAGGCCGGGTGCGAACTTCTGCCAGAGGCGAAAGCGCTCGTATCCAAGACGGGACGCCTTCCCGGCGTCGACGGCAAGGGCAAGATGAGTAAGTCGCAGGGCAACGCCATTCTGCTCTCGACCAGCAATCCGCAGATCGAGGCGGCGGTGCAACGCATGTACACAGACCCAAACCATCTGCGAGCGTCCGATCCCGGTCAAGTCGAAGGGAACGTTGTCTTTACCTATCTCGACGCGTTCGATCCAGATGCGGACGCAGTTGCCGAGCTAAAAGCGCACTATCGCCGGGGTGGGCTCGGCGACATGGTGTTGAAGCGACGGTTGACCGCTATTCTCCAGGAGACGGTTGCCCCGATCCGAGAGCGGCGTGCTGAACTTTCCCGTGACCCGGACTTCGTCATGGACGTGCTACGTTCAGGAACAGCGAAGGCGTCGGAAACCACCAAGCGAACTAAGGAAGCCGTGATAGAGGGATTGGGGCTGTTCAGGCTCTGATGGCCATGAAAATACAGAGAATGACGGCTTTCGCGGTCGCTGGTTCCGTGCCAGAACGTCCTTGAAGAGGTCTTTACCGACTGGCTGCTTTCACATCGCGCCGGATACGGTCGCCATCGATGCATCAGGCGTGCCGCCTGCCAGATCGTCCAACCTCTTGCCTGCAAGATCCCCCAGCATCTCCACCGCCAGATCCGGCGCGACATGGTGCGGCATGTGGCCGACACCATCGAGCAGTTCGACGGCGAGCGCCGGATGCCTCTCGTGGAGCCAGTCGAGATGCCAGCCGGGCTCGATGATCCGGTCTTCGCGCCCGAAGAGAACGGAGACCGGCAGACCGGCCGGCAGGCTTGCGAGCGGCTGCATGTCGCCGTTGAAGGCCCAGAGCTCCTCGGCCATGGTGGCGATCGAGGCGGCGTTGACCATATGCATGGCCGGCAGGGTCAAAAGCTCCGATATCACCGGGTTGGGACAGGACGACGCGCGCAGGCCGCGCTCGAAGAAATAGGACGACCAGCGGGCGATCACATGCTGGCGGATGACGGGACCCACGAAGGGCGCCACGGCGCTGCGCAGCACGATGAACGGCTTGAAGGGAACGGGCCGGCAGCAGGGCGAGATGAGAAACAGGCCTTTCACGAGATCCGGCCGGCGGGCGGCAAGATGCAGCGCTGGCGCGCAGCCGATCGAATGGCCTGATAGCACGACCTCGTCAAGCTCCAGCGCCTCCAGGAAGCGCTCCAGCCAGAAGGACTGGCCACGCGGGCCGCGCTCGCCGGCAGGCAGTGCTGCGCTGAAACCGTAACCCGGCCTGTCGGGCGCGATGATGTGCATCCCGCTGGCCGCAAACGGCATCATCACTTCCTCGGCGATACTGCCGCAGCCATGCAGCAGCACGACGGGATTTCCATCTGCGTTTCCACTTTCGAGCATATGGATCTGCTCGCGACCGGTTTTGATGATTTTGCCAATCCGTGGGGAGACGGCCGGCGGAGGGAGAGGCTGCACGTACATCATGACGGCCCAAACGTAGACGCTAGGAAAATGTTCCCCCTGGCGCCGAAAATCATGCCGCTTTCAGACGGTTAGCGCGTCCGGGCAAATGCGATATTAGGCCGTTCATATTGAAAAAGCATCCCCCGCTTTCGGTGGCCGTGCCGGGCGACGGCCTATTTCCGCAGGATCTTCTCCATCGCCTTTCCCCGCGCAAGCTCGTCGACGAGCTTGTCCAGATAGCGGATTTCCCGCATCGTCGGCTCTTCGATATCTTCCACGCGCACCCCGCAGATGACGCCCGTGATCAGCGCGCGGGATGGATTCATCTTCGGCGCCCGCGCGAAGAAATCCTCGAAGCTGGTCTTTTGCGCCAGCTCTTCGTCAAGGCTTTCCGTGCTGTGCCCCGTCAGCCAGCAGATGATCTGGTCGACCTCCGCCTTGCTGCGCCCCTTCTTTTCGGCCTTGGCGAGATAATGGGGATAAACGCTGGCGACGCTGATGGAATAGATGCGATGCTTCGTCATGGACCCTCCTAGAGCACCGGCCCGAAAATCGGTGCGCCTTCAGATGGTTAGGGCAGCGGACCGCGCCTGCCCTGCCCTCAAGAATTCCGGCGAATGCGCCAGCCGTCAGTCCTGGACGGCCGACGCACCAGTTGTGCCGAGATAGGCCGCGAGCATGGCCCGGTCGTGCCATCCAAGATCGGCCGTCTTGCCCATCAGCTCCGCCGGCACCTTCCAGCCCGGATCGACGCCCTCCATGTTCGGAAGCTCATGCGCGATGCCCTTGTGGCAATCGATGCAGGTCGCCTTGCCCGGCAATAGGTACCGCGTGTGGATCTCGGCGGCGCGCACGGTCTGTTTCGTCAGGTCCATGGCGCCCATCGAGTGGCAGTTGCGGCATTCCAGGCTGTCATTGGCCTTCAGCCGCGCCCATTCGTGCTGGGCAAGTTCCAGCCGCTTGTCGAGGAATTTTTCGCGTGTGTTGATCGTCCCGAATATCTTGCCCCAGACTTCCTTCGACGCCTGCATCTTGCGGGCGATCTTGTCGGTCCACTGGTGCGGCACATGGCAATCAGGGCACGTGGCGCGAACGCCCGAACGGTTGGAGAAGTGAACCGTGCGGCTCAGCTCCTCGTAGACGTTCGTTTTCATTTCATGGCAGCCGGTGCAGAAGGCCTCGGTGTTGGTCACTTCGAGCGCGGTGTTGAACGCGCCCCAGAACATGACGCCGCCGACGAAGCCGCCAAGCGTCAGGAAACCCAGGCTGAGTGTCGCGGCCGGCGTGCTCAGCAAGCGCCAGCACCACAGGAATATCGCCTTTATCCAGCCGATCATTGCTCGCTTCCCGCAGGCTTGAAGCCCAGCTCGCTCATGTCCTTGAAGGTGTTCGGCACCAGCGGCTTCGCATCCGCCTGCGGCACGTGGCAGGCGGTGCAGAAATATCGCCGCGGCGAGACATCGGCCAGCATCTGCCCCTCGCGGGTCATATAGTGGGTGACGCTGATCATCGGCGCGCCGGAGCCTTCCGTCAGCTCGCGCCTATGGCAGGAAAGGCAGCGATTGGTATTCACCGTCAGCTGGTAGCCCTCGATCGAATGCGGGATGATCGGAGGCTGGTCGGGATAATTCCGCATCTTCCTGATGTCATCGATGACCCATTTGGGAACCGGCTTCGCCTCCTTGCTCTCCATCGGGTTCTCGTTGCCCGACAGCGAGGGCACCATCTGCGCGAGCGTGACGGTGCCCGTGAGCATGAGGAGGGCGACGGCCGCGATCGCCCAAACACGCCTCCTAATCAGGCGCCCCGTGATCAAGCGACGACTGATCAGGCGACGGGAAGAAGCTTGACTGCGCATTTTTTGTAATCCGTCTGCTTGGAGATGGGGTCGGTGGCGTCGAGCGTGACCTTGTTGATCAACTGGCTGGCGTCGAACCACGGGACGAAAATCACGCCATGCGGCATGCGGTTGCGCCCGCGAATTTCCACGCGGCTGATGATCTCGCCGCGTCGTGACTGGATGCGCACCTCCGCGCCCTGGTTGAGGCCCATCTTCCTGGCGTCGTCGCCGTTCATGAAACAGCGCGCGCCGGGAAACGCCCGGTAGAGTTCGGGAACGCGCATCGTCATCGAGCCGGAATGCCAATGTTCGAGGACGCGGCCCGTCACGAGCCAGAAATTGAACTCGTCATCGGGCGACTCTGCGGGCGGCTCGTAAGGCACCGCCAGGATGACCGCGCGGCCGTCCTTCTGCCCGTAGAATTTCAGCCCCTCGCCCGGTTTGACGTAGGGGTCGTAGCCTTCGCGGTATCGCCACCGCGTCTCCTTGCCGTCAACGACGGGCCAGCGCATGCCGCGCACCTGATGGTACATGTCGTAGGGCGCTAGATCGTGTCCATGCCCGCGGCCGAAATGAGCATATTCCTCGAACAGCCCCTTCTGGATATAGAAACCGAAGGCCTTGGCCTCCCGGTTCTCGTATTCGGGCGAGACGTCCGACAGCGGGAATTCGTCCACGTTGCCGTTCTGGTAGAGCACCTGGTAGAGCGTCTTTCCCTTGTAATCCGGGTTCTTGTCGAGGATATCGGCGGGCCAGACCTCGTCGGTGGTGAAGCGCTTGGAGAATTCCACCAGCTGCCAGAGGTCCGAGCGGGCCTCGCCCGGAGCATTGACGAGCTGATGCCAGACATGCGTGCGCCGTTCGGCATTGCCGTAGGCGCCCTCCTTCTCCACCCACATGGCGGCCGGCAATATCAGATCGGCGCTCATGGCGGTGACTGTCGGATAGGCGTCCGAGACGACGATGAAATTGTCCGGATTGCGGTATCCCTTGTAGGTCTCGTTGCTGGTGTTGGGGGCGGCCTGGACGTTGTTGTTGACCTGCACCCAGTAGAAATTCAGCTTCCCGTCATGCAGCATGCGGTCCTGCTCGACGGCGTGATAACCGGGCTTTTCCGGCAGCAGCCCGTCCGGCAGCTTCCATATTTCCTCGGCATGCTTGCGATGCTCCGGATTGGTGACGACCATGTCGGCCGGCAGACGGTGGGCGAAGGTGCCGACCTCGCGGGCCGTGCCGCAGGCAGACGGCTGTCCGGTCAGCGAGAACGGGCTGTTGCCCGGTTCGGAAATCTTGCCGGTGAGCAGATGCAGGTTATAGACCATCTGATTGGCCCAGACGCCGCGCACATGCTGGTTGAAGCCCATGGTCCAGAGCGACATGACCTTGGTCTTGGGATCGGCGTAGAGTTCCGCAAGCTGTTCCAGGAAGGCGCTGTCGACGCCCGAAAGCTCGACCGCCTTTTCGAGCGTATATTCGGATACCATCGCCTTGAAGGCCTCGAAATCGATCGGCTCCATCTTGGCGGCGTCGGCGACACCCTTGGCCTTCATTTCGAGCGGATTGTCGGGACGCAGGCCGTAGCCGATATCGGTCGTCCCCTTCATGAACTTCGTATGCTTGTCGACGAAATCCTTGTTAACGCGGCCGGTCTGGATGATGTGGTTGGCGATGTAGTTCAGGATCGCGAGGTCCGAACCCGGCTTGAAGATCAGGGGTATGTCGGCAAGGTCCATGCTGCGATGGGTGAAGGTGGAGAGCACCGCGACCTTCACATGCTCGTGCCCGAGCCGCCTGTCGGCCACCCGCGTCCAGAGGATCGGATGCATCTCCGCCATGTTCGAACCCCAGAGCACGAAGGCATCGGCGTTTTCGAAATCGTCATAGCATCCCATCGGCTCGTCCATGCCGAAGGTGCGCATGAAGGCCACTGCAGCAGAGGCCATGCAGTGGCGTGCATTGGGATCGAGATTGTTGGAGCGGAAGCCCGCCCGCATCAGCTTTGTGGCGGCGTATCCTTCGAAGATGGTCCACTGGCCGGAGCCGAACATGCCGAGCGCCGTCGGCCCCTTTTCCTTCAGCACGCGCTTGGCCTGTGCCGCCATCACGTCGAAGGCCTCTTCCCAGGTGACGGGCTCGAATTCGCCGTCCTTGGCATAGACGCCGTCCCGCTTGCGCAGCAGCGGGCTCGTCAGCCTGTCCTTACCGTACATGATCTTGGAGAGGAAATAGCCTTTGACGCAGTTGAGGCCGCGATTGACCTCGGCTTCCATGTCGCCATGGGTCGCGACAACCTGGTTTTCCTTCACGCCCACCATGACGCCGCAGCCGGTGCCGCAGAAGCGGCATGGCGCCTTCGACCATTTGATCTCAAGGGCAGCCACCCCGCCGGGCACGGACTGCGCCGAAGCGGGCGCAGCAATGCCGGCGGTCGCAGCCGCGATCGCCGCCGCCTGCGCCTTCAGGAGATCACGCCGCGTGAGTTCGGTCGTCATCCTTTGTCTCCTTCATTTCCAATGCCTGTTCGAAAACCATGTGAGCGGCGAGCACGCCGTCCATCCCCGAAATGCCGATGAGCGTTTCCCCGAGCACGCCGGAATGCGGCCCCTCGATCACGACGACGATCTTGCCCGCGCCCGTTCCGTGAACTTCGACCCCTTCGATTTCTGCCAGACGCGCCGCCACATCTTCGGTCAGTTCCGGGCGGGTGATGACGACGGCGCTGGAGACGTGATGGCGGCTGTCAGCCATGGGCTGCCTCCCGATGGCGGGGTTTCATCACAATTGCATCGGCTGGACAGACCGAAATGCAGGCGCCGCATCCCGTACAGGCATGCGCATCGAGCTCGGGAACGAACGGCCCGCCGAGCCGCGGCCAAAACCGGATGGCGCCTTCAGGACAGCTGTCGCGGCAGGCCTGACAGTCGACGTAATTATTGGCGAGGCACCCGTCATCGATAAGAGCATGATGGGCAAAGCCAGCTGCGGGACCAGCCGGAAAGACAGTCTCGGGACATCGCTCCGCGCACTGGCCGCAAAAGGTGCATTCGCCCTGGCTGAAGTCCACGACCGGAACGCCCGCACGGATCGAGATGATCTTCGTCGGACAGGCATCGACGCAGGCGCCGCAGCCCGAACAGCTTCGAACGGATGTTTCAGTCGCGCCGGGAGGAAAGATCCCCCCGGGAGGAAAGATCCTACCCGGATCTTCCGGGGACCTGCCGGTCAGGAAATCGCGTCGGGTGCGTGTCGAGAGAACCATGAACCGATCCTCACTCTACCGAGGCTGAAGGCGCGGGCTTCACGTCATGAGGCCCCGGCGGCCCGTAAACGATCTGGTACATCCAGACCGCGAAGCCATAACCGCCGACGACCCCGACAGCGACCACGGGCCAGATCCCGAAGGCGAGCACGGCGAAGGTCAACAGTTCCCGCCTGCGCTTCTTCCTGAACTCTCCAACAGAATCCGTGATTTGAGCCACATCGTCCTCCCAGAGTTGCTAATCAAGCTGTCACAACCCCTCAAGCATGTCCAGCCAATCTCCATCCGCCATCGCGACTTCCGCAAGCGATTCGCGATCAGGAGACCGGGTATGGGAGGACAGATATCGCACCCTCGCCCGGCAGTCCTTGACAGAGATCAAGTAGGCAGCCGCGAGATTGAATGCGCAAGGCACCAGACCCGGGACGTGCCGGCCCAAACTTGCCGGATCGGCGCACCTGCCAACCTTCATTCCCGTGACAGCCGGCCGCGCCTCTTTCCGGCATCAGATCCTCATGGACGTGACGGGGCGCGCAAGGCCGGTTCCGGTTGCCGCGCGCGGATTATTCGGCATCATCTGTCGGCTTCCCGCCCGCCGGTCCGTCTTGAGAGGCAGACAGAGCAAGGAGAACGATCATGACCATTACCATTACCGCCTTCGAACGATCGCCTGATCGCGGCCGGGGTCTGGCGCGTGACATGCGCGTTCGCTGGGCGCTCGAGGAAGCGGCCCAGCCCTATGACGTCCGCCTTCTCTCGTTCAAGGCGATGAAAGAGCCAGCCCATCTCGCGCTTCAGCCCTTCGGGCAGATTCCGACCTATGAGGAAGGCGATCTCGCCCTCTTCGAATCCGGCGCCATCATCCTGCATATTGCCGAGCACCATCCAGGCCTGCTGCCGGATGACAAGAATGCCCGCGCCCGCGCCATCGCCTGGATCTTCGCCGCCGTCTCCACGATGGAACCCGTCATCGTCGACCGCGAGACCGCGAGATTCGAAGAGGGCAAGGAGAGCTGGTACGAGGAACACCTGGCCCATGTCGAAAGACGCATCCGCAAGCGCCTCGGCGAACTCTCCGCCCGCCTCGGCGATGCCGAATGGCTGGACGGCAATTTCAGCGCCGGCGACCTGCAGATGATCTCGGTGCTCCTGAGATTGAAGGGCTCGGAAATCCTCCGGGATTATCCGAACCTCTCAGCCTATGTGGAGCGCGGCGAAGCCCGCACCGCCTATCGGCGCGCCTTCGCGGCACAGAAGGCGGTGTTCCTGGCGGTATCGGCTGGCGGGTGAACGTCTGATCAAGGCCGATAGGCGGCGAAAGCCTTAGCCGCCTTGCGCCAATAGGAGACCTACACTTCGTGTGGAACGATAACGGATCAGGGTGGAAAGCGGTCATTTGCCTGGGCTTCGGGAAAGATTGCGTTACGGCCGGAATCGGTCGTTTGATCTTCTGCCTCTCGCAGCAGGCCCTCGAGGCGGGTCGCCCATTCCCTGTTGCCATCTCTGAACGGACCAAGCGCATCGCCGGCAGGCTCCGGGAGATCGCCTGCAGCGGCGCGGAAACGGCGAGCCTCCTGGCTATGTCCCAGGGCCGCATGGCAGCACGCCTGGATGCGGAGCAGCGCCGGCCAGTCAGGCCGCGCTTTTAGCGCCACACGCCCCGTGTCAAGCGCGCCCTCGACGTCGCCCGAGAAGAACAGCGCAAGCATCAGAAGACTGAACCAGACCGCATTCTGCGGATCATGGGGGTTGAGTTCGAGGCCCCGAGCCAGCGGCTTTTGCGCGCCGGCCGCATCGCCCACGAAAAGGCGGGCCATGCCGAGGACGAGATACCCCAGGGCGAAACTCGGACCGAGTTCGATGGACCGCTCGGCCGCGAGGATCGCCTGGTCGGCCCTGCCTGTGTAGGCCGACACAATCGCCAGCGCATAGTGCGCATACGGATTCCGGGCGTCGAGATATATCGCCCGCAAGGCCGCATCGAGGCCTTCCTTCCCGTCCGCAGCGGGATTCTCTGTCCAGCCGTAGGCGATAAGGCCTGCGTTGACCCGTGCCCGCCAGATCTGCGCCTCCGGAAGCATGGGATCGAGCTCCGCGGCCTCTCGAAAGAACCGCCTTGCGAGAAGATGGGTTGGCTGCGTGACCTTGTGAAATTTGAATGTACCTTGCCGTACAAGGTCCCATGCGGTCACGTTGCCGGTGTGCGGAGCAACCGGAAGTCCATGCCGCAACAAGAGCTCGGGCTCGACCGCCGCTGCGATCCGCTCGGCAATGGCGTCCTGCACCGCAAATACCTCGGCCACCTGAAGATCGTAATGTTCGGACCAGACGGTGGCGCCCTTCATTGCGTCGGCGAGGTGAACCGATATCCGCATCCGATCGCCGGTATGCCGGATGGCTCCATCCACCAGAAAATCAACGCCCAGTTCGTGCGCGATAGACTTCGGATCCCTCGGGCCATTCCTCCTTGCGAAACTCGCCCCGCGCGACGCGACACGAAACCATCGGAACCGGGCGAGCGCCATGATCAGGTCGTCGGCGATACCGTCGGCCAGATATTGTCTCTCGGCATCCCCGCCAAGATCCTCGAAAGGCAGGACTGCGATCGCGGGGCTGGATCTCGCCTCCGCATGCCCTTCGCTGCCGGAGCCTTCGGGCCGGCTCTCCACCGGACCGGAAAATCTGTATCCGACCCGCGGGACCGTGATGATCCAGTCGCCGCCGTCCGATGCCGGGCCGAGCAGCTTGCGAAGGGCAGCAATCTGAACGGAAAGATTACTCTCCTCGACGGCGAGGCCCGGCCAAGCGGCATCCATCAGCGCCGACTTGGCGACGATACGCCCATCTGCCGCGAGCAGCACGGCAAGCAGCGAAGCGCCGCGGGCGCCGATGGCGACAGGCCTGTTGTCACGGAGAAGGCATCCGTTCTCGGTAATGAACTCGAAGGGGCCGAATATAAGGTGCTGGGTGTCCATGATTTGGGAATGATACGCCCGATTTCGCAGTTTTCGGAATTTTTCGGCCTTGTTTCAGGACTTGCCCTGGCTCCGCGCGCAGATTCAGCTCCATGCAGCAGTTGCGATGGAGGGAACGATGAAGAACGAAGCAATGCAGCCGAAAAATGCTCACGCATTGACCGCGAAAATCGTACGCGGCGGTCAGAGCTATGTCGCCGAGCAGGGATCTGTCTATCGCTCCGGCGTCTCGGCGGAGAGCGCCGGATCCAGCATGCTGTGGCTCGGGATGATCACGCTACCCGCAGGAAGACGAACCAGCGCCCATCGCCATCAGGGACACGAGACGGCCCTGCTTATGACCGCGGGCAAAGAGATCGAGATTTGGTCGGGGGCCGAGCTCGAACGGTGCGAAAAGCTCCTCCCCGGCGACTACCTGTTCATTCCGGCCGGCGTTCCGCACGTGGCTGTCAATCGCAGCACGGAAAACGCCGAGTTCCTCGGTGCCCGCAACGACCCCGCAGCGAACGAGAGCGTCGTGCTGATGCCGGAACTCGACGGCATCGTACCCTGATCAGGCTAGGAGATGCGTTATGGCGATCATCGAACAACGTCTGGCCGCTATGGGCCTGGAACTGCCCGAGCCTCTGAAAGTTCGCGAGGGGCTGCGTTTGCCTTTCGCCTGGGTCCGGGTGCGCGGCACCCGTGCCTACATTTCGGGTCACGTCGCGTGCAACCGGGATGGGACATTGGCAAAACCCCTCGGCAAGGTCGGGACCGAGGTTTCGCCTGAAGAGGGTTACGCATCAGCGCGGCTCGTTGCCCTGGCTCATCTCGCAAGCCTCAAGCGGGCTGTCGGAGATCTCGATCGGGTTACGGCCTGGCTGCGCGTCTTCGCCATGGTGAATGTTGCTCCGGGATTCAATGAGACCCCGCTGGTCACAAACGGTTATTCCGATTTGATACTGGAACTGTACGGCCCTGACGCCGGCGCCCACGCCCGCTCGTCCATCGGCATGGCCATCCCGTTGAATGCGCCTGTAAACTGCGAAGCGGAAGTGGAAATTGACGGGGACCGCTTAGAGGCGGTTTACGACATTTACGGGGTGCGGCGCGAATGACCGGTCACGGCGTTATGAGCAGTCATTGCAGGGGCGATCGGCAGAAGCCGAAGCGCCCTGGCAAAAATGTGGATTTCCGCCGGGCTGCGCTATGCTTAGATGTGACAGCGATGGCGCGCTCGATCCGTCTTCCCTGCAACGTTGACAACGGAGTCACTGATGACGGTACCCGGAGAAGATCTTCCCGACTTCGAGTATTTTCCCGATCCAATCGCGAACGGCTGCGTCGTGGCCATGCGTGCGACATGCCCATGCTGCGGAAAAGACCGGGAATTCATGTACCGCGGCCCGATATACTGCAAGGAGAACATTCCGCACGTATGCCCATGGTGTATCCACAGCGGCGAAGCCGAACGGAAGTGGGATGCCTCTTTTAACGACGCCTATTCGATACCGAAAAACGTCCCGAAACAAACGATCGACACGGTGTGTAATAGGACGCCGGGATTTGAAAGCTGGCAGACCAGTCAATGGCTTTTTTCCGAGACGGACGCCATGGTGTTCGTTGGCGAGATCGATGGGGCCGCTTTGTTGGCCGAGGCGGACGATCTAAAAATGGCGGCCTGCCGGAAGGCGCTGGACGAGTGGCACTTTCCTGAAGACTTCGACTTCGCGGAAATCACCCGAGGGGGCCAGCCGGCCGTTTATCTTTTCAGAGACAGGCAATCCGGTGAGTACAGCGCATATGCTGACATGACCTGAGGCATGCGGAAAACGCCGTCGTTGTGGGCGGTACATGTCAGGCAGTCGCTCTGCGCCACGCCACAAGTGGTCAGTGGCAGTTGCTGCCGAAGCCAACTGCAAATTATGAATGTCGCCGCCGCGTGTTCGGCGTATGATCCTCCCTGGCAATCTGGGGGGATTTCCAATGCGTCATCGCACGAAAATCCGCATGGCGACGAGATCAGTGGCTGCCCTGCTGTTCACATATTTGCTGCTTGCCTATTTCGTCATTCCCGAAATCTGGATTTTTCACGATGCCGACCGCGTTGCCAAAGTTGGCAACATGGTCACGACCACCGAGCAGGGTATTCCCGGCGACCCCATCAATGTCGGTCTCGTTGGTTCGAAGGAAGAGGTCATCCGGGCCTTCGCGGCTGCCGGATGGGATCCTGCCGATAAGATTACCTTGCGCACATCGATCGATATCGGATTGAGCGTGGTGCTTGATCGGCCTGATCTCGATGCGCCGGTCAGCCCACTGCTTTTCGAGGGCAGAAAACAGGATCTGGCTTTCGAAAAGCCCGTGGGCAAAAGCGCCGACGAACGCAACCATGTTCGTTTTTGGCTGACCGAACAAACCGGCCCAAATGGCCGCCCGCACTGGCTGGGCTCGGCAAGTTTTGATCGGGGCGTCGGCTTCAGCCACGATACCGGTCAAATCACGCATCATATCGGCCCTGATATCGACGCAGAGCGAGACCTTGTCATCAGCGATCTTCTCAAGGCCGGGCAACTTTTGTCGAGCTATGAGATCAATGGCATCGGAGCGACCAAAGACGGCCGCAACGGCGGCGGCGACCCCTATTTCACCGACGGAAAGGCTCTCGTCGGCGTGCTTCGAAACCAGTAGCAGGCCGGATATTCAATGTCCTCGGCAGCCGGAAGAGCTCTCGCGTTGAGGGCCGCTCGCCGGGCTCGTTCAACCGTGAGGCGGGCGGTTACGGATTTGGGAGAATCGGGAACTCGGTAGCAATGCAGCAATTCGCAAGGGCCGCTTTGCGCCGATAGTGTTGAAAAACTCGCGCCACTGGCTGCAGTGTCAGATCGCTATTCGTCGATTCGTACGCGGCCGCCTTCGATCACGATATGACGACCCTGTAACTCGACAAAACGCCAATCCTCTTCAAGCGAGCCGTCTGGGAAAATCTGGAGGCGGTAATCGCCGGATAGCAGCAAGTCAGCCCCGCCAACGTTGTCCGCATATGCCGCGATGACGATGAGTTGCTCTGCGGTGTTCACGAAGGACTTGGTTTTTTCGTCATAGCCTTTCAGAAGTGATGCAATTCTGATGAGTTGCAGGTTTCCCGATCTGGGGTCGTCATCATCGACCTCTGTTCCTTCAGCAGGACCGACAAAGCGATCCGATGTTCCCGTAAATACTGTATCCTTTGCAACCAGACGCCACGGGCATTGAACATGTAGTGCGTAAGGACCGACAGTTCCTCGATCTGAAGGATGCTGTTGAATCTCCCCAAAATGGAAAATCTTCATGTCCGCAGCGTTGCGGGCAATACTCAATGGCAACCCCACCAGTACCTGGAGGCAACTTTCTAAGCGGATTTGACTATGGTTATCGGGCATCAAAATGAACTCGGCTAAATGAGAATTTGGTAGGACTTGGGCAGACCATTACACAGGATAAAGTTGAAATCCATCGACCTCACAATGCGGGTCTGCGTTCGGTCACGGGTTGGAAGATCGGCATTGCTGGACCACCGATGTCGTGATTCAATCGTCGCATTGATTTGCGGAGGATTGAGCGATGATGGGATACCAGACAGCTCCGGCGCAGCTCTTCTACGACTTCTGCCTTGATGATCACGTCCCCCTCGACCACATGTTGCGTGGGATCGACCGCCATCTCGAACTCGACAGCGTAAGAGCGCAGTTGAAGCCCTTCTACAGCAGCACTGGCCGTCCTTCGATTGATCCCGAACTGATGCGGATGCTGATCATCGGCTATTCCATGGGTATCCGCTCAGAGCGGCGACTATGTGAAGAGGTCCACGACAACCTGCGCTGAAGCGCGGGACTGAATGGCACGCCTATTCCGCTCAGAAGTCAGAAACGAGGGGACTAGCAGCCAATCCAGCGAATTTTTCAACAATATCCGCCAATTGGGGACATTGGTTCATGCCATTCGTTACCTTAGGAAGCAGCCGGCGTGAGCATGAAGACTACTGATATCACCAGGTGGATATGTCCTTGAAGCGCCGCAGTGCGCCCCATACCAAGCTTTGAGGTTCCGACGGACAAGGTCAGCGCAGGCAGCGTTGCCGCTGCCCCCTTATGATGGCCCTGTTGGTCAATGCGAGTAGTGGCTGGCTGGCAGGATCGACTCGGCACGAGACCGGTCGGCCGCCATCGACCAGATTTCCTCGGCAAGTACGTCGGGATCGATCGTCGTGAGGCGCGGATCATCGAGCGGCAGGCCATTTGCGGCCGCGACTCGAAGGCCGGTGGAGTTGTCGATCATGGCACCGATGTGGAGCATCCCGGCGAACACGCCGCGCGCCTTGATCTCTTCGTGGAGCCCGAGGATGTAATTGCGCGTAGCGGCAAAGGCCGGGCCTGGGCCGCTCATTCCGGCCATTGGCGTTACCGCCGAAAGGCCGTCCGCGACGATGATCGCTCCATTGCCGCGAGCAAGCATACCCGGCAATACCGCACGGACGACTTCGACTGGAGCCAAGGTCAGGATATTGACGAGTTCCTTGAGTGAGGCTGCCGTCAGATCGACAGCCGGAAGCATACGAAAGCTGCCGACAGGTGCGAAAACGGCGGTGTGAATTGGACCTGACTTACCCTCGATCTTTCCCACCAAAGCCGCGATTGCGTCGATCTCATTGAGATCGCCGGGAAAGGCAGCTGCGTCTATGCCGTCCGCCGATAACTCGGACACCCTCTGGTCAAGAGACTGGGCGTTGCGAGCGACGAGGGCAACGCGGAACCCGGCCTTTCCATAGCGCCTTGCGACGGAAGCACCCAACCCTGTGCCGGCACCAAAAATCGCGATTGTTTTCCGGTCAGTCATGACATCTCCTGTGGTAGTATGTTTTGCTGACTAGATATGTCTGCCAGACTGCATCAGCACAAGAACGCATAATTTTAGGGCCTGGTCACATGGATTTACCTACCCCGCCGCCACAACCGGGAACGAGCATGGACTGCCGTCCAATCAGCCAGATGCTTGGCCGCATTGGTGACAAGTGGACGATCATGACGATCACGATGCTGCTCGATGGTCCGAGAAGATTTAACGAACTGCGCCGGCTTATCGGGGGCATCAGCCAGCAGATGCTGACACGGACCTTGCGCGCCCTTGAAAACGATGGTCTCGTTTCCAGAAAGGTCTATCCGACAATCCCGCCTCAGGTGGAATATAGTCTTACCACCCTCGGCAGGTCCCTTGCCGAGCCTTTGACGCAGCTGACGCGCTGGGTTCTGTCGAATATGAGTGAAATTGAGCGCAATCGCCGGGAAGCTGCCACAGATACCGCCAGATGAGAGCGCCGGGCGTCCATTCGGACCCCGCACCATCAACGCCTCAGCGCCCCCCGCCCAGAGGCGGCGGAGCCTCTGCGAAACACTCGATCAGCATTTCCGTGAGGGCGCGTATCTTCCTTGCGGGATGCGGCCCCGCCGGGCGGATCAGATATATGCCCGCCGGAGGTGGCGGATAGCGTGTCATGACCGGCACCAACGCGCCGGAAGCGACATAGTCATGGGTTACGCCTTCGGGGATCCAGGCTATGCCGAGCCCCGCCAAGGCGGCAGCGGCAAGGGCGAGCGCGTTGTCGGCCTTGAAGCGTCCCCGCGGATGAACCGTGATGATCTCGTCTCCGTCGAGGAATTGCCAGGATTCCGTTCCCTGCATGAGGGCCTCATGGCCGGCGAGCTCCGCCGGCGTCTCGGGGGATCCATGCCTCCTGATATAATCAGGGCTTGCGACCAGGTTCCCGTAGAGCGGACCGATGCGTCTTGCGACCAGGTTGGAATCCTGCAGATAGCCGACCCGGATCGCGCAATCGAAACCCTCTGCGATGAGATCGACGAAGCGATCGCTGTAGGACGTATGGATGTGCAGTTCAGGGTGGCGTTGCGCCATCTGCGCAAGCACGTGCGCGAAGTGGCTGGGGCCGAAAGACAGCGGCACGGCGACACGCAGCCGGCCGCGCAGGTCACCGGAAGGCAGGATCGTTTCTCTCGCCACGTCGATCTCGGCAGAGATCCTGGCTGCATGGTCCCGAAACGTGATCCCCGCTTCCGTGAGAGCCGCACCGCGTGTCGTCCGTGCAAGAAGCTGGACGCCGAGTTCCGCTTCAAGCCGGATGAGCCGCCGGCTGACCATCGACTTGGAGATGCCGAGCCGCCGCGCGGCCGGCGAAACGCCCCCGGCATCGGCAACTTCCACGAATGTCCTGAGATCTTCGATTTCCAACTAGCGTTCCCCATTTTGCGACACAGCTTGGCACTGACGCAGGCTACCGTATCGCAAATGGGAATAACAGTGTCCGTCTCGCGGGCGGCGCCGCTGTCAGCGCATGCCTGCGTTAGTTTCGAGAAATAAATCTAAACCGAACTCCCACACAAAACGGCAGCAGAGGATATATTCATGACCTTTCGAAATGGCCTTGCCTCGCTTCTCCGCCCCGAAGATTCCGTACTCGTTCTGATCGACCACCAGCCTTATCAGCTCACGAACCTGAACAGCCACGATCCGCAAGCTGTGGTCAACAACACGACCGCGCTGGCGAAGCTGGCAAAAGCCTTCAATGTTCCGACCATTCTCACCAGCGTGATCGCGGCGCGCGGTGGACTTCTCTTCAAGCAGATCACCGACGTATTTCCGGAGCAGGACGTCATCGATCGCACCTGGGTGAACACCTGGCAGGACGAGAATGTGGTTGATGTCGTCAAGGCGACCGGCCGCAAGCAGCTGATCATCGCCGGCCTGTGGACCGAGGTCTGCGTCGCAATGCCGGTGATCCAGGCTCTCGGCGAAGGCTGGGACGTGACCGTGATCACCGACGCGTCGGGCGGGATTTCGAAGGAGTCTCACGAAGTTGCCATCCAGCGAATGATCGCGGCCGGCGCGAACGTGATGACCGTGATGGCCCTCGCTGGCGAATGGCAACGCGATTGGGCGCGCACCGAGCATGTCGAGGAGCTGACCGAGATTCTCATCCAGCACTTCGCCGGCAGCGGCATTGCCTATCTCTGGGAACAGCAACTCCTCAACACGCCGCTACCTGATAACGCAGGCTGATGTGAGCGGGGATGACGGGAACCGGAATGAAGCGATACGAAAACGTTCATCGCTTATCCAGGCTCGTCATCCCCATCAGTTGGATGCGAAGGGTCGATATCTCTTTTGGGCCGAGAGCTGTCGTTTGCCAATTCCGGAATGCGCCCGGGGAGCAGCGAGACGACGAAATAATATTTTCGCTGGTTCAGTCAAAGCGCGTGTGTCAGTGTTTTGCAACCGACAAGGCGCGTGGCGGTGAAGGTGGCACATGTCGACAATCGAGGTCCCGGGACTGCTGTCGTTCACCATAGCGATCCTCGTGTTCTTCGCCGGTGCGAACCTTAATCGGCTCATCCCTGCCCTCACCCGCTGGAGCATCCCGGAGGCGGTCACGGGCGGGCTCCTGGCAGCACTCGTAACGCTCGCCGCCTATGAGTTCTTCGACATCGAGATCAGCTTCGCGCTTGCCGCGCGCGACGTGCTGCTGCTTTACTTTTTCACCGGCGTCGGCCTGAACGCGCGGGTCTCCGATCTCCTTGCCGGAGGCAAGCCGTTTCTCATCCTGCTGGCCCTCACGCTTGCGTTTCTTGTGATCCAGAACCTCCTTTCCATGGGGATGAGCGAGGTGCTCGATCTTCCACAAGGCATGGCAATCCTTCTCGGTTCGACCTCGCTGATCGGCGGGCACGGCACGACGATTGCCTGGGCTCCGATCGTGTCGAGCCGTTTCGGTCTCACCAATGCTCTCGAAATCGGCATTGCCAGCGCAACGCTCGGCCTGGTCATCGCCAGTCTCATCGGGGGACCGATCGCACAGTATCTGATCACCCGGAACGGCCTGAGCGGCCCCAAGGACGAGGAACTGACAATCGGCGTGTCGCGGGATGCCGTTGCCGGCCACGAAGACGATGTCAGTTATATCGGCCTGTTGCGCACATTGCTGGTCACAAATATTGCCATCATCGTCGGCTACGCCCTGCACGAGCTTATCCTTGAAGCCGGGATCAATCTTCCGCTCTTCGTCGTCTGTCTGCTGGTCGCCATCGTGATGACGAACAGCATTCCGATCCTGGCGCCGCGCTTGCCCTGGCCGACGCACACCCGCGGTCTGGCGCTCATATCCGATCTGTCGCTGAACGTATTCCTGGCGATGTCCTTGATGAGCATGCAGTTGTGGGGCCTCAGCGGGCTCGGCCTTTCGCTCGCGATCGTGCTGGCGGTGCAGACGCTTGCGGCCATCGTCTACATCATCTTCGTCGTGTTCCCGGCCATGGGGCGCAACTACAATGCGGCGGTCATTTCCGCCGGCTTTTGCGGGATTTCGCTCGGAGCAACCCCTACGGCAATAGCCAACATGACGGCGGTCACCAAAATCCACGGAGCAGCGACCATCGCGTTCATCATCCTGCCGCTCGTCTCCGCCTTCTTCATCGATCTGGCAAACGCAGCAGTGCTTGGGTTCCTTGTTCGCTGATTGGTCCAATCAGTCCCGACCAGGACAGGGATTCTCCTATTCCGGAGAATTGGGATGGTGAGGCGGGAGGTCGGCCCAATCCCGGGGACCGAAGTGAGCAGTGGGATCGTCGCCGGGCTCTTCGACCAGCAAACGCTCCGCCACACCCTTTGACCACGCTTTGAAATCGAGCCAGACGGCGACGACCCTCGCACGCAACGGCTTGTTGGCCGACCGCCTGGACCTGGAATGTCGGAAAGCTCCAGCAAAATTCATCTTGGTTCTCCCTCGTTCAGCGCCAACTTGGCTCGACGGGGGCAATGTGGATGAAGGAAGCGATTTGTGTCCCAAAACTGGGGCAAAATCCTCCAAATCGACTATGGCTGTTCCAGCGGCACTCAGTCGGGTAGACCGGCCTTGCGTACACCATCGATCATGATTTCGTATCGCTCCGCATAGCGCGGACGGTGTCGTTCGAGGTCGTGGACCCGCATCAATGGCGCTTTGGCGCGCAGCTTTGCGATTGTCGTCTGCGCCTGCTCGACGCGACCGAGATGAGCGTAGGCCGCCGCCAGGGTCCAGTATGCGCCGAGCCACTCGTTGTTCACGACGAGACTGCGCAAGGCCCATTCAACCGCCTGCTCGAATTCCCCTTTGAACAAGTCTGCGATGCCAACACCCACCATGATTTCGTAATTCTCCAGTGCGCCTGGAGCAATCTGCAGTGCGCGCAAGAACGTGTCCCTGCCAGTCTCGATGTCTCCTGCCATCACATTGAGAAAGGCAAAGAGGGAGAGGACTGTCGGATTGTTGGGATTGGCATTTCGGGCATCGCGCAGCATGGCGAGGCTGCGCTGGCGATCATGGCCGACATTGGTGAACACCAGTGCGCAGATGGCGACCACTTGCGGATCGTCATAGCCTGTTTCAAGGGCCGTTTCCGCAAGCTGCAGACAGCGCTGCCGCTCGGTTTCGCTCAAGCCGGAGCCAAATGTCTCGTAACGCTCGTAAGCCCAGGCGGCGTAAGCAAGACCGGTGGCAAAGCCGGGGTCGAGCTGAACCGCCCGCTCCAGCAGTCGTACAGCTTCGGCGCGAACAGTCGTGGTGGTGCCCCGGAAGTACGGCAGGGCGCGAAGATAGAGGTCATAAGCGTCGAGACTATCCGGATGCTTCCGTCGCGCCCGCTCGATTTCCGCCTTGCGGACTTCCGGCTCCACAAGCCCGACAACCGCATCCGTGATGCGGTCCTGGAAGTCGAAAATATCAGACAGCTCGCCATCGAACCGATCCACCCAAAGATGCGTATCGGCGTCCGCGTCGACCAGTTGAACCGTGACCCTGAGCCGATCGCCATGGCGACGGACGCTGCCCTGGAGAATGTAGCGGACGCCAAGTGCGTTCGCGATGTCGCGGATGGGCGTGTTCCGGTCCTTGTAGGCGAAAGACGAATTGCGGGCGACCACTGCAAAGGTCCTGAAGCGCGACAAAGCAACGATGATGTCTTCGACCGTGCCGTCGGCGAAATATTGGTATTCGCCATCGCTTGAGAGGTTCTCGAACGGCAGCACGGCTATGGTCGGGCGCATCGCACGCAGCGGAATCTCGGATGAGAGTATATGCGGCAGCCGATAGCCGATTCGAGGGACTGTCGCGATCCATTCGAGTCCGTTCGGTGCCTTGCCAAGCGCCTTGCGCAACGCCGCGATTTGTACCGTGAGATTTGCTTCTTCGACGATCAGTCCCGGCCAGGCTCGAGCCAGCAGATCGTCCTTGCTTACGGCCTGTCCGTCTGCGCTCAGGAGCGCGTCGAGAAGGGCGATGCCACGCCGGCCAAGCCCAATCGCCTCTCCGTCCCGTCGCACCAGCCCTGCGGCACGATCGAGCACAAATGGACCGAATGCATCTCGCCGCTGAGCCATGCTGCGAAAAATACCAGCAACAGGCAGACGCAGCAACAGAGAGCGCAACCTCCGCATTGGATGGTGAGCTGACATTCCCGTCCGTCACCATAAATCGCGCTATCGAGGCCGGACCCAGCACCGGCTTGGCGGGACGAGGGTCGATGGCGGATCGTTCAGGCCAGGATCTCGGCTGCGAACACCTTCTGGACGATCTGCCAGCGCCCGTTGAGGTAAAAGCACGACAGCAGGTCAGTCACCTCGCGGGGCGGGATCCGCAGGCGGAGCTTGAGCAGCGCCATGTCCCTGATAATGGCGATGGAGAGGATCCGGTCGGCGCGCACGCTGCCGGCATCCTGCGGTGAGGCGAGGCTCCGGACGGCGTCGAGCCAGGCGGCAACAGGCGTCACCACCACGCTGTCGCCGTCGCCGCGCCTGGTGACCAGGGCGGCGGGATCGAAGATGGTCGCGAACGTGTCGGCGTCCATCGCGTAGGCGGCATCGAAGTAGGTTTTCGCCAAGGCGACCAATTCATCTATGTTTCCCATCGGGGGCGTGTCCTGCAACGTCATGGTGGTTCCCTTCAACTCTCATGTCCGGCTGAGTATAAGGATGGGGGCGGCAAGGTTTAGTCCGCGCGCACTAATCAGCCTTGTAAGCTGAGCTAAGCAATTGAGGGCAATGATGAAACCATCCCTTCCGTCGGCCGGAGACTTCAACCAGCTCCGCGCCTTCGTGGCCGTTGCCGGTTCGCTGAATTTTAGCCGGGCGGCCGAGAACCTCGGTGTGTCATCCTCCGCACTCAGCCAGATGGTCCGGGGGCTTGAGGAGCGGGTCGGGGTCAGCCTGTTCAACCGCACCACCCGCAGCGTCTCCCTGACCGAGGCGGGGGCCAGGCTGTTCGAACGAGTACGGCCCGCCGTCGAGGAGCTGGCGGAGGCGCTGGGCGAGACCCGCGAGCGCCGCGCCCATCCCACCGGGACCGTGCGGCTGCACTGCTTCCGGGCGGCCGCGGACCTCTACCTGACGCCGATCCTGCGCGACTTCAGCGACACCTATCCGCAGGTCGTGCTCGACGTCACGCTCGACGACGCTGTCGTCAATATCGTGGCCGAAGGCTATGACGTCGCCATCCGCCTGGGCGAGGTGATCGACAAGGACCTCATTGCGGTGAAACTCGGCCCGGACCTGCGCCAGACCGTGGTCGCCTCGCCCGACTATCTCGCCCGGCACGGGACGCCGGCTCATCCGCGCGACCTTCTAGCCCATCGCTGCATCGCCTGGCGATGGCCGGGGCAGAAGACGCCTTACAAATGGGAGTTCATGGAAAACGGCAAGTGGTTCGAGGTCGCGATCGACGGCCCGCTGATCTCCAACATGAAGGACTTCGGGGTGCAGGCGGCGGTCGACGGAGTGGGTGTTGCATTCGCCAGCCAGCAGCTGATCGCGCCTCACATCGCCGAGGGCCGCCTTGTCGCCCTGCTCGAGCCCTGGTCCGCCCCCTTCCCCGGCTACTACCTCTGCTATCCGGCCCAACGGCAGATGGCGCCGCCGCTTCGCGCCGTGATCGATACCATCCGCACCGGCCCGCGCAAGAGAAACGGCGCCGAGGCGGCCGCGCCGATCGGCGCGGCAGTTCAAGGTCTACGTCTACATCGGTAACGCGGGCGGACCGACGCCAGGCGCATCAACAGGAGTTTTCCGAACCTCGCCGGGACGAACAGCTTTTCCTGGTAGCGCGCCCGCCGGGAGGTTGTCATGCCGCCGACGGCTCTACTCCCGGCACGGTGGCACCGGGAGCAGTATCGTCAGTTCGTGAGCGCGGCCTTTTCAATGACCGCAGCGACCTCGTCCGCATGGACGACGAGCGAGGCATGGCTGCCCGCCACCTCCGTGGTCCTGGCCTTGATCCTGGCCGCGAACAGTTCCTGGACCTCCGGTGCGATCACCTTGTCCTTCGTGGTGATCACATAGAAGGTCGGCTTGTCGTGCCAGGCTGCGATATCGACCGGAGTCTCGAAGGCTGTGTGGTTCAGCGGAAGCTGCGAGTTTGCCAGGGTTTCGGCGATCTTCAGCGGAAGGTCCGCCGCCACCGCCGAGGGAAACACCTTGGGATCGATATAGAGGTTGCCCTTGTCGTCGGGATGAATTGCCTTGGCGCCTTCGGTTGCCGGGCCGTTCTTGGCCAGGATCGCCACGGATTCTCCAACGTCAGGCGCGAAGGCGGAGACGTAGACGAGCGCGGAGACCTTGGGATCGTCACCGGCTTGCGTGATGACCATGCCGCCCCAGGAGTGGCCAACGAGGACGGTCTTGCCATCCTGCTTCGCCAGTGCCTGCTGGGTGGCATCGACATCCGCAGCCAGCGACGTGAGCGGATTTTCGACCAGCGTCACGTTATAGCCCTTCTTCGTGAGGATGTCGGCAACGGGCTTCCAGCTTGTCTGGTCGACGAAAGCGCCATGGACGAGCACGATATTGTGCGCCGCCCCCTTGGGTAGATCAGCCGATCGGGCGGGTGCGGCAAACGCTGCCCCGGCGAAGAGAACGGTCGTGGCTAAGACTAGTATATTTCGCATTGCTTACTCCTGTTGGGATGCCGGCAACCCCGACCCGAAGACCAGGCGCTCGAGTAAATTCGCGCTTCGTGTTGCGGCAGTTTGCATTGCTTGCTGGCTCACCTGTCGGCTCGCCGCGACACGAAATAGTACGAAGGGTTCCCGGACGTTAGGCCCCAATCGTCCGGATATTGTGTCCGATCGTCCGGGGGACTAACATCGGGGGCATGGACATCCTTGCCGAAGTGCTCGATCGCGTTCGCCTTAGCGGAACCCTGCTCTTTCACTTCGAGCTCGGCCATCCCTGGAACCTGGCCCTGCCGGAGCGCCCCTACGCCCTGTTCCATTATCTCAGTCGTGGCTCAGCCACCCTCGCCCTCGAACATGGGCAAGAGCTCCGCATGGCGGAGGGCGATCTCGTCGTCGTCACACGCGGCGAGCCCCATTTGATTTACTCGGACAGCGGGACGAAGCCGTTCCTGGTGACGGACCTCGATCGACCCTCACATCTTGGCGTCATGCGTCACGGAGGCAGCGCGCAGCCGCTCTCGACGATGATCTGTGGCAATTTCATTCTGTCGTGGCCCGCGCGCGGTAGCGTGATCGAACTGCTTCCGCCCGTACTTCTCCTGAAGCCGGCGATGGACGGTGAGTGGCTCGAGGCGATCCTGCGGCGCATGGTGAGCGAGTCGGCACTTGAACGGCCCGGCCAACGCGTCGCGCTCTCGCGAATGACAGAGGTGCTCTTCGTCGAGGTGTTGCGAAGCTGGATCAAATCTCTCCGGCCAGGAGAAGGCGGATGGCTTGGGGCGATGGCGGACCCGTATATTGGACGAGCGCTTGAGTTGATCCACGAACGACCGGATCTGCCCTGGACACTGCGCGACCTCGCACACCGCGTGGGGCTCGGCCGCTCGGTGTTCTCTGCTCGCTTCACCAAGCTCGTCGGCCAGTCCATGCAGCGCTATCTGATCGCACGCCGGATGTCGGAGGCTGCGTTCCTGCTGGAATCAAGCGATGAGGGGATTGCCCGGATCGCAAGCCGGGTCGGCTACGAAACCGCCGCGGCGTTTTCGAAGGTGTTCCATCGGCACCACGGCCTGTCACCCGGCCGTTATCGAGCAGCTCGGCGCACCGACGGCCGCCCAGGGCCGTCGCTGGCCGATCTTGACCAAGCTGACATCAAGGCCGTCGCTAAGGCCGTATAAGAACCTCGGCTTCGATCTCGACGGGAAGGTCAAATGGCAGGCCCGCCACGCCTATCGCGGAGCGGGCGTGGGATCCGCGTTCGCCGCCGTAAACCTCTGCGATAAGGTCGCTGAAGCCATTGATAACGAGCGGATATGAGTTGAAGGAGGAATCTGTATTCACCATGCCGAAGACGCGAAGCCAGCTGTCCACCCGGTCCAGGTCACCCAACGCAACTTTCAGGCTGGCTAACATTGCCAGCGCGGTCAGGCGAGCGGCACGGTAGCCTTCTTCCAACGACAGATCTTTCCCCACCTTTCCGAGCGGCCCGGCAATCGACCCGTCTGAATCGAGCGGCCCGTGTCCGGAAATATAAGCCCTTGACCCTGAAATGTGGACCCAGGGAAAGGAGAGTTTCACGCCAGGCGGAAGCAGGATCGGCGCCGGAAGTTTTAGCCCCAACCGTTGTAGCTGGCTTTCGATATGCGACATTGGTGATTGACTCCTGTTACGGCTTTGGAAGTTCTAACGCAAGCGGTGTCCCTCTCACACGTAGACGGAAGGTGGCAGCGCAGTGCAACCATTCGCGCTTGCACCACTGCGATTTTGTAGGTTTATGTCGCTGGGTTACTGGCATCCCCAACATATTGGTCCACGTTCGACAAGATGACGCCTCGATATGTTTCTCTGATGGATGCGGCCAGCCTTTTGGCGACAGCCGAGCGTGTTCTCGTTATCGGATGTTCGGGAGGCGGCAAGACAACATTCTCTGCAAAGGTAGCGGATCTGCACCGCCTGGAATTCCAGTCACTCGACCGGGATGTGCGGTGGCTTCCAGGCTGGGTGGAGCGCGATCGTACCGAGCAAAGAGCAATCATATCGGATATGGTCCAACGTGACCGATGGGTCATGGACGGCAGTGGAGCGTCCTCCTTCGACCTGAGATTGCCGCGCAGCGATCTGGTTCTGTGGGTTCGCGTGCCGAGACGGGTTGCACTGATCGGGCTGTTTAAGCGCGTCTCTCGTTTCTATGGTTCAGTTCGCCCGGCGATGGCTGAAGGATGCCCTGAACCACTGCCGGATCGAGAATTCCTGTCCTACATCTGGAACTTCGAGAAAAAATACGCCCCTCTTTTCGTGAAGCAAATCGAGCGTTATGGGCCGGACGTTCCGGTAGCCGTGCTCAACTCTCATCGCGAGATGGACCGGCTCCTTCAACGATCAGGCAGACCTACCGCTCGATAACGCAATGACCGCGATGGGGCGGGAGCTGTCGTTTCCCAATCCGGAATCCACGGGAAAAGCGCCAAGAGCGGGCAACTGAATTCATAGAATCTCGAAGACATCGTACTCGACGCCATCAGCACGTCGGCCGCCCTGCGCAACCGCGACGATCTGGTTGAGCCATGCATGCTGTGGTGCGGCCGTCTCGAAATAGGGTGTCGTTCGCAGATAATATTCCGAAGGGTCGACCGCTTCGCCCTTTGCGAGACGCTCGTCGACGCTCTGAGAGGAGCGCCGGACGCCGCGATAGGTCATCAGGATCAGACCGCCGTCGTCGGCGTTAAGCAGGAGCCTGACATCCTGCTGAAAGGTGCCATCCGCGCGTCCGAGCAGGAGGTCGGAACCGATCAGCGGCGATACCTCTCCTTTCAGCCGCTCGCCCCGGAAATGTCCGCCGGAAACGGGAAATATGCGACGGCTGCCGGCTGGCGTCCGGCCGAGCTCGAGCGCCGGGTGAAGGGTCAGGAAGAGTGTCATCAGGTGCCGAGATTGCAGGGTCATGTCAGATCGCCTATTGTTTGCGTGAAGCTGGAAGCGTGTCGCGATCCCCCAAGATCCGCCCGCCACGACCTGCTCTAGCTGAAAGCGCCCTGCCCCCAAAACGCGCTTTGCTTGGGACCCTCACAAGCAAAACTCATCAAGAGAGAAGAGATCATGCGGCCGCCATTGGAGTCCTTGCGAATTCTGGAAGCGTGCGTTTCCGCCTCCAGCTTTGCCCGCGCCGCCGAACGCCTGTGTCTGACGCCCGCAGCCGTCAGTCTCCGCATTCGCACACTGGAGACCGAGCTTGGCCAGCCATTGTTCATGCGCGCGGGGCGGCGCGTCGTGCCGACGCCTGCGGCCACTCAACTGGCCGGTCGAATTCGCGAGTCATTGGATGGCATCGCCGGTGCGCTCGATGAATTTCAGGCTGCGACACCCCCACTCAGATTGACGGCGCCTCCGACATTCGCGTCGCGCTGGCTCGCCCCACGGCTGGCGCGCTATCCTTCGGCCGGGGGATCGCCGGTCGAGGTCGACGTCTCCGCCGATATTCGCGACCCCAGTGCGTTTGACGTCGCCATAAGGACGGGTCGTGGCGGTTGGGAAGGACTTGACGAATACCCGCTCGCGCCGGTTGAAGTCACCCCCATGCTGGCGCCCTGTCTGCTCGCAACGCAGACCCTGGACAGGCCGGGGGCGCTCGCCGATTTCGAGCTATTGCCGCATCCGGATTGGCAGGAATGGTTCAGAGGTACTGGATGCGAGATGCCGCAGGCTCTGCGGTTTGTCGCAGTCGATTACCCGACGCACGAATTGGACGCCAATGCGGCAGTGGCAGGCGTAGGGGCAGCGCTTTTATCGCCATCGTTGTTTCGGCCACTTTTGGAAAAGGGACTGCTCATCGCTCCTTTCCCATATGTGCTGAGCGGGCCTGCCTGGCATTTTGCGTTGATGCGCGCCGACGACCGCCGTCTCCCACCTCGGCAGCTCTGCGCCTGGCTTCGCGAGCAGGCTCGCGAGCCGCTCTTGAGCCGGGCGGACTGACTGTCGCGCCAGGCAGGGGGGAACGCGCGGTCAATTTACCAACGAGCCTCGAACGCCGAGTTTCGATCAACGATCCCTGGCTTCAATTGCGGAATCCGCCTTTTCGGGCAAAGCTGTCGCCAGCGTTTCCTCGGCCAGCCCCAGCCCCCAGCTATTCATGTTGAGGAGGATCGGTTCCAGCGATCTGCCGAGCGGCGTCAATTCATAGACAACGCGCGGCGGCGTCTCCGCATAGGCGGTTCGGGTTACCAGACCGCTGTCCTCGAAACGCTTCAGGCGATGAGTCAGCGTGTGGGCGCTGATGCCCTTAAGGCCCTTTTTGAGTTCGGTGAAACGTTGGGGACCATGCAGCAGCTCGCGTATGATCAGCGTCGCCCACGGCCCATCGAGCAACAGCAGGAAACGCTCGACTCCGCAGTCCGGAATTTTTCCCCGCCACATGAGAATTCTCCAATAGTGCATTTGACGTAACTGGTGCAGCCATTGCACCAATGGCTAATTAGCATGCCGACAAGGAGAATCCAATTGTCTTACATCATCCACGGCGCGACGGGTGCGCAGGGCGGGCCGCTTTACAATCGTCTGCTCGAGAACGGGAGAGACGCAATCGCGGCGGTCCGCGATCCGTCGAAGCTGCAAGGAAAACCTGCTGTCGCGACCGATATGGGTCTCAACTCCCTGATCGCCGCCTACCGAGGCGCAGAAGGCGTGTTTGTGCATTTGCCTATGGGACCGGAACCAGTGCGGATAGAGCAGGCGCGCAACATCGTCGAGGCCATCAATGAAGCGAGGCCCGGGCGGGTGATCGTCTCGACCAGCGGCAATCTCGTTGACGTCGGAGATGCGACCCGTCTTCCGCAAACCGCGATCGGCATCCTTGTGCGCGGCGTGCAGGAAAGCGCGGTCTCGTCCGCAATCGTGGCCCCCAAGTTCTACCTGGAGAACCTTCTTTTGCCGATGGTGATCGACACTGTCAAAACCGAAGGCGTCCTGAGATATGCCTTCCGCAATGATTTCGCTGTCTCGTGGAGTTCGCATTTCGATGTGGCGGACGTGACGGAAAGGCTCTTCCTCGACAAGAACGTCACCGGAATGGTCGGCGTGGGACAGTTGCCCGGTCCGACCGGGGTCGATCTTGCAGGATCCTTCTCACGATTTTTCGACCGCCCCGTTCGCTTCGAGGCCCTCTCACCCGCGGAATTTGGCAAAATCCTGGAGCCGCTGACCGGCCCAGCCACCCCGGCGATCGTCCATCTTTACGAGGAACTGGCCAAGACGGAAGGACAGGAGATCGCCGAGAAAACCAGCGCGCAGAAGCTTCTCGGGATAGAGCCTCTGACGACGGAACAGTGGCTTACGCGCATCTTCCGGTAAAGACGCAGCGCGCTTAACTGATCGACATTGGAAAGGCGGGCTCCGCGTTTATCGCTGGGGCCCGTCCACTTACTATCAGCCTCCGAAAAGATGCCTCGAGAACGATAGGGCGTGTCCCAAGCGAAGCGGGCGCGGCCCGTGCCCGCGCCTTCGCGGCGCCCCTCACCCGACCTGGAGCCACTCCGGCCTGCGCGCCGCCAGTGGCTGGTCCGGCCCGATCCGCACCCGGCAGGCTGACCGTCCCGGCCACCCCTCGCCCCATCTCCTACTTGTTCAAATCCTTCGCCATTTGCAGATGCTCTTCCAGCGCCGGGCGCGTCTTGGCGGCCCAGGCCTTCAGGTCCGCATTGTCGCCCTCGTCGCCATAGCGCTTGAAGAGATCGACGGCATCCTCATGGGCATTTTCCTGGTCGGAATGATATTGCTTCGTGAAATCCTCGCCCTGCAGGCTCTTGAGCTTGTCGAGCATCGACTGCTGCCCCGATGTCATCGTCTGCGGGATCTTCGCCTCCACCTTGCCGCCGGAAACCAGCGCCTTCAGTTCCTGCGTCGTCTTCTGATGATCCTTCACCATCTGCTCTGCGAAGGCCTTGGTCGGTGCATCGGAGCGCGCGATCGCAAGCTTGCTGGATTCGATCTCGAACATGTCCGATGTCGCAGCTTCCGCCACGAAATCCTGCGTCTTCGGCGCAACGCCGAGCACGGAATTGACACCGGTTTTTTCCGCCGCCGTCTGTGCAAACACAGGGGATGCGATCAGCACGGCAAGTCCGGCAATAAGGAAAGGCTTCATGATTATTCTCCTGATGGGGGCGCCATCAGGCCAACAATTCACGCGGGCAAAAGTTCCTCTCGTGCGCAAATGCCGCGGTCAGCCCAGTCCCTCCCCGGCAAGCGCCCTGACCACGGAGAGCAGCGCCCGCATATGGTCGAAGGACCTGCGCAGCGCATCCGGCAGTTCGACGCCATGACATCAGGTTGCGAAGTAGCGTGCCGGTGTCGTCCCGAGCGCCTTCTTGAACATCACGATGAAGGCGGTGACGGACTCGTAGCCGAGGTCGCTCGACACCCTCTGGACCGTCGCGCCGCCGGCCAGTTCGCGCAGCGCGATCACCAGGTGCAGCTGCCGCCGCCAGCGGCCGAAGGTCAACCCCGTTTCTTGAACCATCAGCCGCTTCAGCGATCGCTCGCTCATGGCGACATGGGCTGCCCAATCGACCAGGGTGCGACGGTCGCTCGGCTCCGCCATCAGGGCAGCAGTGATCGCGGCGATTTTGGGATGGCTGGACGCGGGTAAGTCCAGCCCCTGTATCGGCATTTGCGCGAGTTCATCCAGCAAGACCCGCACCATACGGCCGACATGATCGTCCGGAGCAGAATTGACCGGTACATCCGCCAGTCGGAGGATCATCTCGCGCAGCATCGGCGACACGGACAGAGTGCAGCACTCCCGCGGCAGCCTGGCCGCTTCGGGTTGAACGAACAGATAGGACAGGCGTGCGTTGGACGTGACCTGGTTGCTGTGGGGCACACCGCCGGGTATCCAGATCCCGCAGTCTGGTGGCACAATCCAGATGCCATTCTCCGTCCTGCATGTGACGGCCCCGTGCAAAGCCAGAATGAGCTGCCCTTCCCTGTGCTGGTGCTGGGGCACTTCAGCCTCATAGTCACTGAAGTCGAGGCGGACAGCGATGGCCGGCCGATCTGACCAGTCGGGATCAAAGTCGTCGTAGCAGGAGGGCAGTTTTGCGGATTGGCCCGATTTTGAGATCATTTGGCATTATCTCCAAATTCGCACGGCCAGCAATAGTCTACTAGTCGGTGATCAACAACCGAAAGGAGACTGTCATGCGAATTTCTGTCGTCGGCGCCACGGGACGAGTCGGCGCCAAGCTGACCCGAACCCTGCTGAGATCAGGGCATCAGGTCAGAGCGTTGTCGAGAGGTGGCCCAGCGCTTGACGCACTGGTCGAGCTCGGAGCAGAGCCATTCCTGGGAAGCTTTGACACAGGAGCGGGAGACCTTGACCAGTTTTTCCAGGGTGCAGATGCCGCGTTCCTGATGGTGAAGACCGATTGGAACAACATCGAGGGACACTACCCCGCTGTTGCCCAGCGCTTTGTCGATGCGCTCGAAAAATCCTCCGTCAAACTGGCCGTAAGCCTGACGGCCATGGGTTCGGATGTGAAGGGGAAAACGGGTCATTTTGAGTGCTTCCACGACCTGGACGAAAAGCTCAACGAACTCGGCAATATCAATTTGGTCCACCTGCGCGCCGCCTGGTTCATGGAAGACGTGTCGGCGTGGACGGGGCCGGTTGCCAAATACGGTCGAATTGCCTGGTTCTGCAAACCTGATCTAAAGATGCCCTGGGTGGCGACCGATGACATCGCATGGCTGGCAGCGAAGGAACTGACCAATCCGACGGGCAAACACCGCGTCTATCTCGAAGTCGGCTCGGAAGATGTCTCGATGAACGAACTGGCCGCGATCATCGGCAGGGAGATCGGCAGGCCGGTGGAGTACCGCTACATCGAAACAACGCGCAAGGATGTGGAAGCCGAATTTCTGGCGCGGTTCGGGACGCCGGAGAAATGGCAGGACGACACCCTGAGTGCTGACGCTTTGAACAATGGCATCGTAAGGTTCCATGGCGAGCACGAGGTTCGTCCGAAATTGCCCACGACGATGGAGGCGTTCATCAGGGACGTCTGGAAGCCGCGTTATCTGGAATCGGTTGCGCGCGAACACCAACCCGAGACATTTCAGATGTGGAGCGCAAGGCAATAGCCGGATTGCCGCTGAAGGCCGAGGCCCTCCTCGCCCGGGAAGGAGGGGCTCGGCATCGGCCGGTCAGCCCAAAGCTTGCTCTGCCAAGCCCTTCCTCGGCAAGCGCCCGATCATGGAGGGCAGCGCTTCGAAGGAGCAGCGTCAGCTTCCGTCAGAATGCCGCCAATCGTTCGAGAAACCAGAACGACGCCACCGCGCCTATCGTGTAAGTGGCGGCGAGGTACGTCCGGCTACCGACATAGGACGGATATCTCACCAGCCGCACGAGCCCAATGGCCGCGATGACCGCCGCGACGAACATCAGCTGTCCGATCTCGACGCCGATATTGAAGCACAGCAAGGCAAGCGGGATATCGCCTGCCGGAAGCGTCAGGTCCGCCAGCGCTCCCGCAAAGCCGAGCCCGTGCAGAAGTCCGAAAGCAAAGGCAACCATCCAGGGCCGTTGTGCGGTGAGGCTGGGTTGACCGCGCTGGATGCGGATGATCTCGCAGGCAAGCAGCAGGATGCTGAAGGCGATTGCCGCCTCGACCGGCGGTCCGGGCACATGGACCAGCCCGAGCGTCGCAAGTGTGAGCGTGATTGAATGGGCTGCGGTAAACGCGGTGACGGTCAGAAGCAGCGCTCTCCAGTCACGGGCAATGAACATCAATGCCAGAACGAAGAGCAGGTGATCGTAGCCGAACAGGATGTGCTCCATCCCCTGGAAAACGAAGGTCTTCGCCACATCGAGACGTTCCGGCCGGGTTGCGATCTCCATCCACGGCTGGGCGGGACGAACCATCACCGTCGAGACCGCGCCGTCGAGCAGATGCACGCGCACCAGAACGTCGGTTATCGTCGCCTGAAGGCCGACAAACTCGACACGCTCGCCTGCAAGAGTTCCATTCGTCGTCTCGATGATGCGTGTTTCGACGAGCGAGTCCGAAAGCTCGCGCTCGGCAGGAACTGTCACGTTGTGCACGCTGTCGGGAAATCGCAAGCTGACCGGAAGCCGCATGCCCGACAGTAAAGGCGTGCGCCAGATCACCGTGTAGCGGCCGGGACCCGTCTGATCGATCTGGAGATAGGCCGGCCGTATCTCGTGGGCGCTGGCGTTCACGCTCAGCGCCATCAGGGCAAAGGCGACGCCCAGGAGCATGCGCCAGAGCGGTGCGGGCAGCATGGACTGGCGGCTCATTGCGCGGATACCTCGAGCTGGCCGCCGGTTCCGGCCGGCACCTGGAGGTCTCGCCAGTCGCCGGGGTCGATGGCAGGTGTGACGACCACGTAGCGGGATCGCATTTCGTCGAGCGAGGCGCGTTTTATCTCGCGATACTGGTCGTCGATCCACCCGGCCTTCACGCCTGGTTTCACCTCCGCAAATGTCGGAATGCGACCGGGCTGGATGGCGTCGATCCAGACGAGATGCCATCCATAGCCGGATTGAACGGGTCCCTCCCACCTGCCCGGCGTCAGCTGGAAAAGCGCGCTGGAAAATTGCGGCCCAAACTGCTTCGCCATCTGTTCGGGAGTGGCGTCCGGGTACTGGTTCTGGAACATGAAGGGATCGCCCATTGCGGCAACCTCGGCCGTATCCGGCGATTTTCCGCTGACGAGCGCGAGCGCGGCCGCCGCAACGTCGCGGGTGGCGCCGCCATGCCTGTCGGGTGAAAAGTAGAGATGCCGGAAGCTTGCATGCGCGGGCAGCGCGAAGCTCTGCGAATTGCGATTGAACCAGGTCTTCAGCTGCTCGTCGGTCGGTTCCTGCAACGCCGCCACGTCGGCGGCAAGAAAGTCCATCTTCTGCGCGAGCCTGCGCTTGACCACTTCGTCATCACGGTCGAGCCCAAGGGCGACGGCTTCGCGAAAGAGGATTTCCTGTGTGACCTTCTGCTCCACCAGCGCCTGCACCTGCTCCCGCGTCGGCGCCGAGCGTCCCTGCGCCAGCCAGCTGATTGCCAGTTGCCGCACATCGTCCCTGGTCAGAACGATCTCCTGTGTCCCGGCCCCCGCTTCGGGTTCCGGGTTCAGGACGTGATAGCCGCCGAACAGGGCCGCACCGACAACCAGAAAGTGGATGAGCGGCTCGCCCAGGGCTTTTTGCCAGGGGCTTTCGGCAACGCCGCCGCGGCGAACAGGGGCTTCCGGTGCGATTGGAAACAGTTTCATACGGTGTCCTCCCCTTACCGGCCTCTTCATTGCACCACGGACAGGACCTCGTAATTGGCGTAGCCGAATTCATTGCTGCGGGCGGCGATGTATTTGTCGCCGGACTTATAAACGGTCAGTTCGAACTCCGTTCCGTCGATGGTCGTGACGATGTGACCGTCCTTGATTTCATAGGCTGCAGGAGATCCGGCCGTGCCCGGATGCATGATCTGCAGCAGGTCGTCGGCTTTGGGCGGCCCGCCATTCGCCAGCGTTACGATACGCTGGCCGTCTTCACCAAACAGGACATCGAAATCCTCCCCGCTAACCGTATTGCGGACCTTGATCGTCTTGCCGACGACGAGTTGCTTCAGCTGGTCCTCGGTCAGCGCCGTCGATCCCGATTTGGTCAGGTCGTCGACCATCA
Source organism: Rhizobium viscosum (assembly GCF_014873945.1). Classification (NCBI taxonomy): domain Bacteria; kingdom Pseudomonadati; phylum Pseudomonadota; class Alphaproteobacteria; order Hyphomicrobiales; family Rhizobiaceae; genus Rhizobium; species Rhizobium viscosum. Next base: position 4,019,101 of record NZ_JADBEC010000001.1, on the reverse strand, counting down.
GCCCTCGCTCGGCCTTTGCCAATGCCGCCGGGGTCGGCGTGTACCATATGGGCGTCGTCCAGGCGCGTTCCTGCACGGTGGCGGGCGCATTGCTCGGCGGAGCGATGCCGAGCTTGACGGCATCGTAGGTGCTCCAGCGCGGGGTCGGAATTTGCAGGACGCGCGCATAATAGAATGCGTGCAGGCTGGGATCGAACTCCGGGTCCGTCCAGACTGCCTTCAGTTCCACCGAACCGATGTCGTTCGTGTAGGTTGCCTTGGTGATGTCGACCGTGCTGCCAACCGGCGGCAACCTGCCGGTAACGGGATCGGGCTGGCGACTGCCGGACCAGGCCACGTCGAAGATCTTTTCGAAAACCTGACCTTGCTTCGTCCATCCCTTGACGACCTGAATCCGGTCGAGGTTCCCGTCTTCGGGGTCTTTGACCCCCGACACAACGAATGAAGGGACCTTGCCATCGGCTGCCGGAAGGTCACCACCCATCGGCACGCCACCGGCATAGGCGGTCTTCACCCAGTCGGCATCCGCAAGAAGCCCCCTGTCATAGTCCCATCCGCCGAACATCCGGGCCTGGATCCGCACGCCGCTCGTGCCATAGACTTCCTTGCGCTGCATCGCGTCGAAGATTGACTGGCGCGTGTTCTCCTCTGCCCAGACGACGGTCAGCCCCGAGGTTCCCGTTTGCAGGATATTCATGCCGGACGCGACCTTCCCGGCAAGCCGGGCCTGCGGCGTGGCATCGACCAGTCCGTGAGCGCCGAAGAAATCCGACTGCGTGTAGGCGGTGACCGTGTTGTGGGAGTCTCCAGCCCCGACGACACCGAATTTGTACGGATTGTAGCCACGCGTCGCCTGCATCGCCAGGCCGTTTTCATAGGCTTCTCGCGTATAGCTTCCGTGCAGTTTCGACGTGCTGTTGTCGAGGCCGATGAGATAATTCATGATCTCGTAATTGGCGAATTCATCATTCGGCGAGAGATCGGGATGGGTTTCCGAGACGCCCTTCACCTGTTTGATCTCCGTCAGGGGCTCGTTGGTCATGCGCTGCTGCGCCCAGGCGGCATCCAGCGGATTGCCTTTGCTGTCGACGTCGACTGGAAACATGATGCCGTTGGAGAGGTTAGCATTGTGCGAGATGGCCAGCACCTCGTTTCCGGCCTTGCGCTGCCCGTCCATCCAGGCCCAGAGATCCTCCGGATGGTCGGAGTCGATCGCGGAGAACGGAGCCTCCGGAAGTTTGGCGCAATCCTTGAAGAACACGTTCCGGTGCATGTTCTGGTTTTGTGGCATCGACGTCCATTCATACGAACAGAAAGTCGTGAACTGTCCCGGCTTGTTGTACTTGTCGGCAATGGCAGTATTCTCGCTCCACACGGAACCTGTGAGTTTCGGGTCCAGCAGCTCGGGGATGGGTTTGCCGCTGGCGATGCTCCCGGCCATCCACTGGAAGATCTTCATGGGGCCGTTGTCCTTGGTGACCTTCAGTTTCGCGGCAACGGGAAGTTTGCTGATCGACGATGTGGGATCGTTCGCGAGCCTGACCACGCCGACATATTCGGCATGATCGGTGACGCCCTGGAAGTCGAGCGGCGTCCTGATCTGGACGTCATAGCCGGCAGGATGCTTGATGGTCTGCCCCATCGAGTATTGATAGGCTTCCGCCGGCCCCGTGACGGTATTGCCGATGATATAGGCATCCAGCGACCAGCTCGTATGCTGATGGGTCTGCCCGAAATAGGCATGGCGTTCCTGGGCCGCGGCAGATGTTGCGGCGACCACCAGTATTGTTGAAGAAAGAAAGAAGGTTTTTCTGTTTACCCGGCGCATTGTAAGCATCCTTGTCTCGAGCGTTAACTGGAGGGAGTTGCCATGCAAGTACAGAAAAATGCGGGATAGTATTTCCGCGTAATTTTCGCAGATTTGCCATCAACTTACAATAGCGATGCAGGTCCGGGCACGCGTGGAAACGGCCGCTTCAGGCCGATTATCCGTTCCGCAATGCGCCGGGAACGGTCATCGGCCTGTCAGTAACTTTTCCCTGGCCAGGGAACGTGTGCGGTCGGGTCTCAGCCAAGCCCTTCCTCGGCAAGCGCCCTGATCACGGAGGGCAGCGCCCGCATGTGGTCGAAGGACCTGCTGAGCGCCTCCGGCAGTTCGACGCCGCTCCTGGGTGCGACCATCAGCAGCCGAACAGGTAGCAGTCAGCCATCTTATTGCGGCCTGTCCGATGTCATTGGAAGGTTTCTTAAGCCAGGTACTTCACCGTCACGCCGCGCTGGCGAAAGTAGGCCTGCATCAGCTTCCTGCCAGAACGATTGTTCTGTACGAGCCTGGCCGGGTCGAAGACGGCCTCTTTCAAACCCGCCCGAGCCAATGCTGCCTTCAGAGCCGCAATATGCACGTCGAGGTCGGCATTATCAGCATGTAGCGATTCATAAATGCGGTTTGTTGCATCTGCTACGGTCGGTTCGCTCACAATTGCACTCCTATTGTTGTTTGGCTGGCGCTTACCACCCGCGCTTGACGTCCACAACTGGCAATCCGATCCGCCTGATCCAGCCAGTCCGGCCTGCGCACTACCAACGGCTGATCCGGGCGGGCGGCGAGGTCATCCAGCCATGCCAGCTCATCGCGCGGTACTTGCCGGCTTGCCGACGGCGCCTCGCGCCAGCGATCCCAACAGGATGTCTCGCGGTCGTTCAGCACGTGGTGGTCGCGCAGGCCAAATCCGTCATGGGGTCGCTGGCAAGGCCGGGAGCCGGGCAATTCGACCACACGCAGCATGAAACGATCTGCGTCGTCTGCGACCGGTGACAAAAGCCGCTCTAATGCGTCAGCAACCCTTCATCCTCGCGCTCGGCCAGCGGCACGACGATACCGGAATAGAGGATGGGTGATCCGCTGTGATCGCGAAAAGCCCGGCCGAAGGCCGCGACCATCCGGTACCGGCCGTCCCTGCCCTCCACGCGATAGGTGTTCTGCTGCGCAATATCGGCAACGAGCACTTCCGAGATCTTCTTTGCCAGTTGCGGCCGGTCATCGGGATGGACACGCGCAAGATAGTCTTCCAGCGGCAGGCCGCGCACCGTGGCGGCAGCATCGAGGCCGAAAAGCTCGGCAAGCGCGCTGTCGGCGAAGACGAGATTCCTGACGATATCCCAGGTATAGATCCCCGCATCGCAGGCTGCTTCCTCGAATATCTCGAACGAATGAACGGATTGCCCAGTCATTGCCTGCCTGTTCCCGCGATTATTATAGTAGAAATTAAAGGTTTGCCGGATAACTTCAAGGTAGGATTGACCACAGTGCGGCGCAGCCTTCGATCTCGCTGATACTCAGCGCGCCATTTCGCTGAAAGGGCAGACATCATCTTCGAAGGGCACGTGCCTTCGACGAAACTGCGTGCCCTCCACAATCTCCGGCTTGCTGATCCGGTCCATGCGAAAGTGGCGGAAATCCGCACGCGCGCCATCCCAGCCGACGAGATACCAAAGTGGCGGCAGGATGAGCATGGCCTGCGGCTCGATCTCGCGCAGTGTTTCCATCCCTCTGGCGTCACGGTAGCGGAAACGAAGATGCAGCCGCTGGAGAAACGCCGTCTCGAAAGCCGGCAGCAGCCCGGAATCGATCGAGCCAATGTCCGAAATATCCTGCCTGGGCGACAATTGCCCGACATACAGGCAGTCGAGAAGCCGGCGCAGGTCCCGCACCTTGTCTGCCGAAAGTGCCCTTTCGATCTTCGCGAGCCCCGCATCGGCTAGATCGGAGAAAGGAAGGGAGCGGGCCGCGCGCATGGCCGCCACGCTGATCAGGAGCGCAAACACCTCGGTCACGGAGAGCCGGGCCGTGGTCTGCACCGATTCCGGTTCGAGCTGCAGCCCGCCACCCCGGCCGGATTCGGAATGGATGAGGAAGCCCTGCTCACGCAGCGCCCCGATGTCACGCAGCACCGTTCGCCTGGAAGCACCCACCTCCTGCGCCAGATCGTTGACCGTCGCGCTTCCGTTGCGCCGGAGGATGCGCACGATGGCGTCGTGTCTGAGGCGGATGTTCATTTGGGCACCCTAGCGTATTTGGTGCCAAAATTTGGCACCGATTCACTCTAGGCGGGTCATGGCAACTCGACAAGGAGACAGACCATGACCCAACATCAAACACCCGCCACCGCCGTAGCGCCTGTTATCGTGAACCCTTCCCACCTGCACGACCCGACACCGAACGGCTACAGCACGGCGGTCATCACCCCGGCTGCCGGCCGGCTGGCCTTCATCTCGGGCCAAGGCGGACAGGACCGAACCGGCACTCTCTCGCCGGACTTCGCCGCTCAGGTGGAACAGGCCTATGCGAACCTCGCCGCCGTGATCGACGCGCTTGGCGCCCGCCCGGACCAGGTCGTGAAACTGACGGTTTACGTGGTCGGCCACGATATGTCGAAGCTCGGCATACTGACGGAGACCGTCACGCGCCTGTTCGGCAATACGCTCCCGGCACAGACGCTGGTTCCGGTGCCGAAGCTCGCCATCGACCCCATGCTCTTCGAGGTCGAGGCTGTCGTCCTCCTGGATTGAGCGCTCGCTCGCGAAGAATGGCTGGCCGGCTGCGCGCATCCCCGGCCAGCCGGACCACTGCTCAGCCCAGCCCCTCCTCGGCAAGGGCCCGCGTCACTGATGGCAGCGTTCGCATATGCGCGAGGAACCCACCGAGCGCCCCCGGCAGTTCGACACCGCTCCTGGGGGCAACCATCAGCACCCAGAACAGGTAGCAATCGGCAATCGTCATCTCGTCGCTGACCAGGAATCTCTTCTCGCCCATCTGGCCGGCGAGGATTGCGAAGGCCTGTGCGAGTTTTTCGCGGGCACGCTCCTTCTCCGGCTCGGGGAAATCCCGGAAGAAGGGCTGGTACCGCGAATGGATCTCGGAGGACATGAAAGCCAGCGCCTCGAGCGCGCGCCAACGCACGATGCCGTCCTTGGGCAGGAGCTTGCCGCTTCTTTCGGCGATATAGTTCAGGATGGTCTGGTTCTCCGTCAGGACCGTTCCGTCCTCGAGTTCGAGCGTGGGAATGTAGCCCTTGGGATTGATCGACAGGAAATCGCGGCCGTCCTCCGTCATCTTGTCATGCCGGATGCTGGTGAGCCTGTAGGAAAGCCCGGTCTCGATGAGCGCAATATGATCGGCGAGGCTGCAGGCGCCGGGATAGTAGAAGAGGTTCATGATGGTCTCCTGGTGGTGACCCGCCCCGCCGGCTCCGCCGTGAGACAAGGTCTGCAATGTTGACCACGGCCATTTATGAGACCTAAAATTATCCGTCAAAAGCATATCTTTGGGAGCTGGTCAGATGGATGTGACTGCAAGGCCTGAAGGAGCCGACTGCAGGGGTGTCAGCGAGATCCTGAGCCGGGTCGGCGACAAATGGACGATCCAGGTCGTCGTCGCACTTCGGCTGGGTGCGCGACGGTTCAATGGGCTGAAGCGCGAGGTCGGCGGCATCTCGCAGCAGATGCTGACGCGGACGCTGAAGGTGCTGGAGCGCGACGGCATGATCGCCAGAACCGTCCACCCCAGCACCCCGCCGCAGGTCGAATACACGCTGACGCCGCTCGGCCACTCCCTGTCGGAAACCGTGCGACAGCTTGCCGACTGGGCAGCTGAAAACAGGCAGAACATCGAGGATCACCGCCTGCGCTACGACGCCGATCACGCATGAGCCGGCCGGCCTGTTTCGCAACTCCCGCCAAAACCGCAAGATCGGTCGAGCGTATCGCCCCTGCCTTCAGGCCTCTCGAAAACGCAAGGAGCAAGCTCATGCAGATAACCTATGAAGAAGACGATGTGACGATCCGCGATGTGCCGCCAACCCCCGCGGTCCATGAGGTCGTCGCGGAACTGTTCTTGCCCCTGAAATAGCGCGCCCCGCGGCGGCCTGCTCTTCCGATACCAGGGACGGGCGGGCCATTAAAAGACCGAAATTGGAGATTGCAGAAACAGTCGGAGCCCCTATGGTCGGATCAACCACAGGGGGCAAATTCCAATGACTCGTCGATATCTGAAGCCTGCTGCATTCTGGGGATTTCTGCTCCTTGCTGCAGGACCGGCAGCTGCCGCGAATGTCATCGATAGCGGAACGAGCGAGATCAGCGGCTCGAAATTCAATTATCAGGTCATTGCGAGCGGCCGCAGCGATCGTCGGATCGAAGTCACCCATCGCGGCGAAAAATATGATGGCCCGCTGGCGATGATGTCGTTTCGGGACAGGCACCTGAAGGTGTTCGAGATGGTCGCGAGATTGATCAAGAACAACTGCCGGAACGGCGTCTCATCGCTCGGCGATATCTACTTGAGCAGGGATCCGGAACAGGACCAGGATCCAGAGGCCGCCCATCCCCAATATTTCATCTGGGATTATACCTGTAAATGAACATCGCTCCCGGCTCACGCTGATTATCGCCGCCGCGCCTCCGATCCAGCTTTCCCGGCCGCTCGCCTTCCCTTACAATCCCGTCCACACACGGGGGATACCACCATGAGCGAAGACGCCTTCAATATGTCTATCCGCAAGTTCCTGAAGGAAGTCGGCGTGACCTCGCAGCGCAGGATCGAGGAGACGGTGCGCGACGGGCAGATCGGCGGCAAAAAGCTGAAGGTCCGCATGACGCTGACGGCTGATGGCACCGGCCTCAACCACGTGGTGGACGGCGAAATCGAACTTCCGTAGGGTTCAGACTCGTTCAGAGCCAGAATGCCGCGGTTGCGGCGAGGCTTACTCCTGATAGGAAATTGCTGGCGAGCTTGTCGTAGCGGGTGGCGCCGGATTGCGCGCGGTGACGAACCGCGGCCGAGGCGCGGACGCGGATATCGTCGGGCTGATCAGCGAGCATGCGCGACAGTGGGCCAACCTCGAACGTCATCTTCACCGCGTCGTCGATCGCCATGTCCCGCGTCGCGCCCTCGCCAAACGGAATGGAGGCATCGAAGGGTGCGATAGCGATGTCGGTGAAGCCGGCCGCCGTGAGGATGCGCGCCACCCGCTCCCGGTCACCGAACGAGAATGGGCCGGGCGCTTCGGGATCGGGCGGCGCGGTCGGCGGGACGATACCCTTGATCGCGGTCATCGGCAGGCGCACCCAATCGTTCTCGGCCATGCCGCGCCAGCAGACGAAAGCGACCCGTCCGCCGGGCTTGAGCGCACGGCGCATATGAGCGAACGCGACGGTAGGATCGTCAAAGAACATCACTCCGAAGCGCGAGAACAGGATGTCGAACGCCCCCTCGGGCAGCTCGGCGCCGCTGGCGTCGGCCACCTGGAACAGGGCCGGCGTATCCTGTGGCACAAGCGCGCGCGCTCGGTCGATCAGCGGTTCGGATATGTCCACGCCCAGCACATGGCCTCCGGAGCCGACGCGGGCGGCCAGATCCCGACTGGACGCCCCCGCGCCGCAGCCGACGTCCAGCACGCATTCGTCCGTGGCGGGCGCGGCGGCTTCGATTGCGGCCTGGCCGAACGCCGCCATCACGGCGTCGAGCCGGGCCTGGTGGGCGACCCAGCGCTCCCCGCTTTGGTCATTCCAGTCGGCGACCTGATCGGCATTGTGCTGTGCCATGACAATCCTTGTTTGATTCGTTCCAGGCTATCCGATGCCAAAGCGGGCATCGTCTCCAGCGACTCCGCCTCGCCAGCGACAAGACACCAGACCTGCGTGGATCATCTCATGCGTCGGGATCGGTGCCGCCTGGCGCCGACTTCGAAGGACAACCGCGCCTGCGGCAACCGGAGAAGGGAACCTGTGCTCTCAAACCAGCATCGACTGCTGGGCGAAGATACCCGCTGTCGCGCCCTGCGATATTGCCGTGGTGACCGAGGCCATGGCTGGGTTTGCAAGATCGCCGGCAGCATAGATGCCGGGCGTGCTGGTTTCGCGGCGCTCGTCGACCTTGAGGGCGATGCCGAAGGGCGTATTGACCGTGTCGAGGCCCAGTGATTCATGCAGGCTTGCGGACGGCTTGTTGCGCGGATGCGCGAACAGGATATCGACCGCGGCATTGCGGCCGCTCTCGAGATTAACGGTGGTAATATGGCCCCGGTGATGGGCGATTTCGGCGATCCGACCATCAACGACAGGTATGTTGCGGCGCGCCAGATCGGCCTGGATATCGGCTGAAATGTCGTGACCATTGGCGAAGACCGTCAACGTTTCCGTCCAGTCGTGGTACAGCCTGACATAATTGTGCGACTGCGGGCCGGACCAGACGAGGCCCCAATGCTGGTCGGCGACTTCAAAGCCATCGCAATAGGGGCAAGGCACGATGGATGTGCCCCAGCTTTCGGCAAAGCCCGGAACATCGGGCATCTGGTCGGTGACCCCATAACTCAGGATCAGGCGGCGCGCCCCAAGGCTTTCGCCATCGCCTGTGAGGACGGAGAAATCATCGATGGCGCCGGAAATGCTGTCGGCCCGGGCATTGACCAGCCTGATCGTGGGATAGCGCGCCAGCTGCTGCCGCGCCTCGGCCAGGATGTCCAGCGGTGGCTTGTGATCGTGGCCGAGCAGACCATGCGAGTGGCCGGCGAAGCGGTTGCGCGGCAGGCCGGTATCGAGAACGGTGACCTTGCGGCGGGCACGGCCGAGCTGCAGGGCGGCGGCGAGGCCGGCAAAGCTGCCGCCGATGATGATGACGTCATCCATGGTGATGGGCTCCGTGTCGCAGATAGGGGGAATGGGTTGGGCGTGACGCGAAATAGCGTCCAGCGATAACGCGCTCGAGACGGGCAGCAAGCAGGGCTCCGGCATCGCCGAGACAGTCGCCCATCACTGTGTTGACCGGCCGAACAATGCCGCATTCGATATGGCCGGGCGGCCCGGATTTGGAGGACATGGGTTGAACCTACCAATGGCTTGCACATTTCAGATACTATATGGTATCGTAATTCAGGGATTAGGATACTGTCAAGTATTGGAATTGTCGTGAGCGAAAATAGTCAGGCCCGACGCGGCCGTCCCGCCAACGAGGCGCTTGGCCAAACCATAGTCGACGCCGCGGGCGAACTCTTTGCGGAATTGGGTTTCCAAGCGACGACATTGGACAAGGTCGCCCAGCGAGCGAAGATATCCAAGCTCAGCATCTACAGGCACTTCGAGAACAAAGAGGCGCTGTTTGGCGCGGCGTTTGCGGCCCGCTGCCAGCAGTTAATACCACAGGCCCTTTTTGAAGGCGTCGACGGTTCGGCCGAAGATCAGCTCATGGCGGTGGGATCATCACTGCTTCGCACGCTGCTGCGCCCGGACGTCCGCAATGTCGAAGCCATGGTCACGGCCGACGTCACAAGCCAAAAGTCGTTGAGCAAGCTCCATTACGAAGCCGGCCCCGCCCATATCATCGCCCAAATCGAGGCCCTGTTGCGTCAATTACATGCGAAGGCGGTTCTGAACGTGCCCGATCCTCTCCGGTCCGCCCGCTTGTTTGCCGCGCTTTTCAAAGGCTCCGATCTCCTGATTATCGCACGCTTCGATGAAGCGAGAGCAGAGGACGACAGCGAAATCGAATCCTATTGCCGGTCGGCTGTTGCGATGTTCATCGCCGCGCACGGTGGCAACGACCACGCGGGCAGACAAACAGAACAACGATCGTGACATCAAGGAACCCTCCCGCGGCGGAGAATGCCCATTGAATCAGCCTAGTGTCGCGATCTCCAGGATTCGCTTGCCACGCTTCAGGCTCTTATTTTCGCATGTCGTTACCGCAGAACCGCGGCACACTTTTGCGCGACATGCTTCAGGCAGGCGAACGGCGCGATCAAGGCAACGCGATGATGTAACGCCGGCGCTCCGCGCGGCCATCAATAGTAAGGCGAAACGCACGCCTGTCGTGGGCCGTGATAGGGCTGGAACGTGTTGTCGTAAGCCCTGTAGGACCGGTAACGCGCAAAGCACCAGCGCACATGTCCATTGCCGCCATAGTAGGCCGGGCGATAATAGCGTGGCGCGTAATATCGCGTCGACCCGTAATAGTACGGACCGTCATAGGTCGAGCCGTAATAGCCCCGATCGTAATAGCCTGGGCCATAATATCTGGGCTGCGCCAGCATTCCGCCGATGATCGCGCCTGCGGCCAGGCCGCCAAGCGCCCAACCCCAGCCGTCGCCGCCATGGTGGCGATAGTATCCGCCGTGATAGCCGCCGTAATAGCCGCCACGGTAACGCACCTGCTGCGCCTGCAGTGTCTCGACATCAGGGGCGCCAATGGTGGGAAACGCCTCGGCCGGCAGTGCGCTTGTCAGCGCCGTTGCCAGCGACAGGGCAATGATTGCGAGCCTCTTCATTGGCTTCACCTCCGTCTACATCGCCGCGCATAATTATAGCGCGGAAAGGACGGCGTGGCACTTAATTTCAAAGCGGCGATGGCGTTCCCGGAGCGGTTGACCCTGGTCGCCATGTCTCCCGCGGCGGTCGATCTCTCTCTGAAAATCGGTCCCGATTTTCAGAGAACCTGATGCCTCGATTCGAAGAGTTGGAACATCCTTCCTGCGCCCGAACGGACGCACGGCGCCCTAAGCTCCTCCCCCTCACCCGAATGCAGCATTGACTGCCCCGCGCCCCGGCCTAGAATCACAACAGGGTCGATCTATCGGACTGGGGTTCGCGCATCTTGAGGAGGGTGCCATGCCGAATACTGATCTGCCGAAAGCTGGGAAATCAAAACAGGCCAAGCCAAAAACCGACATGCCGAACGGCATGCAGCAACCTGACATGCAGAAAGTCGACGCACTCGTCGGTCGCCTCGTCGGCGATCTCGGCGCCAGCGTATCAGGCGTTCTCGTCGTGCTCGGCGATCATCTCGGCCTGTTCAGGGCGATGATGGACGGGCGGCCGCGCTCCTCGATGGAGCTGGCGGAAACGACGGGCCTCACCGAGCGCAATGTGCGCGAATGGCTGGCCGCCATGGCGGCTTCCGATTACATCACCTGGCACGAAGCCTCCAACAAATTCGCCATGACGCCCGAGCAGGCGCTGGTCTTCGCCAACGAGGAAAGCCCCGCCTTCTTCGGCGGCGCCTTCGAGATCGTGCAATCCATGTGGATGGACGAGCCGAAGGTGGAGGAAGCCTTCCGAACGGGGCGCGGTCTCGGCTGGCATGAGCACAGTACCTGCCTCTTCCGCGGCACCGAGCGCTTCTTCCGGCCGGGCTATAACAGCCATCTCGTCACCGAGTGGATCCCGGCGCTGAAGGGCATGAAGGAAAAGCTGGAAAGCGGGGCGGAAGTCGCCGATGTCGGCTGCGGCCACGGCGCTTCGACGATCCTGATGGCCCAGGCATTCCCGAAATCGCATTTCCATGGCTTCGATTATCACGGTCCGTCGATCGAGCGGGCAAAGCGGGCCGCAAAGGAAGCCGGTGTGGCCGACCGGGTGACCTTCAGCAAGGCATCGGCCAAGGATTTCCCGGCCGGCGACTATGATCTGGTGGCCATGTTCGACTGCCTGCACGACATGGGCGACCCAGTCGGCGCCGGCCGCCATATCCGCGAGACGATGAAAAAGGACGGCACCTGGATGATCGTCGAACCCTTCGCCCATGACGGGTTGAAGGACAACCTCAACCCCGTCGGCCGCGTCTATTACGGCGCCTCGACGATGATCTGCACGCCCGCCTCCATGGCCCAGGAAGTCGGCCTCGGGCTTGGCGCCCAGGCGGGCGAGATGAAGCTGCGCAAGGTGGCGCTGGACGCGGGCTATCACCACTTCCGGCGGGCAAGCGAAACGCCGTTCAACATGATCTTCGAGGTGCGGAACTGAGTGGATGCGGGTGCCGGACCTGCCGACGGCTTTCCGGTCGGCAGGCGTGACGCGGTCCGCACCCACCGGGGGGCGTTGTATCCTGTGGCACCCCTCTGTCGGGTTCGCACCCACCGGGGCCGTTGTATCCTGTGGCACCCCCCTCTGTCCTGCCGGACATCTCCCCCACAAGGGGGGAGATCGACAAGCAGCCTGACCTTAGTACATCGCTGACGTTGTGCGGTTTGCAACGTCGATTGCTTGGGGAAACCGGCGCTCCCAACCAATCTCCCCCTTGTGGGGGAGATGTCCGGCAGGACAGAGGGGGGTGCCACACGCCACGACGCAAAGAAGCGGCGCCACAAAAACCGAACACCGCCCTCAAACCACACGCATCAACGCGGGGTCCGAAGCCCTACCCTCCCCGCACTTCCTTACCGACCCGAACCTCCGCATAGCGGCAGGCGGCATCGAACCCGGCCTCCGGGCCGAAACTGCGCCGTGGCAGAATGAATGCTTCCCGCTTCGAAATCGCCAGGAACAGATAGTCCCGCTCGCGCAGAACCCGCTTTACCGTCGACCAAGGCGCCTTCGTATCGGCCACTGTCGAACTGGCTTCCACGACTGCTTCGCTCATCTTCATGGTGATGGTGGCACCCGCGGAGGCGAGCTGCCGGTAATAGAGAAATGCGATCGCCCACGCAAACCAATGGCTGAAAATCGAAAACACCGCGATCGCAACGAAAACTGCCGCCGAAATCAGAACGGATGAAGCGCTGGCGAAGATCCCGCGCGCCATGACGAGGGGATCGTAAGTGTCGGTGAAAAGGACGATCAGGCACCAGACGGAAAACAGCCAGAGTGCCAATGTCAGGATGCTGCGCGGCAATGGACGCCTCGTGAGGGCCCGCGTCATCGCAGCATAGTCCTGGGACGTCATGGTGTAAGTGATCTGGAACATCGGGTCAGCCTGCATCGCCAAGCGTTACCAAAACGCGATCAGTCATGCCAGCAGCACGGCAAACCCTGAGATGCGGCAGTGGCGGGCAATCCACCGCCAGACAGAAAAGGCGGCGCGCCAAACAGGAACACCGCGCAGGCGGGCGAGATGAAACTGCGCAAGGTGGCGCTGGATGCCGGATACCACCACTTCCGCAGGGCGAGCGAGACGCCGTTCAACATGATCTTCGAGGTGCGGAACTGAAGGGATCTGGGTGAGGTGTGGATGGCGCTGATTGGTGCGTCAAAACCTTCCCATGAGCGGGCGTTCCGTGTGGCACCCCCTCTGTCCTGCCGGGCAGGACAGAGGGGTACCCCGCAGCACAACGCAAAAGTGACAGAGTCTAAAAGTCCTACCCTTCTTCGACGCCCTGGTCTTCTTTGCCGACGGCTCGCGGGCCAGCAGGCCTTCGCGCCGCCCCGTGCCGTTCGCATCCAATACTCGGCTTCAAGCGGATTCATCCGTTCCGGCCCGAACTGAAGAGCGCAGGAACTGTTCCCGAGACCCGGAAATAATTCGCAGGCTGTTAAGTATTCATCCGAGAACATGCTGTGGAGTGGGAACTATAACCGGTCACGCCGGTTATATTCGCAGCAAAGGATGAGGCCATGACCAAGGTCCTGAATTCACGCACAATCATTATTTCCGCAGATCGTCTTGACGATTGCAAGGATTACCTCGGAACGGACTTTCACCAACTGATCGACCATGCTCTGAGCGTCGGCTGGTCCATTGACGAGGTGGTCGTCGCACTCAGCGGCCTCGCAGAGGAAGAGATCTCCGTGCCGGAGCGAGCCGTCACCTTGCATTGAAATCCGCAACCGATCGCCATCTTTCAGAAGGCCGGGGCTTGGAACCTCGGCCTTTTCTTGACCGCTTTGGAAATGTGGCCTGCACGACGATCGCAGCCCCATGAGCCGGGCGGATCAGCTACCCGCCCCAGCCCAACGAGCGGGCGTTCCGTGTGGCACCCCCCTCTGCCCTGCCGGGCATCTCCCCCACAAGGGGGGAGATCGACAAGTGGCTCGACCTTCGCACATCACTGACGGTTTGCCATGCAGGACGCTCATTGGTTGGGCAAGCCGGTGCGTCCAGCCAATCTCCCCCCTTGTGGGGGAGATGCCCGGCAGGGCAGAGGGGGGTGCCTCACGGCACAACACAAAAGTTACGAAGCTTAAGCCCGCTCATATGCCGATTTCGGCGCAATAGCCCAACCGCAAAAAGGCGGCACTCCCAAAACCGGAGCACCACCTCAAAATATCGATCATACCAAAGCCATAGCAAGGCGAGGCCCGAAAGCCCCTACCCCTTCTTCGGCGCCCTGGTCTTCTTTGCCGGCGGCTCGGGGGCTGGCTGGGCGAGCCTCAGCGCGCGCAGCTTTTCCGTCTTCTTTTGCCGGGCGGCAGCTTCGCTTTCGAGGATGCCCTTGGCGACAGACGTCGTCTGCTCGGCCTTCGCCTGCGGCGAAAGCTTTTCGGGCTTGAAGAAAGTGTCTTTCGTCTCGGTCATGTTTCCTCCTTGTCGATGGAACGGGAGACCGGGAAGGCGTCAGCGGCCGCGGGCAATCACCTTCTTCTTCGGCGCCGGCAGCAGGCCTTCGCGCTGCGCCTGCTTGCGGGCGAGCTTGCGGGCGCGGCGGATCGCTTCACCCTTTTCACGGGCGCGCTTTTCCGACGGCTTTTCATAGGCGCTGCGTTCCTTCATTTCGCGGAACACACCTTCGCGCTGCAGCTTCTTCTTGAGCACGCGGAGGGCCTGATCGACATTGTTGTCTCGGACGAGTACCTGCAAGATTTCTCCTTAATCAGCGTTGCTGCTGTTATTTCCTGATGCGGATCGAATTCGAATTGATCCAGCTCGATTTTGAACTTTCGGGCGCCGCCCGCACTTCGAGAGGCCCCCGTACTTCGAAGGGCAAGGGCGACGAAGGCGATGCCGCGACGTCTATATCATCCTGGCGGATGCTGCGCTCAAAATTCTCGTTCTCGAACCGCACACGATAATGGACGAAGCCCTGCGCGGCGGGCAGGACCATTAGAATGTTGCCGGAACCCGAAGGCTGGGCACCGCCGAGAACGCCATGCTTGAGCATGATGGTGTCACCCGGCCGGTAACGACGGCTTACCATGTGGTTCTACCCTCATGAAATGAAAAATAAAAGGCCGGGACTGCTCCCGACCTTCCCCGGCCAGGTGTGCCTGGCCTCAGTCATCGTCTGCGCGCGCCAGTACATCCGTGGTCGCGCGAAGTCGTGACAAGTTCTTAGGCAGCGCGGAGGTTGTCAGCCGAGCTCTTGCCCGAGCGACGGTCCTGCACGATGTCGTAGGTGACCTTCTGTCCATCCGAGAGCGAGCGCATGCCTGCGCGTTCAACTGCGGAAATATGGACGAAAACGTCGGTGCCGCCATTATCCGGCTGGATAAAACCGAAACCCTTGGTGGCGTTGAACCACTTGACTGTACCTGTATTCATAACGATCTCCTTTCAAAGCAACCGTTGAAATTTCCCGCGATACCCTGCGGGTTTGGGTCGATTATTTGGAAGGAAATCTGACGAGAGCGAAAAGGCTCTTGAACGACGTCACAAGCAATGGTCGATAAACGTAATATACGGTCAATTTTAAATTTGGCAACAGAGATAGGCGGGAAAACTTCGAATCGGTTGCAAGTTTTTTCTGTAAGTCTCTGATTTTCAGATGGATTATTATTCATTCGGCGAGTAGCACCTCTGGCCTGCCGGCCAGCTGTACGCGGTCAGTCCCCTTTACAAACAACCCACAGTTACCGGGCCGCCAACCGCTCGTTCGTCATCCTCGGGCTTGTCCCGAGGATCTAAGCCATAGCCCTATGTTCAACGTGAGCAGATCCTCGGGACAAGCCCGAGGATGACGTGGAGCAAGGGCGAGGCTTGTCGGAAAGCCAGACTGGGAATCATGGCAAGCAGCCTTCATCCCACGCAGGATATGGCCTTGCACCCGACCCCAATGTGGTAGAAATCTCCGGATGCCTCGATAGAAAGCCCACTGGAAGCACATATGGCGACGAAGCCGGTTGAACATGCAGTCAGGATCCGCCCCGCCACATCAGGCGATATGGACATTCTCGGCGGCTTCGGCGCCCTGCTCGTCGCGCTGCATCACGAACTGGATGCCAAGCGCTTCATCGAAGCGGCCAAGAGCACCCCGCTCAGATATGGGCAGTTCCTCAAAAGCCAACTCGCCGAACCCGATGTCATCGTGATCGTCGCCGAAGACGAAAACGGCCTCCTCGGCTATGCCTATGCCGCATCGGAAGGCTTCGATTACATGTCGCTGCGCGGACCGGCGGGCGTCATCCACGATCTCTTCGTCGATCCGGGCCGTCGCCGTGAAGGTGTCGGCCGGATGCTGCTGGAAGCGGCGATGGCTGGCCTGAAATCCCTCGGCGCCGAACGTTTCGTGCTCTCGACCGCCTACCGCAACGAGACCGCCCGCAGCCTGTTCGCCGCAATGGGCTTCCGCCCGACGATGGTCGAGATGACGCGCGAGGCGGATGAGGAGGGTTGACGCGCAATTCCAGCAAGAGAGTGCAGCAGTTTGCGTCCGGTTTGAAGCGCTCCGCCCTCCACCGGTATCCGGCTACCGGATGTCCTTTATCCTATATGCGCCATCGCGAATAAAATTGTGCAGTGCCGTTCTCCTGTCTTGCCCTTGCCGCCGGTTGGCGGTTTTTGGGAACTTCCGGCTGCAGGGCGAATTCATAGGATGAAGCACCCCTCGCCCTTCCTCGCACGGCAGGAGTGGACTATGGCAAAGGCAACTGAGTTCAAGACAACAAGGGCGCTTGCCGTAGCGCTCAGCGCCGCCCTGCTTTTCAGCGGCGCCGCCAAGTGGCCAGCCCTGCCGAGCTCGGGCTTCCTGACCGGCCGGAGTGCTGCACCCGAAGATGTCGACAACGGAACGGCGATCTTCGCCACCGGCCAGGACGACCAGAGCTACGGAAAGCCGCTCGACATCGAAATCCCGCAATACGGCTATTTCCGCCAGGAAGACAAATACGTCATCATCCTGCAGGCCGAGAAATATGACGGGAAAAGCATCATCGGCGCCGAGACATTCGACGGCGAGAAAGTGGTCGGCCTGATCGACGAGTTCGAACTGCTGGGCGTTCACGCCAAGTAGTTTTGTGCGCTCACACGACGGCCGGACATGGCGCATAAAAAAAGAGGCTCGTCGGGAGAGACGGCCTCCAAAGTTGCGTCAAGTCGGCCCAGCTCCACACAGGGCCGAGTTCCACCTTAGCCGTTAGCCTGATAACCGCCACCCCCAATCGGGTGATGTTTGGCCGGCTGATGATGATTTTTGAGAAAACCGAGAAGTTTCAACGGTGTATTCCGTTACGTGAGGCTCGCTTGGGTCGAGTCCTCCTACCGCTTTCCCTAGGGTAAGCTGCAGTCGCCAGCCTTCTTCCGCACCGCTGATCAGGCGCCCTCCACGGCAAGCCAGATGACGCTCGTAGCGAAGAGCAGGCAAAAGCCCGCGGTGAGGCCTGCGAAAATGCCGGCGGCGAGGCTCGACTTCCGCCCGACCCACCAGGTGACCGCCGGCGGCGCGATCAGCAGGCAGAACGCCTGCAGCGCCACTATGGGACCCAACCGCATATCGAGGTCGGAGATGATCAATGCCAGCGCCTCGAGCCAGAGGAAGATACCGCCGAAGACGATGACACCGGCAACTGCGCCGAGCGCTGCCCCATAGGCCTTCCAGACCCGTCCGGTCTCCCAAAGGGCGGGCGGCAGGGCCAATATCCAGGGCAGCAGGTCGGTCAGCGTGTACATGCGGCAAGCTTCGCAGGCAGACGTTAATTTGCTCCCCGCTCTCGCCTTCTTTCCCGGTCATCAGCTACGAGTGATCGGCCACGACTCAGGAGATGCCATGCTTCGCACCCTATTCGCCTTTGCCCTGCTCCTTGCCGGCGCGATTGCCGCGAGAGCCGATGCGCCGGACGCAGACGGCACGCCGGCGCCGGCAGACCCTTGCGCGCGCCAAAATTTCGAGGGCGGCGCCTATATCGTCTGCGGCGTCGATCCCGCAAAGGCGGATCTGCGCCTCTTCTGGGAGGATGCCGATGGCAAGCCCTATCGCAGGTTTTCAGGCGTCGCCGATGCTGTCACCGGTGAAGGACATCGGCTTCTCTTTGCCATGAATGCCGGCATGTACCGCGAGAATTTCACGCCGATGGGGCTTTATGTCCAGGATGGCAAGGCGCTGATCCCGGTCAACGTGGAGGCGCCGCCGAAGGTTTCCGGCCCGGTGCCGAACTTCTTCAAGCAGCCGAACGGCATCTTCTATCTCGATGAGGCCGGCGCCCATATCATCCCAACCGCCGATTTCCTGAAGCAGAAGCCGAAGACACGGCTCGCCACGCAATCCGGCCCGATGCTGGTCATGTCAGGCAAGATCAACCCGATCTTCATACCGGGCTCGACCGACCGCACGCGGCGCAACGGCGTCGGCCTTGCAGCCGACGGCACGCTCCGCTTCGTCATCAGCGAAGGCGACGTGAATTTCCACGATTTCGCGAGCCTCTTCCGCGACGAGCTGAAATGCGACAACGCGCTCTTCCTCGACGGCGGAAACGGCACCGGGCTCTACAATCCCGCACTCGGGCGCAACGACACGTCCTGGCACGGCGGCTATGGGCCGATCTTCGCTCTGGTAGGCGAAAAGCAGGATTAGGCCCGTCAGGCCGGCTGCATGGCCATCAGCTGCCGCGTCTCGACGATCTCGGCGAAATCGGATTTGAGATGCGCCATCGTCACGTCGAAGATCTGGCGGGCCGAGAGATCGGCATCCGGCAGGTCGAAGCCGAGCACGGCGTCGCTGACGACGCTCATCCTGAAGCCGAGATCGGAACCGGCGCGCACGGTCGTATTGACGCAGAAGCCGGCGACCGCGCCCACCACCACCAGATCGGTGATGCCGACCTCGTGCAGATAGCCTTCGAGCTCGGTGGAGGCAAAGGCCGACGACGTGGACTTGATGAAGACGGGTTCGTTCTCCCGCGCCTTCGCGCAGGGCATCGGCTGGTACCCCGGCGCATTTTCATGGAGCGCCGAGCTCACGTCGGCCTCGCGATGGCGGATATGGATGACCGGCCTGCGGGCGGCGCGGAAGGCGGCGGCGAGCTCTGCGATCTTTTCTCCCGCTTCGCCGTTCACGCGCTCGCGCCCGGCATCGAGTCGCTCCTGCATGACCATCTGCATATCGATGATGAGGAGTGCGCTGGTCATGGTTCCCTGGTCCTTTGCCGCCTTGAGGCTCTGGAAAAGTTTTAGCATCTGCCGCTGGCCAAGTCGCTTGCAAAACAGGGGATCGGGGGCAACAGGTCATCACTTCTGCGCCAGTGCGGTCCCATGCGACCCAAAGCCTCGTGGACTTGGGTTGCAAGGCGACTGACGGCGTGCCGTAAGGCACCCCCCTCTGCCCTGCCGGGCATCTCCCCCACAGGTGGGGAGATTGGCTGGGCGCGCCGGCTTCCCCAAGCAACCAGCGTTGCAAGCTGCACGACATCAGCGATATGCGAAGATCGCGCCGCGGGCCGATCTCCCCCCTTGTGGGGGAGATGCCCGGCAGGGCAGAGGGGGGTGCCCCCCATGGCACGCCGTCAGTCGCCGCACGCCTCCCGCCTCACATTCCCGCCTCCCCGTCGAAACGCCAAACAGCAGCGTGACCGAACCCAAGTCCGCTCCAAAGGACGAAGCTGCAAGCCGCATTGTCAATGCCGCGAGCCTCCAGGCAGCACCTCGCAACAACCAAAGGCTGAATTCTGCAAAATTGCATTACACCACGCAGCAAAATACCGCTATGATCCCGCCATCATAAGCCGGGGTGGTGAAATGATTTCGTCGCTTCAAAACCTGCTTGCGGGACGGGTCGATGTGTGCGTCGTCGGTTCCGGGCCTGTCGGCCTGGCGCTGGGCATTACGCTTGCCCGGTCCGGGCTGTCCGTCGCGCTGCTCGAATCCGGCGGCAAGACCATTTCCGAGAAGACGAACCGGCTGGCGGCTGCGGCCTCCATCAGCACCGACCACCATGCCGAAGCAAGCCTCACGATCCGGCGCGCGGTCGGCGGCACCTCGAAAGCCTGGGGCGGCCGGTGCGTGGAATTCGACGACAGCGATTTCGATGGCAGGCCGGCGCGCGGCGATGCCCGCTGGCCGATCGAACACAGCGCCTTCAGGGCCTATTATGACGATGCCCGCGCCTTTCTCGGCGCCGAGTTGCCAAACGTCGAGATGCCGGGCGTTGAAATGCCCCACATGGACGGCGATTTCGAGCCCTCGATCGAGAGCTGGGCCCGCGAGCCGGATATGGCCAAGGCGCATGGGGCGCTGATCGAAAGCCTGCCGAACCTGCACCTCGTCACCCAGGCAACCGTGATCGGCCTCGATCTCGATCGCGAAGGCGCCCGTACGAAACGGCTCATGGTATGGCATCGCGGCAAGCTGCATTCGCTGGGCGCCACGATCTTCGTGCTGGCCTGCGGCGGGCGCGAAAATGCCCGGCTGCTGCTGGCCGCACAGGAGATCGCGCCGCGGCTTTTCGGCGGCGTCGATGGCCCGCTCGGGCGCTATTACATGGGGCATCTGGCCGGTGAGCTCGCCCGCATCCGCTTTACCGATCGCAGCTTCATGGAAAAGATGTTCTTCCGGCGCAACGGCAGCGGCGCCTGGTTCCGCTCGCGGCTGATACCGAGCATTGCCCTGCAGAACGAGCGCGATCTCCTGAACAGCGTCTTCTGGCTGCGCAGCCCGCCGCTGGAAGAGGTCTATGCGACGGCGGGTGCGCGTGCGACGCTGAACCTGTTCAAGGCGATAACAGGCAGGCGCAAGATGCGCCGCATGTCCTTCAAGTCGAGGGTATCCGACACCGCCTCGCTGTCCGATCTCGTCGCAAACCCCGTGCAGAGCTTCAACGCCGCCCTGCAGCTGACGACGGCAGCGCTCAAATCCGAGCGCCAGCCGAATTTCTTCGTGAAGAACGGCGAGCATCTCTATTGGCTCGCCTATCACGGCGAACAGCGGCCGGTCGCTTCCAACCGCGTCCGGCTGAGCTCCGAGGTCGATGAAACCGGCCTGAAGCGGCTCGCCGTCAGTTTCGACTTCGACGAGGAGGATCTCGCCTCGCTGATCCGGTGCCACCATGCGCTGGCGGATTGGATCGGCAAACGGCGGATCGGCACCTTCGAATGGCTCCACCCCGAAGACGGCCTGCAAACCGCCGTCCGCCGCCAGGCGCTCGACGGCTACCACCAGATCGGCCTCACCAGAATGGGCGCCTCGCCCCGCTCGAGCGTCGTGGACGGCAACTGCCGCTGCCACGACCTTTCAAATCTCTATGTCGCCGGCAGCTCGGTCTTCCCGGTCTCCGGCCAGGCGAACCCGACCTTGCCGGCGGTGGCGCTGGCACTGAGGCTGGCCGATCACTTGAAGGGGGAATTGCGAGGGTAAGGTGATGGTGTTCCGTGTGGCACCCCCCTCTGCCCTGCCGGACCGCCGGGGTCGAGCCACGGGTCTCGACCCGTCCTTCGGACCCCCCACAAGGGGGGAGATTGGCTGGGCGCGCCGGCTTCCCCAAACAATCAACGTTGCAAACTCCGCAACGTCTGTGATGTGCGAAGGTCTGGCCGCTTGCCGATCTCCCCCCTTGTGGGGGGTCCGAAGGACGGGTCGAGACCCGTGGCTCGACCCCGGCAGCCCGGCAGGACAGAGGGGGGTCTCACGCCCTCCCAAATGTTCGGTCACGCTCCTCATCACGTCCCCACCTTCCGTCTCGATCAAACCGCCCGCGCCAAAAGCCCGATCATCTCCTCATCACGTTCCTTGGTACGATAACGCACCCTCACCGCAGAAACCGAAGAAAGAAGGAACATCGGCAACGTCTTCAGGTTGAGCCTTTGTCACGAAGCTCCAACTGAAAAGGCGATACCAATGTTTCTCAGAATCCTCGCAACCTCCGCCCTTGCCCTCACCCTGGCGGTCCCCGTCGTGGCGCAAACATCAGACACATCAGGCGGCACGTCGGGCACCGGCAGCAGCACCGATGGCAACAGCAACGGCACCGGCAGCAACATGAACGGCAGCGCGACGGACAGCAACACGACCGGCTCGGTCAGCGGCGCCGGCAACCCGTCCAGCAACACCACCAATCCGGGCGCTTCCGGCGGCGACCCGAACGACTGCCAGCGCACGACCAATAGCGGCACCGGCAACCCGGCCCCGACACCTTCGATCAATGCGATCCAGCCGGACGCAGCGAACGCCTGCTGATCCTCCCTCGGCGGCGGCCCGGCTCGCGGCGGATAGAGGTCTGCCGCGAGCCGGATCATAGCGGTTCTCGGTGCCGACGGATGCTCCGCCCAACCCGGAACCGGATGGAGCGGCTTTCTTCTATTCCTCAGCCTCTTCAGCCGCAGGCTTGGTGCTGAAGAGGTTCTTCAGCGCATTGGTCTTGGATTTCTGCGCCTTGCTCAGCTTCAGCGCGCGATTGGCGGCCTTGGCCTGTTCCAGCATCATTTCGATCTGGATCTGCTGGATCTCGGTCAGCCGTTCCCACTGCCGGTTCAACAGGTGATCGACCTTTTCATGCAGGTGGCGGATTTCCAGTTCGGCCTTGAGATTGACCTTGTAGTCGTTGAGCGCCCGCAGCCTGTCCTTCGCTTCCTGGCGGCGCTGGCTCATCATGATGATCGGCGCCTGCAGGGCGGCGATGGTCGAAAGGATGAGGTTCAGCAGGATGAAGGGATAGACGTCGAAGGCGCTCTTTTCGCCAAGCGCCAGGTTGATGCCCATCCAGACGGCGAGGAACAGGCAGAAGGAGATGATGAAGGTCCAGCTTCCGCCGAAGGTCGCGACGACATCGGCGACACGATCGCCGAGCGAACGGCGTTCCTCGTAATCCTCTTCGATGTTTTCGGCGAGCGTGTCGTGGGTCTTCAGGCTCTCGACGACCTCGTCCTCGAGGTTGGAGAGTTCGCCTCGTTCGTCGCGCAGCAGCTCGGCAATGTACTGGCCGCGATAGTCGTCGACCGTCTTGCGGCTGATATAGTCGTCCGAGCGGATGCCGGGGTGTTTCTGCCGCACGAAATCGGCAAGCGCCGGGCGCAGGTCGTCGAAATGGAAGGCGTCCTTCTTTTTCAACGTCGCACCGGTGATCGCATCCACCAGCTTGACGGACTTTGCCTTGGCTTGCGCCAGGCTCTTGGAATAGTCGTCCATCTCGACGGTGGCGGCCTCTCCGTGTCCGGCATCGAAATCGACGATTTCACCCGTCAAATCCAGGGACTTCTCTTCTGCCATCTGCTGGTCCTCGTTGGCTTTTTTCGCCCGTCTAGCGGTCAATTCGAACAGGATTGTGACATGTATTTCATCGTAAATTTAGGGGACTGAGCGTTTCAGGCAGTCCGGTCTAATTCGTCAGGGATCAATTCGGTCCGTCCCCCCGGAGCCCCCTCACCCTAACCCTCTCCCCGCTGGGTAGAGGGGACGTGACATACGGCGCCTTAGAGTGCGCAAGGACGGCGCGGCATTTCTCCTTCTCCCCTTGGGGGGTCCGAAGGACGGGTCGAGACCAGCGGCTCGACCCCGGTCAGGTGGCCCGAAGGGTCGGATGAGGGGGCCGCAGGATGAGGTTTTTGCTTCTGAGACTCGCACAAGGGACGAGCGGTTACGCGACCGGATAATGCGAGCAACGGCCCTGCGGGCTGCCCCCCGCCTCCACGATCGCGCCAACGACGAGCGCGATGCGCTGGTCACGCATGCCGGGCCTGATACGGCCGGAACGTTCGAGCTCGACAAGCCCGTGAAGGGCAGCCCAGAAAGTCTCGGTCACGATCTCCGTATCGGCGCAGAAGGGAGACACTGCAGCCGCCAGCGCCTCGAAACCGGCCCGAAGTTCCGGTCTCGTGTCAGCCTGCGCAAACCGCAATTGGGTCGGCAGGATGAACATGGCCTCGTAGAGCGAAGGGCGGCTTTGCGCGAAGGCACAATAGGCCATGGCGATATCCATGAGGGTATCGCGCGCCCCATTCCCCTCGCCTGCTGCTGCCCGAAGCGCGGCCCCGAGCTCCACGAAGCCCTCGACTGCGACTGCCGCCACGATGGCATCCCTGTTTTCGAAATGGGAATAGAGCACCGGCTGGCTGTATTCGATCTCCTTGGCGAGACGGCGGATCGTGACCGCATCCCATCCTTCCTTCTCGGCGATGACACGGGCTGCCGCGACAATCCGCTCTTCGCGATCGGCGCGCTCCCGGCTTTTTCGCTCTGCGATACCCATTGTCAAAAACTCCATCCACAGCCATGTGACCGTCAGGATCATATCACGGCTTGAATATCTAGCAACGCTAGACTAAATACTAGCAACGCTAGATTACCTCAAATCGCTAGAAGGATGATGTGATGGATTGGCTTCTCAATGGGACCGCCCTGCTCGTGGCGCTCGCCATTATCGCAATCGGCACCGGCTATATTGCCACCCCGACGACCATGACGCGCAGTTTCGGCCTGCCGCTGCCGGGAGACGACCCGAACACGGCCTCGTGACTTCGCCTCAAGGGCGTTCGCGACATCGCAGCGGGATTGCTCCTGCTTGCCTTCCTGATGTGGGGCGCCGAGCGCGAGATCGGCCTCCTCCTGCTGATCGCAGCCATGATCCCTGTCGGCGACATGCTGGTCATTCTCGCAGCCAAAGGCTCGACGAAAAGCGCCTTCGGCATTCACGGCCTGACGGCAGCCGTCATGGCGCTCGCTGCCATTCCCATGATGACAGGAGTGCACTGAGATGGTTCATAGCCTCTCACTCTGGTTCCTGGCCGCCGCATTCCTGGGTGCCGGAATCGTCAATGCGATCGGCGCGGCGGGGGCACGAAACGAGTTCGCCAAGTGGGGCTATCCGCGCTGGTGGGGTATTGTAACCGGCGGCCTCGAGATAGCGGCCGCCGCCCTGCTCGCGCTTCCCGCCACCCGCATATGGGGCGCAGTGCTTGCAGCCACCATCATCGCCGCCGCGATCCTGACGGTCCTGCGCCACCGCGACTATCAGCATCTTCCGCCGCTGAGTGTGTTCGTCAGCCTGATTGCTGTTTGGGCGATTTCATCCTGAGTAAGGCGCTGTCGGCTTTTGGGCCCTTGTCTGCCCCGCAGGTGCCGGGCAGCGCCATCAATCTTATGGCGATGCCCCGACCGTTTAAACCAGCGTCAACCACCCCTTGCGGCCGCCCAGGCTTTGGTATCCTGGCATGTGTCCATGGCGCGTTTGTAACCGTCCCGGCCCGTGACGCGCGCGATATAAGCATCCTCGACCGCACCGTAGATGACGCCTCCGTTTCTCCTGGCCTGCAGCAGGGCATAGGTCACCGAAATGTCGGCGGCCGTGAACGCCTCGCCGGCAACATAGGGTGTCCGCTCAAGCTGCCGCGTCACCAGTCCCAGCCGGGATTCGAACACGCTCATCGCCTGGCGGGCACTCCAGTTGTTCCGCTCGCCTTCGGGCGCGATATGGCGCGCGCCGCCGACGAAATACATAGAGGTCGCAAGTCCGGCCTCGCCGAGGTGAAGGAACTGCTGGTATAGGGGGAAGACAGGGTCGCGCGGCTGAGGCGCAAGCGGTGTCGGGCCATAGCGCGCCATCACATATTCCATGATCGCGATCGACTCGACCATGATGACCTCGCCATCCTTGATCGCCGGGATGAAGCCGGCGGGATTGATGGCCAGAAACTCCGGATCGTTCTCGACGCCGGCAAGCAGGTCCACGGGCCGCAGCCGATAAGGCAGCACCATCTCTTCCAGGAGCCAGACGACCCGGAAGCCTCGTCCCTCGCCGAACACGGTGATCATTGCCGCAATCCTCCCTCACTGCTTGCAATTTGCAAGCGGCCGGAGATTAGCTCGACCGATCCTATTTTGCAAGCGGTAGGAGCTCATCGGTGCCTGGCGAGCTTCAGCGTGCCTGTGAACAGGTCATCGAGAACAAGGTCTTTCCTTCCGAAAGCCGCCCAATCGAAAAGCCCGGATGCAAGTCGTCTTAATCCGCCGACCTCTGTAAGCCGAATTCAAGCCACCACTGCCAGTCTCGGCGATGCGCGCAAGCGGGCTATGTCGCGCGCCGGCGATTCCCCGAAGTGGCGGCGATATTCGCGACTGAACTGCGACGGGCTTTCGTAGCCCACGCGGAAGGCGGCAGTCGTGACGTCCATGTCCTGCACCAGCATCAGGCTGCGCGCGTCCTGCAGCCTGAGTTGCTTCTGGAATTGCAGCGGTGTCATCGCCGTCACGGCGCGAAAATGCTCGTGCAGGCTCGACGGACTCATGCCTGATTCCGCGGCAAGCCGCTCGATGCTGAACCTTTCCCGGAAATTCTTGCCGATCCAGGCGATGGCGCGGCCGACCTGCGCCACACGACCCTGGCCGGAGGTGATGTGGCGCATCCTGGCGCCATCGGGGCCGGCGAGCAGATGATAGAGGATCTCCTGCTCGGCAAGCGGCCCGAGCACGGGCAGCGCTGCCGGATCGTCGAGCAGGCGCACCAGGCGCTGTGCTGCGTCGAGCAGGCCGGCGCCGGCATCGGACACCGTCTTGCCTATGGGCACAGATGCCGCTCCTGGCGGCGGCGGCACGCGCGACGCCAGGTCCCCCAGCATGACCGGATCGAAATCGAGATACAGGCAGAGATAGGGCCTGTCGGGCGTCGCCTCGACCACATGGCCTGTCGCCGGCAGGTCGTAGGTCACGACGCCATAACGCCCCGGCGCATATCTGAACACGCAGTCGCCCAACGTGACCTCCTTGCGCCCCTGCACGACGAGGCACAGTTGCGGCCGGTAGACATTCGGCATCGGCATCGTCACCGTGGAGGATCGAACAAGTGTCACACGCTCGATAGGGGTGGCCTGGAAGCCATCCTTCGACACGTGCCGGGCAATGATAGCAGCGATTTCGGTCAGCTTTTCCATGGAGGGGACCATCGCATGCGTGCGGGAGGGCGGCAAGGCGGCTGCGCGCCGCTTCCGGAGGATCAGGCAGAAATCCCGGCGCATCGGGCTAACGGCCCGGCGGCGTCGCGCATCATAGTGGCGACGGCGCCGATCACGGCAAACCGGCCGCAGAACAGGAATGGAGCAAACATGACATCGGATAATCTAAAGACCCCCACCATCGCACTGGGAACCTGGGCGTGGGGCGACAGCGGCGAAACCGGCAACGGCTATTTCGGCAGCCCCCTCACCCGGGCTGGCCTGGAAGAGATCGCCGACAAGGCGCATGCAGCCGGGTTCACCCTGTGGGACACCGCCATTGTCTACGGCATGGGCCGTTCGGAGACCGTACTCGGCGAGGTTCTCAAGCGTTACGCCCGCAGCGACTACCAGCTCTCCACGAAGTTCAACCCGCGGATCGCGGGACCCGGCGACGATCCGGTGGGCGACATGCTGGAGCAGAGCCTGACCAACCTCGGCACCGACTACATCGACCTCTACTGGATACACAATCCCGCCGATGTGGCGCGGTGGACGCCGCACCTGATCCCGTTGCTGAAGAGCGGCAAAGTCAGACATGTCGGCGTCTCGAACCACAACCTGAGCGAAATCAAGCTCGCCGACCAGATCCTGGGCGAAGCCGGGTTCCGGGTCGAAGCCGTCCAGAACCACTACAGCCTCCTTTACCGCAGCTCCGAGCACGCCGGCATCCTGGACCACTGCCGCAACCAGGGCATCTCCTTCTTCGCCTATATGGTGCTCGAACAGGGCGCCTTGACCGGCAAGTACAGCCTGGAGAATCCGCTGCCGCAAGGCAGCAGCCGGGCGAAGACTTACAATGGCATGCTGCCCCAGCTGAAGGCCCTGACGGACAAGCTCACCGCGATCGGCCAAAGCCAGGATGCAGCAGCGCCCGATGTCGCGACAGCCTGGGCCATCGCCAAGGGCACAACGCCGATCATCGGCGTCACCAAGCCCCGCTATATCGACGGTCTGGTCCGCGCAAGCAGCATCACGCTCACCAGCGACGACATCGCGGAGCTGGAAGCCCTTGCCGACGCCGCTAACGTGAACACCCGCGGCTTCTGGGAACAGGAGATGTAAGTCTGAAGGCTTGCCGTTTGAGGCGGCCGCGGCGAACCTCGGCGCCGCCCCATCCTATGGCCGTGTAGGAGGCCCCTCGCCTACACGCCACCGCGATGGGCGATTTCATCTTGAGTAAGGCGCGACGCGATCCGGGAGCCGAACTGAGAGGGCCGCCAGCGACGCGCTTATGGCGGCCGTTGCTAGCGAATTGCGGTGGAACGGTTGCGCCAGGCTTCGATGATGGCGGACAGAACGCCCTCTTGCGGCAAGGCAGTGTCCACCTCAATGTCGTAGCTGCAGTAGTCATGGGTCTTCAGGTGATATGCTGCTTCGCCGATGGAGCGATTGCCTCGTTCTCTCTCGCGCCTTTCGATCTCGGCCAGGGGAGCATGAACTCCGACCCAGAAGACATCGAAGGGTTCCAGGATCGTTTGCAGCTGGCTCCACCACACGGTTTCCTCAACAATATGCTCGACGAGCAGGTCGTTGCCTGCTCCGGCAAATGCAGCGATCGACCGGTGGAACCCGTCGAAGAACCTCGCCCTCTCGTCCGGCGGCGCAAGCCGCCTGTCAGCTCGAAAGCCGGCATCGGCGAGTTGATCCGAAGCATAATAGCAAAACGGCTCTCCAATCGCGGTGCGGAGCGCTTTTGCGAGCGTAGACTTCCCGGCGCTGGAAGTGCCGTTTAGAATGATAATTCGACCAGGTTGCATGAAAATCCGCGAAGTTAACGGGAAGCGCGGACCGTACCGGGTCGTCGGGCCAGTGGCAATATTTGCGACAGCTTGTCCTTAGGGGCGGTTTGTCGTGATTTTCGTCTACTAGCAGACTGTCCGTTCTCCACCCAGGCAGAGTGTCTTCTCACCGTATTGAAGGCCGTGATAAAAGCGGCCCATGGGCATCAGGAACTATCTAATCGAAGGCGGCTCGGGGACTGGAAAGACGTCTGTCGCTACCGAACTGGAGCGGCGGGGCTACCATGTCGTCCATGGTGACCGCGTTTTGGCCTATGTCGGCGATCCCGAGACAGGCCAGGCGCTCGCAGGACCACCCGAAGGGGCAGACCGCATCGCCTGGGGATACGCTCACTGGATCTGGCCTGTCGACAAGGTCCGAGCTATTGCTGCCGACACCACCCATCCTGCCACGTTCTTTTGTGGCGGTTCGCGCAACTTCCACAAATTCCTGGACCTGTTCGATAAGGTTTTCGTGCTCGACATCGACGTCGAGACGTTGAACCGACGACTGGATGGGCGGCCGAATGAGCCGGGCTTCGAGCCGGCCGAGCGAGCCCTGGTACTCCGCTACCATCGTAGCCGCGAATATCTTCCTGTCGGCAATAATATCGATACGGCGAATACCGTCCCAAATGTCGTCGACGATATCCTCGCTAAACTCACCTGAAGCGCGGCAGGTCTGTGATCGGGAGCGAAGCAACTGATTATTGCGAGAAAGACGCTGGCTGCCGTACGGCTCACTGGCGGCCTTGTCGCCGTCGGTCACAAGGAAGGATGACGGCTCGATGGAGGTGGAGATCGCCTCGGCGTTACCTCTTGTTGACTCACCCGCGGTTGAACCATAACTTGCTAATTTGGTCATCAGGCTTGTCCTCACATGACGGATCAATCTCTTCATCGTCGCCTTGCCGCCATCGTCGTTGCCGATGTGGTGGGATATTCACGCCTGATGGAGGCAGATGAAGTCGCAACGCTGGAGAGCCTCAGGGAACTCCGTTCCGGCACCATCGAGCCGGCTGTGATGCGCCACAAAGGTCGCATCTTCAAGGTCATGGGCGACGGCTTCCTGATCGAATTCGGCAGCGCGGTGGACGCGGTCGAAGCAGCGTTGGAAATGCAACGGGCTACTGCTGCTGTCGAGGCTTCCGGAGACCGGCGCCTGCTTTTGCGTATAGGCGTCAATCTCGGAGATGTCATTGACGAGGGGTCAGACGTCCTCGGCGACGGGGTCAATGTCGCGGCGCGCCTCGAGAGACTGGCCGCGCCGGGAGGCATCTGCATTTCAGGCGGCGTTCACGGCGAGATCCTCGGCAAGATCGACGACCGCTTCTTCGATGCAGGCGAACGCTACCTGAAGAACCTGACCCGCCCGGTCCACGTGTGGCATTGGCCGGATGCGCTGCAGAGCATATTGCCCCTGCCCGACTGTCCCTCGATCGCCGTATTGCCGTTCACGAACATGAGTGGGGATGAAGCGGATGCGCCTTTCGTCGACGGCCTGACTGAAGACCTGATCACCGACCTTTCCCGTACGGCTGGCCTGTTCGTCATCGCGCGCAATTCCGTCTACGGCTACAGGGGCAAGCCGGTCAACGTGAAGCTGGTCGCCCAGGAACTCGGCGTCCGCTACGTCCTGGAGGGGAGCGCCAGACGCGCAACGGGCCGTGTCCGCATCAACGCCCAACTGGTCGACGCGCTTGACGGCGGGCACTTGTGGGCCGAGAGATTCGACCGGACGGTGGAAGATGTTTTCGAACTGCAGGATGAAGTCAACGCCAAGATCGTCGAAGCCCTCGTCGGCCGGCTGACCATCTCGCCGCAGCGCAATCGGCCGAAGAACTTTGAGGCCTACGACCTGTGTGTGCGCGCCCGCCTCCTGACGGAAGAATCGCCGCAAACCGAGCGTGAGGCCTATATGCTGCTCCAGCGCGCGCTCAAGCTCGAGCCATCATATGCCGAGGCACTCGGTCTGCTCGCCTATAACCGCTGGCTGGCCTGGACTCATTTCGGCGAGCCCGAAGATCCCAACCGGGAGATGGCGACGACATCGGCGCAGAAGGCGGTCGAGCTCGATCCCAACGATGCCGGCTGCCGTTACGTTCTGGGGACCATTCTGGCTTACGAGCGGCGATGGGAGGAATCCGAGGCCGCCTTCGCCAAGGCCCTGGAGCTGGACCCCAACCACGCCGACACCTGGGCCGCCATGTCGGACATTTCCGTGCTGGACGGCAGGGTTGACGACGGCCTGGCGCAGATCGATAGAGCTCTGCGGCTCAATCCCCGTCCCGCCTGCTGGTATCTTTGTCATCTTGGGCAGGCGCAATACGCCGCGCGTGACTACGAGGCCGCAGCCGCTACCCTGCGCAGGGAAGACACGTATCGCACCAACTCACGCAAATTCCTGGCGGCCACGCTTGCGCAGTTGGGCCAGCATGACGAGGCGCTGCGAGAAGCAGAATTGTTCCTGATCGCCCACCCTCATTTCACGATCGGCCATTGGCTGAGCTCCCAGCCGCTGCGCGATGCATCCGTACGAGACCACTTTGTCGACGGCTTCCGAAAGGCTGGCCTGCCGGAGATGTGACGGGGGGTGGCGTTACCGCTCCCCACCTCGTTGAGATCGAAACGGCAGCGCCGGTCTCATCAAAAACGACCACCAAAACAGATTGCTGATATGGCGGTTTCAGATCAATTGCGGACATTGGCAAAGTGTTCGCGCCCGAAACACTCTAGCCTAGCCTGGAAACCGGGATTAGTGCGTTTCCATCTCGGAAAATTTCAACTAGGTGCACGTTTTTGAGCCCATCCCAATATCGCGGATTGATGTGCTCAAAAACAATCATCTGGAACTCTTTACCCATTTCATTTGCCGTGGTGATGAACTGGTCCAAAAGCCCCAGTGCCAACTTCACCTTCGCGACGTCGCTCTCGTCGACATCCTTCTCACTCTCCTCGTCCTCCTGGTCATCCTCGCCCCAGTATGGCCTGGAGAACTGATCGATTATCAGGAACGGAGCCACGTGAATGCCGTCGTTCCGCATTATCAATTCATGCAGGCCCAGGAACAGGAAGAGGTGAAGGAACATGTGATTGGAACTGCTGCCGACGTTTTCGGTCGAAGCGGTCTTAGGCTTGCGCAGATGGAGCTTCTTTTCCGAATAGTTAAAGGCGGAACGATAATCGCCATAGTTGCCGAGCGCTGCCTTCGTCAGTGTGATGTATTCCTGGATCGCCTCATCCAACGCTCTGGTAAAAAGCTCTTTTCGGTCCTCGACAGGTGATACCGTAAGGTCTTCGATTTGAGCTTCCAAGTTTGCGATCAACTCGCTGTTGTCTGGAGCCTTGTCTGACTGTGGATCGCTATACAGCTCAAGCTTGGCCTTAGTCTCGCCGATGAAGATGTACTTATCTTTGTCGTTTTCGAAACCTTCCATTTCGGCAGGCAAGGCTTGAAGGTCCTTTTCGAGCTTCTCGCGCTGAGATTCCAGATCTTTGATGATTTCGGAAATGTTGCTGTCTAGCGGCGTCTTTCGAGCAGTGGCGTCCTTGATCTCCTGTAGGCCTTGGGAAAGGTTTTTGAGAATGTCGTCAAACACGGATGTCCGAACCGTCTCCTCAAAATTCCTCATCAGATATTCAACAGGCTGGAGGCTGTCTGCTGTTTCCTTAAGGGTCGCCTTGTGGTTCACATATTCCGACGAGAACCTGCGGAGCCCCCTGATCTTCCGAGAAACGCGGTATATCTGTGAGGAAATTTCTTCATATTTCGCAGACACGTGCAGGTCGGGACCACTTTCCCGCTCTGCCACCATTTGCCTCAACGCGGTGACTGAAGTATCAGCATCGGTGTTCTCGGCAACGAGCCCGTATCCTTTTGCCCGTGCGACGGTTTCGGCCAGCTGAGCGTTAAACTGCTCGCGCTTCTCCTCCGTTCTCGCCGACAGCTTTTGCTGGCGGGCAAGGTTTCGCTCCAACTCTCCGCGCTTCTCCCGCTTCAGGATGTTCTCGACTGTGTCGATGCCCACAGCGATATCGAATATGCGGGGTAACGCCTCTTGGTAGCGGGCCTGATTCTGCTTGTCGAAGAACTGGTCGCTATGCGTGATGATGTCTTGCGAGATGGTGTTGAAGAGCAGGAAATACCGGAGGGACACTCTCGAATTGGCCTGCAGAGTTCGCCCACCAAAGGGTATTTTTACGTCTTGGTCGATGCCGAAATCAGCGCTCAATAGCTTCTTCAAGACGCTCTCGCTGATATTTGGGCTTGGCGCCGAGTTTGGCACCTCTCCCGTTGAGGAGAAATAATAATCGGGCGACGGTGCCGTCCCCATCGGCGCGCGTCTCGCAAGCACGTAGATTTTATCGTTCACATGTATGCGCAGCCCGTACCAGGCGACATTTTCATTGATAATGCTCTCAGAAATCCGATGGTTACTCGCGAACATGCAGTAATCGACAATGTCCAAGATCGCCGTCTTACCGGTGTGACTTTCGCCGGTAATCACGTTGACCTTGTTCGGCAAGAAAGTAACGGACCGTCTCTGTTCGGTCTTCAGCCAGAGTTGCAGGCTTTCGATATGGAATTTCACAGCTCGATCCTCGCATTGAGGTAGAAAACTTCAGCATTGCCCGAGACCAACGCAGCTATGTTGGCTGACGCACGCTGGACGCGCTCGGCGCGTTTGCCCATGGAGGCATCGAAGGGTAAGGTAGACGCGGCCACCGCCCCATTATCTTTTAGTTGAACGACACCAATTTCACACAAGAGTTGAAGAGCATTCACCATAGGCGTCAACGATGCCGAGTATCGCTCATTGAA
Organism: Rhizobium viscosum; assembly: GCF_014873945.1. Classification (NCBI taxonomy): domain Bacteria; kingdom Pseudomonadati; phylum Pseudomonadota; class Alphaproteobacteria; order Hyphomicrobiales; family Rhizobiaceae; genus Rhizobium; species Rhizobium viscosum. The sequence continues at coordinate 3,985,672 of NZ_JADBEC010000001.1, read as the reverse complement.
ATTGTAGAAATATTCAATGTTATCGATTAGATACTGCTCAAAGCTGACGAAACGAAATCTGCGGTCAGCAAGCTTTTTCACCGTCTCGCGATGTGCAACAACGGGCAAGATCAAAGCGACTTTGGGAAGCGTTAGAAATCCAGCCTCTTTCAACACAGAAGCGATAGCGAACGCATTGATCCCAAGGTTATTGTAATATGAGCTAAACTTCACTTGTAGCGATCTTTCCAGTTACTCAACCAGCCGATCACCGGACGATCAGAAAGATCGTAGAATCCGCCATTGCTCATGGATAGCGGAAGCTCCTGCGAAGCCAGCGTGAGCTTTCTCAGCCGCAAGTCCCCGAGAATCGCACGGGCAGATACCCTCTCGTCGACGGCGGCCTGTTGGCCCGAATAAGTTTGGAGGAACTTGCCTTCCCACATAATGCTAGCTTCCTCCTCCAAATCGTCGATATCAGATTGAGTGATATCTCCGTCTTGGTTGAGCCGCTCCAAATTATCGCGAAAGTGCAGACGTCTGGTGGTGAACTTGGTGTGAAACTCGATGTTATCCGCCGCGACATCATCGATATCCACTAGTTGCCTGATGAACATCTGATCGGACAGATTGTCCGGCAGAACCGACGGAAACTCCCTAAAAAGCAGGGAGCCGCTCCGGGCCTTATCGAAATGCCGTCGGTATTTCTGGTTGAACTCGTCAAAGCTGATCGTGATCTTGTTGCCCGCCTTGACGGTGGCGAAGGAGTTTTGCCGCACCTCTGAGTCGACGGCGCTGAAAACGTCGTCAATTCGTGACTGGTGTATCTGCTTTTCAGCGATGGACGCTTTGCACAGATTGATGATCTCGTCCTTACCCAACGCGAACGACAGCTGCTGAAAAAACCTCTCCGACACGGCGCTGTCGAGTGAGAGCACATCATTGATGTAACCCCGAATGACCAGGTCTTTGGTTTTCGCTTTAAGTGACGTGATATCAGCGACAAGCTCCGCATGACTCTTGGTGGCAGACTTGAAGGCTTCGATAGATATCAAGAGGGCGTTTTTGTCGTTCTCCGACTTGTTGGACGCGAGCAGGAAGCTGGTCGTCTTAAGAAAGGCTAGCTGAGAATTCACCGACGCCCTTCCATCAGCCGGATCGATGATCAATTTGCACCAGTTCGAAATCGATTTCCAAAGGTCACTATCCAACGTCGTAAGATTGATAGGCACTCCTTGCGTGCTCGTCTGAACGGTGTGTTTCAGCTGGACAAGTAGATTGGTGCCGTCGGGGCGCTCGACATGAACATCATCGAGAACTTCCAAGCCCACGACTTGGCCGCTCCTCAGATTTAGTAGCTCGTTGAGAAAGTAATAATACTGGTAGTCGAAACCAATTGATTTATCTTCTGCACTAGTCGTATCGACCCGCGACCTTCCGCTCATGACCTACCAACAGAATTCTAGAAAACATGCCTCAAGTTGTCTCACCGACACATAGCAGCTGCAAGTCGCTATTTCAATTTACCAACAATGGATCTGGAGCTCAGATCCATGTCATTTAACAGATTTAGTTGCTGATTTCGCCTTCTCGGGGATTGAGAAGGATCGGCCATTGGCTGAGCTCTCAGCCGCTGCGCGATGCATCCGTACGAGATCACTTTGTCGACGGTTTCCGAAATGCTGGCCTGCCGGAGATGTGACGGGGGAACAATCGCGCCTGTGAGGACGGCGACCAAATTACCATCAATGCCCAGCGGCAGCTTCTGGAGCTCGACGTCCCGGATGAGGAGATTGCGAGACGCGAAGCCTCTGGAGCCAGCCGCAACCGCCACAGGCACGGCGTCCTCGCCAAGTTCGCGGCCTTGGTCCGACTCGCGAACGAAGGAGCGGTGCGGCGTTCCCTCTTTTCGGTTCGCCGGAATTCCGATAATCTGGCAGCCTAATCTGATTGGCTTTGTTCTCGGTGAATTGCATGTGGTGGCGCCATCATGGCGCCGTGATCACGGGCTGTCTATCCATGGATGCTCCGACTATCCTCTCATCCCTTTTGATCGCCGTGATATTTGGCGTTTCTTTTTGCTTCGGGCAGAGCGATGGCTTCGGTTAATTGCTGACCTGACCCCAAATCCCCCAGATCTAGGTAGAGCCCGAAAGGGAAGACGAGGAAGATGCCGACACCACAGCAACCCGGTCTGATAGTTCGACAGAAATCCCCTGAAAACATCGAGTTTCCGTTTGCCTCGCTCTCCGATTGGCTGATCCCAACCGAACTGTTCTTCGTGCGAAACCATTTCCCGTCGCCGGATCTCGATGCGCGAGACTGGAGGTTGCGCATTGACGGGGCGGTGGAGCGGCCGATCGAACTTGACCTCGACAGCATCAAGGCGATGCGGAGCACGACCTTGGCTGCCGTCGTCGAATGCGCAGGGAACGGGCGCGTCTACTATGAGCCCCCGAGGGAGGGATTGCAGTGGCAGAACGGAGCCGTCGGCAATGCCGCCTGGACAGGTGTTCTTCTGCGCGAGATCCTGGAGATGGCGGGCGTCAAGCAAACCGCATGTGAGGTTCTGCTGAGAGGCGCCGACAGCGGCGGCGTCGACGCGAACAAGAAAACGGCTTCCCCCGGCCCCATCGCGTTTGCGCGCAGCCTGCCGCTTGAGAAGGCCGTCGCCGACAGCACGATCCTTGCCTATTCGATGAACGAACATCCGCTGACGCGCGATCACGGCTATCCGCTGCGCGCGGTCGTGGGTGGCTGGTTCGGCATGGCTTGGGTCAAGTGGATCACGCATATCACGGTTGTGGAGCGACCGTTCCTTGGCTACTGGCAGGCGCGCGACTATTTCCGTTGGGAGCGCGGCCTCGGGGAACCGACGCTGGTCCCCCTTGCGCAGATGGAGGTCAAATCGCAGATCGCCCGTCCCGTGCAGGGGGCGCAACTCATCGCCGGCCAGCCGTGCCGGATTTTCGGAGCGGCCTGGAGCGGAGAGGCTCCTATCCGGCAGGTGCAGGTCTGCACTGGGGATGGCAAAGGCTGGCGCGAGGCAAGGCTCCTCGAAACGGAACGTCCCTTTGCATGGCGCCTGTGGGAGTACATGTGGACCCCTGAAGACGTAGGGCCATATACGCTGCGATGTCGCGCGACCGATGCGGCGGGATGCGTGCAGCCCGACCTCCAGCGCTCCGACTGCGAGAGCTACGTAGCCAATTGGATCATTCCGGTGAAGGTTACGGTCGTTCCCGCGCCACAGACATACGAAGAGGAATTCGTGATCTGATCACCCGCCTTGGGGCAATGCCGGCTTTTTTGCAGCAACAGCGACGGGTCGCTTGACGGGCCGAAGACGCCGCGCGCGACGACGAGGCCGCAAGCGCTACCCACGCAGGGTCTGCTATGGAACTTCGGCATAGCGGATGATGCTCTGGTTTTGGATATTGGCGACCAATTCATCAGAGCGAGACAAAAATCGGCGGAGCAAAGGCGAGGAATTTGAATCGTTGTATCCCAGGGTGAGATCAATTGTCGGCGGCACACCCTCAAGTGCTCTGGCAACGACATTCGGCGTCAGCATATTTTGCGCATAAAGCGGAATAAGCGTTATTCCACCTGTGGACACGACGAGCGACATTGCCGATGGCAGCCCCTCGCCTTCGTACTCTGCCTTGAGGGTGATCCCGACGTTCGACGCGTAATCCTGGATCACGGATTGCAGTACGGGAGAAATTCTGGCCGAACTGACGTAAGTTTCGCGGGCAAGGTCCTGCGGCAGGATCTTCTTGCGCGACGTCAGGCGATGGTCCGCCGGCAGTACGGCGATCAATGGCTCCTTGGCCAAAAACTTGAAGGACACACCGACACTCTGCGTCTCGGGGCGAAGGAAAGCGACATCCAGCTTGCCTCGCATCAGTGCCAGAGCAAGGTCCGGGGAAGACTGACTGGACAGTATGATTTCAACCTCCGGCGCTTCCTCACGAATAATGCGCAATGCATGGGGTAGCCACACGACCTCCTGTCCTGCGAGAAAACCGATCGTGAACGACTGCTTTTGCGGCCGTTCTGCCCGCCGGGCCCCTTCCGCAGCCGCCTCGACTTGCAATAAGGCCAGCCGCGCGTGATCAAGAAACACTTTGCCGGCGGCGGTGAGCGTCACGCCGCGCGGCTGCCGTTCCAGCAGTTTTACACCGACTTCGGTTTCCAGATCGCGAATTTGCCTGCTGAGTGAGGGCTGGGACGTGTGCAGCCGCCGCTCGGCTGCGGTCAGCAAGCTTCCCTCCTCCGCAACAGCAACAAAATAGCGCAAATGCCTGAGTTCCATCGCGTCCTCGCTATACATTCAAGGCATAGCTCGAACGTACAAGGTATTTGTCCTCGATAAAGAGGGAATTTAACTAGCGTCGCAGTTTTGAGATATGATCGAACACGCCTCGCCGAGGTATTTCGCAATCAACTGTATCGAAAAACGAATGTTCAACAGAGCAGATGGAGCGACACGATGCCTACAATTACTACGACGGACGGCGTAAACATCTTCTACAAGGACTGGGGCTCAGGCCAGCCGATCGTTTTCAGCCACGGCTGGCCGCTGTCGGCGGACGACTGGGACGCCCAGATGACCTTCTTCCTTGGCCACGGCTACCGGGTGATCGCCCACGACCGGCGCGGCCACGGCCGGTCCGACCAGCCGGGCACCGGCAACGACATGGACCACTGGGTTGCCGACCTCGCGGCCCTGACCGGGCACCTCAACCTGCGCGACGCGATCCATATCGGCCACTCCACAGGCGGCGGTGAGGTGGCTCGCTATGTCGCCCGCCACCAGGAGCGCGTCGCGAAGGCGGTCCTGGTCGCTTCCCTGACGCCAAACATGTACCGGAGCGAGGAAAACCCGTCCGGTCAGCCGCCGGAGTGGTTCGAAGCGATCCGCGCGGGCGTGCTGGGCAACCGCTCGGAATTCTACCGTTTCGTCCCCGAGAACCCGTTCTACGGCTACAACCTCGATGGCGCCAAGCCTTCGGAGGCGATCATTGCGAACTGGTGGCGCCAGGGCATGGGCGGCGGTGCTCTCGCTCACCACGCGACTGTCGCCTCCTGGCTGGAAGATTATACCGAAGACCTCAAGAAGATCACCGTGCCGGTGCTGGTGATGCATGGCGAGGCCGATCAGGTCGTCCCCTTCGCAAGCTCCGTGCCGCGTGCGGTCAACCTGCTCAAGAACGGCTCGCTGAAGACCTATCCGGGCTACCCCCATGGCATGCTGACCACACATGCGGATGTCCTCAACCCCGACCTGCTCTCGTTCATCAGGTCCTGACGACATCGACCGGACCGCGGCCTTCATCCAACGTCATCAGGACGATCTGTCACCCGGCGATGCCGGGTGACACCTGTTGGAGATCCGGAAGGCAGTGCGGCGGATTTTGCCTTTCCCGCCGGGGCCGAAGGACAGTCGACACCCATACCCTGCCCCTCCCAAAGGATGTCCGGAGACGCAATTGTCGGTCTCCGGACATGGCTGCTGCAAGCCATCCAGAATTTGTTTCCCTTTGGGGCTGCCATTGGTCACCTTTGCCGCTCTGCTGCGAGCTCTGATTGCACTTTGTGGATATTGCGGATCGGAGCGCGATAGCCTTGCGCGACTGTGTGACGTTCACCTCTTGTGTTAATACACAACTTAAGCGATTATATCATGCCCTGACTTTTTCTGGCGGTGTAACCAGGAGGTTGATTATGAGTGTCAAGGCTATACTTGGATCTTCGCTTCTCTCATGTACGCTTGCTCTGGCGGTCCTTGTCTCACCGGTCGCGGTTCCCCGGGAAGCGAGCGCTACGGTTATCATCGGCGGCGGAAGCAGTTTAAACCACGGACGAGGAATATCCTGCCCTCAGGGTGCGCGGCTGCTTCGTACTCGCGGCTTTCGCGGTGTCCGTCAGGTTGATTGCCGCGGCAGGTACTTTACCTATCGCGGAGTCCGCCGCGGCGTGCGCTACGAGGTCGCCATCCGTCAAAGGGATGGCCGCATCGTCGACCAGCGGCGCACTAATCGACGGTAACCCTTTCCTGTCCGCACCACCGATGCTGACCACGAAAAATCAATGTCGTCCCGAGCGGCCGGGGCTTTGAGCGAGACTTCCAAGCGCCCTATCATCACGGCAGCTCCGGTTCCAGCCGGTTCAACTGAGCCTGCGTGTCATGATTGTCATCGCCCGCCGCACGCGGATCGCTATCCGCGGAAGAACAAGGCCGGCACCCGTCCCCACCCCCAAAAAAACAGGTCTGGGGGCAGCACCGCCAGCGACAGCGCGCCCCCTCCCATGGCGCGTGTACCTTTCATCGTACGTATCTGAATTGGCTTCCGGACAGGCCTAGGACCAAATGCCGTGAATCCTTGTGCAAAACATCCTCAAGAATTGCTCGCGCCGTTTCACTTCGAGGTTGTTGCGATATTGTGATTCTACCGGTCTGGCGCGACAAAGATCGAAGTAGAGTGAGGGGGATCACATGGCATCTCGACCAAAACCTGTGAATGAAAACCTGAGTTCGAAAGTTGAAACCATCTCGTCCTCTCAGGAATTGACCAAAAGTCTCGCTTCGAATGAGTTGGTATTTGGGATCGTGGGGCATGTGGGCTCTGGGACCAGCACCACTGCGGACAGTCTTCGAGACATCCTAAAAACAAGCGGTTCCGGCGAAATACGAAGGCATGTTAGCATTTTGAAAGCACGCGAGGTTATCGCTGCTTGGGCAAATCATCATGGGGAACAATTGCCCGCCGACACCGACCCCAAAATGAAGCAAGTTGAACGTTACCAAGATCTGGGCGATCTGATGAGGAAAAACGGCGACCATGCTGCCGTGGCCAGGGGACTGATCCGAAACATACGGATGTGCCGTGCGAAATTGCAAGACACACCATTGGACGAGACAAAGCCGGTAATTCCGGACGGTTCTCCTCGTGCTTACATTCTCGATTCAATTAGGCACCCGGCAGAGGTGTATCTGTTGCGCCGCGCCTACGGTGAGGCTTTTGTGCTGGTCGGCGTCGTGTGTGAGCAATCTACGAGAGCCGAACGAATATCAAAAAAATACCGGGATGCTGGTCTCGATGATGCGGAAAAATTTATGCGCAGGGATGCCAAGGCAGGCGAAAAACACGGGCAGCGCGTTTCCGATGCATTTCATTTATCGGATTACTTTGTCGACAACACCGCCTCCCGTTTCATTGCAGATGACAAAAAGAAGCCCAATCCTAAGTGGGAAATTCCGGATCATCTCGAACGGTTGGTACGCTTAGTAACTCATTTGCAAATTGAACGGCCGAAGATTGAAGAGACAGCGATGCATGCAGCAGGCGGAGCTGCAATGCGCAGTTCATGCCTGTCCCGCCAGGTGGGGGCCGCGCTCTTGGATCGGAGCGGGAACATCGTAGCTACCGGTGAGAACGAAGTGCCAAGAGCCGGTGGAGGAGTCTACGGTGAGGAGTCCGATGATGGATCGGGGGACTCTCGATGCTTTGCAGACAGAAAATTCTGCAGCAATACGACTGAGCAGAACGAAATTTCGGAAGAGCTTGCGGATCACCTAACGACACTGTTCGATGGTAGCGCGAATCGAGAAAAACTGGTCGAAGCCCTTCGCTCAAGCAGGGTTGGTGAGCTGTTGGAATTCAGTCGGGCTGTCCATGCTGAGATGGACGCAGTGCTCGAAGCTGGCAGAAAGGGCGTCTCGACAGTTGGCTGTCGGGTCTTTGTAACCACGTTCCCCTGCCACTATTGTGCAAGGCATTTGGTATCCGCTGGGGTGGATGAAGTGCAGTTCATTGAGCCCTATCCGAAGAGCAAGGCGATCAAACTCCACGGAGATTCTATTCAGCTCGATGATTCGGACGGAACCTGGACGCGTCCATCACTCAACGGCGGCGGAAAAGTGCTATTTCGGCCTTTTACGGGGGTAGCTCCTCGAATGTATCGTCGGGCGTTTCAGAAAAGTCGTGAACTGAAAAACTCTTTGACGGGCGAGTTGCAAATTCACGAGCCGGAATGGGGATCGCCGTATGACATTGCCAAGAGTAGCTACGCGGAATTTGAGGTGAGTTTGACGAAGGGCTTTGGCTATTGAGTGACTTTAAGCGCCGTGCTGGACACCTGAGACTGGTCGATTTCGCAAACTCAGCGGATGGGAAGTCCGATCCTGTAATCAAGTCGAATGCGCAATCGGCGGTACAAGCGTCATTATTTTCCGATGCTTCTACGGTTACGCTAGGCTTCGTGTTGGCGTCAGAAATGCCAGCATCCACATTCAAGCAGTTTCTGGAGAATGTGAAGCCTAGATACATTTTCGATCTGCGGAAGTCGCCGAGCTTCGCAAAGGGCGGTCTTACTCGACGAACCATATTCGCTTTGTTTGACTCTTACAAAATTCGGTATTTCGACGTGTCGGGAGCAATTAACGCAAAATCTGCTCGTGATCCCGCACTTAATCCAGGCCTGCTCGTGCCAAAGATATTGGATCTTTTCGTGTCCGGAAAAGAGCTTCTCGAAGGTCCGGTGGTTTTCTTCGCTGACGATGAACAGCTTGAGGAGCGCTACATCGACGAAATGGCCGCGCTGCTTCCTAACCAGACCAAGACCGGCTGGGACGTCTTCATTTGGGATGGAAAGGCGGGCCAGCCTGCCAATTCATCACCTGAGAAACGAACCATATTCATCAGTCATGCGAATCCAGAGGACAACAACATCGCACTCTGGCTGGGTGCCCGGCTGGCTGCGGAAGGATATGAAATTTGGTCGGATGTCACACGGCTAATCGGTGGCGAATATTTTTGGGACAGCATTGAACACGTTATTCGCGAGCGATCAGCGTGTGTGGTCGTATTGCTTTCTAAAGCGGGCCACGAGAAACAAGGTGTTCTGGATGAGGTCAATCTCGCCATTTTGGTCGAACGGCAGCGCAAACTAGCAAACTTTGTGATTCCGATCAGAATCGACGATCTACCGTTCGCAAATATTCGTGCGAACTTGGCCCGAAAAAATGTTATCGACGGCGCAAAGAACCTTGGTGAAGCTTTGGGGAAGCTCCTAGTTTCGCTCGATAAGCTTGGGGTCCCAAGGCAACGGGGAGAGGTTCAGGCTTCGCTTTCAAAATGGAGAAAGACGCTTCCCAGCGGAGTTGGCGACCAAGGATCGTCCAAGGACGACCTCCTAGTGGAGAATAAGCTGTCCATCACACGATGGCCACCTGCAATTTACAAGATTACAAAATCTGAGAAGCCTAGTCTCGACGTTCGTCCATTTTTAGCGACCTCAGCTGTCGGTAAAGGTGAGCTTTGTTTCGCCAGCCCCTCCGAACTAACTACGATGATTCCTGGAGTCCAGGCAGTGCAGCATTCTGCCGCCACAACAGACGCCGTGATTGATGGTTCGGCTCTCGGCATGCTGGGGACGACGACCCAAGAAAGTCGTAGGGCGCTAACGCACATCCTAAAACAGGCGTGGAACGAATTTTGTGCCTCACGCGGAATGCAGAAGCATGAATTGTCTTCAGGGCGAATATGTTGGTTTGAGAAGAATGGCTTCGTGGAAAAGAACGAGGTCCGCTTCCTTGATCACAAATCGAGGTCACGGCGAAAGGCCTTGGTTGGGCGCAGCCAAAAACGCCGGGTCTACTGGCACTTCGGAATTGAGATCGTCCCGAACATCGGCGATCAATCCGTGCGCGTTAAACCTCATGTCGTTTTTACTGAAAATGGTTTGGACCCGATAGCTTCGACAGCCAAGCAGCATTCACTGCGTAGAGGATTTTGCAAGAGCTGGTGGAATGACCGCTGGAGGGATTTGCTCAACGCGATGTTGACCAATATGGCCAATAGCGCAGGCAGGTTAACGCTGCCCGTTTCACCTCTCCAATCCATTGAGATTGGGGCCACCATGACAGTTCATGATTTGCGCTCGAAATCCTCGGCGATTCATTCAATTGATGAGCCAGCAGTGGTTGTCGGTCAAAGCCAGCGGTCTTTTGACCCTCGCGAAGGATTAATGCTTTTTGGTCCAGTCGAATTCACCCGTAACCCGAGGGAGGTGAGGGTTGGTGTAGTGGGAGCACCCGAAGGCATCGAATTGTTCAAGAAATGGTGCGCCCGTTTTGCTTCTCCAGTGTTGCCGTCTGACGCAGGCGGCCCACGCCAAGTTCCGTTTCTTGGTTTTGACGCAGTCTTTAGCGCGACTTGGTTGAAGGAGCCCGTCGCGGCGCGTCCAATATCACGCACCGACCTCCTAAACGCCATTCGCATTTCAGAGCGTCATGAGGCGGTGTCGAAGGCTGTGGACCTCGTTGTCACCGAGATTCACAAGGCAGTTGTGGAAGATGACGCTCTGGTGGACATTTGGTTCGTAGTCATTCCTGAGGAGATTTTCCTGCTCGGTCGACCAAATTCACGAGTGCCGCTTGCAAAGGCGAATCCTCCTGCACTGCTTCTGTCAAAGCGAGCGGCAACGCGATTCACCAAAGCCAGCCCCTCACTATTTGAGGAAGACAACGCTGCAGCCGAGATTTTCTCCTATCATACGGATTTTCATCACCAGCTAAAGAACCGCTTGTTGGGCCTGAAGGCCGTAACTCAGCTTTTTAGAGAGTCGTCGATCATTCAGACTCTCAGTGAGCCAACGCCCTCGGTTCCTGTCATGGACGAAGATGAAGACGATTTTGAAGACGACGACCAGTTCGGCCATAGACGGATGCAAGCGCCATTGGATGTGAGCTGGAACATCGCGGCGGCGAGTTTCTTCAAGGCGGGAGGTCGGCCATGGCGAGTTTCAACGGCGCGTGAGGGCGTCTGCTATGTCGGTATGGTGTTCAAGCAAGACCCCGCGCGAAGAGATAGCAATGCTTGTTGCGGTGCCCAATTGTTCTTGGAATCTGGGGATGGCATCGTTTTCAAGGGCGCGATGGGTCCTTGGTACTCGCCTGACACCAAGCAGTTTCACCTTTCCGAAAAGGAGGCGGCGAACCTTGTTCAGAAGGCCTTGGCTTCGTACCAGGCCGAACATGGTTCTTATCCGCGCGAGGTGTTCATCCATGGTCGGACCTATTTCAGCCAAGATGAGCTTCGTGGGTTTGCAGCTGCTGTACCGCAAGGGACCAGCGTCACGGGAGTGCGGATCACGAGAAGCAGCGACCTCAAGCTGTTTACCTATCGGGACATCCCTGTCCGGCGTGGGACTGCTTTGATTGTTAGCCCTCGTCTGGCGTTTCTCTGGACATCAGGGTATATCCCATATCTGGGTACCTACCAGGGTAGAGAAACCCCTAATCCACTTCGTATCGAACTATGTGGTCAGTCATCCGCAGAGATTAAAACAGTGCTCAGCGACATAATGACCCTGACTAAAATGAACTTTAATTCGGCCATTTTTGCAGACGGCTTTCCGGTGACGATGAGATTTGCCGACGCGATTGGAGATGTTTTGATGGCGACTGGGGATAGAGAAATCCCGCCTCTCCCATTCAGACATTACATTTAGATTTCGCCCGCGCGATCGCTGCGGGAGTTTGGGGCGACATCCACCCCCAAAACAGGTTTGGGGGCAGCGCCGTGAGCGGCGGCGCGCCCCCATCCCATGGCGTGCAGGAGGCCCCTCGCCTGCACCGCCGGCGGACCTCTCAGTTTGGTTCGCGGATCGCGTCGTCCAGCCCGCGCAGGAGCGGGTAGAGGAAATAGGACATCACCGTCCGGTTCCCGACCTTGATTTCCGTCGAGACGGTCATGCCCGGCAGCAGCCGTACCGGCACGTCGGAGACGTTCAGCCTGGTATCGGCAAGCAGGATGCGCGCCTTGAAGAAGGGTGCCGCCGGCGGCTGGGCGCTAGTGGCGTTCGGGTCCTGCTGCTGGCCGGTCAGGAACGTGTCCTGGCTGATCGTGCGCACCTCGCCCGAGGCCGTGCCGTATTTCTGGAAGGGATAGGCATCGAGCTTGATGCGGGCTTCCTTGCCGACGGCGATGCGGCCGATATCGCGGGTGTTGATCGAGACTTCGGCTTCGAGCGGCACGTTGATCGGCACCAGTGTCACGACAGGCTCGGCCTCGCGCACGACGGAGCCGACCGAGCGCTGGGCGAGATCGAGCACGACGGCATCGGCGGGCGCGGTGAGCGCCACCATGTTGCGGCGCAGCTCCATCTTCTTCTGTTCTTCGCCGGCCATGTCGCGCTGGCTGCGCAGGTCGACGAGCTGTTCCATCGCGGCGCGGCGGAAATCCTCGACGAAGGCCTGGCGGTCGGCGCGCAGTTTCGCATAGGCATGGGCAGCCTCATCGGCCTTGCCGCGCACGGCGGTGATATCGGCCTCGACATCGAGGCGGGCGTCGCGCGAGCCGAGCATGGTCAAGAGCGAGCCGCTTTCCTTGTCATAGAGCTTCTTTCGCGTCGCCTCGATCTGCGAGAGGTTGTCTCGCCGGTCGTTGAGCACGGCCTCCTGATTGCGGTTTGCCGCAATCACCGAGGATTGTCCGGCAATCTGCTGCTCGAAATTCTGCAGCTGCGCCATGTAGAAGGCCCGCCGCTGGCCGAAGAGCTGCACCTGCAGTTGCTCGTCCGGCGTATTGCCGGCGATCTTGGAATAATCCTCGCCGGTCAGCTCCGCCTCCAGCCGCTTCACCTGGGCGTCGAGGGCGGAAAACTTCGCCTTCAGCTGCCCGACATCGGCCTGGCTGAAAGTGGCATCGAGGGTGGCCAGCGTCTGGCCGGCACGCACCACCTCGCCGGCCTTCACGTCGATCGTGCGGATGATCGAGGTTTCGAGCGGCTGCACGACGATGGTCGGCTGCGTGGTGACGAGCTTGCCGGGCGCAATCACCACCTCGTCGATGGAGGAGACGGAAGCCCAGGTGATGGCTGCGGCCAGCAGCGCCGTGACGCAATAGAGCGTCATGCGGGCAACGCGCGGCGGCGCGCGTTCTTCCAGTTCCACCGCGTCGGACTGGAACTCGGCAATTGCTGGCGGCAGCGGCGGCCGGGCGACAAGCTCCCTGCCCTTGCCGGACCGGCCCTGTTCCGATGGCCCCTTCTCTGAAGGGACGGGCATGTTTTCGTCGGATTTTCTGACATGGGCGTTCATGCGACCTGCCTCATCTGCTGTGCCCAGAGGTGGCGGTAGGTCATGCAGCGCGACACGAGCTGATCATGCCGGCCGATATCGGCGACCTTGCCGCGATCGATGACGAGAATGGCATCGGCATCGACGAGCGTCGAAAGCCGGTGCGAGACGATGATGACGGTGCGCCCGGCAGCGATCCGGCTGAGATTGTCACGGATGATCGCCTCGCTATCAGGGTCGAGCGCGCTCGTCGCCTCATCGAAGATCAGGAGCTTCGGATCGGTGATCAGCGCACGCGCGATTGCCAACCGCTGCTTCTGGCCGCCGGAGAGGTTGGCGGCATTTTCCTCCAGCATCGTATCGAAGCCGCGCGGCAGGCGCTCGATGAACTCTTCCGCACCGGCGATGCGGGCGACCTGCATGATTTCCTCGATACTGGCATCGGGCTTGGCGGCGGCGATATTGTCGCGCACCGAGCCGCGGAACAGGAAATTATCCTGCAGCACGACGCCGATGCTGGTTCTCAAATGCACGAGGTCGATCTCGCGGCTGTCGTAACCATCCATGCGCACCAGCCCCTCCTGGCTCTGGTAGAGCCCCTGGATGAGCCTGGTGATCGTCGTCTTGCCCGAGCCGCTCTTGCCGACCACGCCGAAGACCGAGCCGGCCGGAATGGCGAAGGAGACATTGTCGAGCGCTGGTGCTGCATCCGGCGCATAGCGGAAGCTGACGCGGTCGAATTCGATGCGGCCATGCAGATGCGGCCGAACCCCGCGCCCGCGGCCCGCCTGCTCCGGCCGCTGGTTCATGATCTCGCCGAGCATGCGCACGGAAAGCGCCACTTCCTGATATTCATGCACCATGGTGACGATCTGCACGAGCGGCCCCGAGACGCGGCCGGCGAGCATGTTGAAGGCAACCAGCGCACCGATGGTCATCGCACCCGAGAACACGTCGAGCGCGCCGAGACCGATGATCGCGACACTCATCAGCTTTTCGAGAAGCCCCGTCAGCGACTGGGCGATGGTGGAGATCTTCTCGACGCGGAAACGCACGGAGATCGACTGGGCCGAATAATCGTCCCACACCTTGCGCTGGCGCGGCTCCAGCGCCAGCGACTTGACAGTGCGCATGCCATGCACGGTTTCGACCAGCAGGGCCTGCCGGTCGCCTTCGGCCTGGTAGAGCGCCTTCAGGCGGCGCTGGAACGGGCCGACGAGCAGCATCACTACGAGGCCGACAAGGGCTGCGAAACCGAGCACCACGAGCGTCAGCTTGACGCTGTAGAGAAGCAGGATCGGCACGAAGACGAAGAGCGACACGCCGTCCAGAAGCGTCAGGAACAGGCGGCCGGTCAGGAATTCGCGGATGCGCCCCGTCTGCTGCATATGCTTGACGAGAACGCCGGCCGAGGCCTGCTCGAAAAGCGCGATCGGCAGGTTGAGCAGATGGCCGAAGGTGCGGGTGGCGACGCGGATGTCGATCCTGTTCGTGGCATAGAGCAGCAGGTAGCGGCGCAGGAAGGAGAAGGTCGCATCGAAGATCAGCGCGATCCCGATACCGACGGTCAGGACGGTCAGCGTCGCATAGCTCTGGTGCACCAGCACCTTGTCGATGACGAGCTGGAAGAACATCGGCGTCATCAGCCCGAGCCCGTAGAGCACGAAGGCTGCGAGCGCGACATCGCGGAAGAAGCTGCGCTGCTTGATGATTTCAGGCACGAACCAGCGGAAGCCGAAGGGCCGGTCCTCATCCGACATGCGATAGTTGCGCTTGAGCAGGATCACCGAGCCGAGCCAGGCCTTGGCGAATTGCTCTTCGCTGAGCATCATCACCTCGGCGCGTGACGCCAGCGGGTCGAGAACCCGGATCCGCTCATCCTCGCCCTCCCCGACAGCGCCGGCGATGACAACCCAGTTGCCATTGGTCAGTTCCGCAAGCACGGGAAAAGCCTCGCCGAGCTGGAACAGGCCGCGCCAGGTGAGATCGAGATGCTTCGCCCTCAGGCCCGCATCCTTGGCCATCCGCAACAGCTGCCGCACGGCGACGGGATCGTTGCCGACGGCATAATCGTGCTGCAGCCGCTCAGGAGCAAGATCGACGCCGTGATGGCGCGCGACGAGCGCAAGACAATGCAGGTTGGTATGCAGAAATCCACTCATGGCCCACCCGAAACAAAAGAGACCGAGGCTCTATGACTGTCAGTTGAAGTTCGGCGAGGCGTTCGAAGCGCTGCCCTGCGCCGCCTGAATATCGGCGGCCGCGGCAGCCGACATGTCGCCGATGCGGCGAACCGCGCCGGCTTCAACGAGGCCGCCAAGCGCCTTCTGCATGAGATCGACCGCATTGGCGAAGGCGTCGACCGGCATGATGATGCGCTGGCGGAAGACCGGCTTCGGATTGTTGTTGGCATCGCGGTCGGTCGCCGACAGCGACATCAGGTCGATGCGCACGATCGTGCCGGTGATGGTGATTTCGCCGATGCCATCTGCATAAAGTTCGCTGCTCATTGTTCTCTCTCCCTCTGGATTGACGTTAAAACCTGTTGGCTGGAAGCCGCTTCACACTTTTCGGCCCGATGCATGCGTATCGTGCTGCCAGGCCGGAAACGGATCGCGCAGGCCGATGGCGCTCTCCGGGTCGAAACCCGTCTCCTGACCGGTCAGGCAATCGTCGAGTGCTGCGCGGATCGCCGCCTCGTCGAAACCGGAGCCGATGAAGACCAGCTCCTGGCGGCGGTCGCCCCAGACCTCGTCCCAGTGCCTGTCGATCAGTTGGCGGAATTGCGGATGGCGCGGCCACTGCGCCTGCGGCACCGAGGCCCACCAGAAGCCTCTGGTGCCGATGCGGCATTGCGTGCCGGCAATCGACAAGAGGCCGATCTCGTCCGGCCGCGTCGCCAGCCAGAAATGCCCCTTCGCCCGGATGATGCCGGCAAGCGGCGCTTCGAGCACGCGGGCAAGCCGCGCCGGATCAAAGGGCCTGCGGCTGCGATAGACGAAGCTCGAAATGCCGTATTCCTCGGTCTCCGGCACATGGTTGCCCCAGCCGAAGAGCTCCTTGTGCCAGAGCGGATGGCGGGCAGCCCTGGCCTCGCTGAAGAGGCCGGTATCCATGATTGCGGAAAGCGGCACCTGGCCGAAGACCGCTTCGATGACGCGGGCATCCGGATTGAGCGCCGCGATCACCCGGCGAACCTCGGCAAGCGTTGCGGGCGGAACCTCGCCGGCCTTGTTGATGATGACGACATCGGCAAATTCGATCTGCTCGACCAGGAGTTCGACGAGCTTGCGCTCATCGTCCCCGTCGCGCCGCTCGCCGCGATCGGCAAGGAACTCGGCGCTCTGGTAGTCGGCGAGAAGATTGACCGCATCGACGACGCAGACCATCGTGTCGAGCCTCGCCACGTCGCAAAGGGCTGCCCCGCTCTCGTCGCGGAAGGAAAAGGTGGCTGCGACCGGAAGCGGCTCGGCAATGCCGGTGCCCTCGATCAGCAGGTAGTCGAAACGACCGGCAGCCGCCAGCCGCCGCACCTCGCTCAGGAGATCGTCCCGCAGCGTGCAACAGATGCACCCGTTGGTGAGCTCCACAAGCGTCTCGTCCGTGCGCGAAAGGTCTGCACCCCCTTCGCGCACGAGATCCGCATCGATGTTGACCTCGCTCATATCGTTGACGATGACAGCAACGCGACGACCCTCACGATTATCAAGTACATGATTGAGGACAGTCGTCTTGCCGGCGCCGAGAAACCCGGCGAGAACCGTAACCGGCAATCTGTTGTCTGCACGCATCATCGATATCACTCTTTACACACGATGCTGGTCTTACATCCACGCGGGCGTTAGGCCGCGAGTTGCGGTTTGAATCCCACATCCACATAGTAGTTCGTGCTGTTGTAGCTGCTCGTCGGGAACAGCCCGCCCGATCCGTAGGCATAGACGCCGTTATTGCCGGCGGGTGCCTTCAGGTCGCCGTTGGTCACGTCGCTGGCGAAGTAGTTGCCGGTCGCCGAATAGTTGCCATTGGTCGAATAGGAAACGACGTAGGTCGTATCCGCGGTAATGGCGATCTGCTGGGAAAGCTGCGCGGTCTGCCAGCCGCTCGCCGTCTCGTTGTTGAAGGTGACGCTGCCGAGCAGAGTGCCCGAAGCCGTCCACAGATAGCCGCTGTGCGGTCCCGTATTGTCGGCGCCCTTGTAGAAGCGGATGGAGGTGATCCAGCCTGCCGTATCGGCCTGGAATTTCATGCCGAGATTGACCGGCTGGTTGTCGGCGACCGAGACGACCGAGGGCGTCGCGTTTGCCGCAAAGAGGTTCTGCTCCGGTCCTGCGGCCGGGTTGTTGACAGCGAGCGAAACTTCAGCTGATGCCGTGCCGCCCTGACCGTCGGCAATGGCATAGCTGAAGCTCGCCGGCCCCGAATACCCTGATGTCGGCGTGAAGGTGACGGTCTGCGCTTGGGCGTCGAAGGAAACCGTGCCGTTGACCGCACCGCTGACACCGGTGATCGAGATCGTATTGCCATCGGCATCGCTGTCATTGGCAGTGAGCGCCGATGCCTGGATGGTGAGCGGCGTGCCGGTATTGGTCGTAAAGCCGCTGTCATTGGCGGCGACCGGCGCCGTGTTCTGCGCGCCCTGCTTATAGAGCACGTCCACCCAGTAATTGCTGGCATTGTAGGAGGAGGTCGGGAACAGGCTGCCGCTGCCATAGGCATAGACGCCGTTGCCGCCGCTGACCGAACTTGCCGGCGCCGTCAGCGCGCCGCTCGTATGGTCCGTCGTGAAGTAATTGGCCGTTGCCGAGTAGAAGCCGTTGGAATGGTAGCTCGCCACATAGGTGGTGCCGGCGGTGATGTTGATCGGCTGCGAGAAGGAAACCGTCTGCCAGCCGCTCGCCGTCTCGTTGATGAAGGTCGCCTGGCCGAGCAGCTGGCCGCTCGCGGTCCAGAGCGAGCCGACATGCGTGCCGGTATCCTGGGCGCTCTTGTAATAGGTGAGCCCGGTGATCTGGCCATTGGCCGAAGCGATGAACTTGACGCCGAGCTCGACCGCGTTGGGGTCATTGGCGGCGGTGACCCCCGACGTGTCGGCGCCGGTGAACAGGCTCGTGGTCGTACCACCGCCCGGCTGCGAATTGACCGTGAGGTTCACGGTGGCCGACGACGTGCCGCCATGCCCGTCCGCGATCGAATAGGTGAAGCTTGCGACACCCGTATAGCCGGAGTTGGGCGTGAAGGTGACGGTGTTGGTCTGGCTGTTGAACGTGACCGTGCCGTTGACCCCGCCGCTTGCGCCGGTGATCGAGAGCGGATCGCCATCCGCATCGGTATCGTTTGCCAGCAGACTTGCTGCGGCAATCGACAGCGCCGTGTTGGAATAGGTCGTATAGCCATTGTCATTGGCGGCGACCGGCGCCGTATTTGATGTCGACTGATTGAAGACGACATCCACCCAGTAGTTCGACGACTGGTAGCTGGACGTCGGGAATGTCGTGCCCGATCCGTAGGAATAGACGCCGTTGGCGCCGGCAAGGCCCGTCAGCGCGCCGTTCGTATGGGCCGTGGTGAAATAGCCCGATGTCGCCACATAGCTGCCGGTCGTGTGGTAGGAGGCGACATAGGTCGTGCCCGCCGAGATCTGCAGCGGGCTGGAGAATGCCGCCGTCTGCCAGCCGGACGCCGATTCACCGATAAAGCTGACTGTTGCAAGCAGCGTGCCGTTCGCCGACCAGATCGAGCCGGTATGCGGCCCCGTATCGCCCGCCGCCTTGTAGAAGCGGATGCCTGTTATCGTGCCGCTTGCCGAAGCCGAAAATTTCATGCCGAGTTCGAGCGGCGAATTTTCCTGGACGCTGCCGCCCGTCGGCCCCTCATTGGCGGTAAACAGGCTCTGGCCGGCAGGACCCGGATCGACGGTGAGGCTGACATTGGCCTGGTCGGTGCCCCCGCGCCCATCCGACAGCGTGTAGCTGAAACTTGCCGGGCCGGCATAATTGGCATTGGGCGTGAAGGTAATGGTGCCGGCCTGCTTGTTGAGGGTCACCGTGCCGTTCAGCGCATTGCCGACGGCGCTGATCGTCAGCGCATCGCCATTGGCATCGGTATCGTTGGCGAGAAGCGTGGCGATGGAGACCGTCAGCGTGCCGTTGCGCGAAATCGTCAGGCCGCTGTCGTCGCCGGCGTTAGGCACGCTGTTCGGCCCTGCATCGAAGACCACGTCCACCCAGTAGTTGGACCCGCCGGGGCTCAAGCCCGGGAATGTGCCGGCATTGTCGCTATAGGCATAGACGCCGCCGCCGTCGACGGCCTTCAGCGCGCCGCTGGCATAGGTGCTGCCGAAATAATTGTCGGTGACGGAGTAGAAGCCGTTGCTGTGATAGGAAGCCACATAAGTCGTGCCGGCCGCAATCTGGATCGGCGAGGAGAACATGACCGTCTGCCAGCCGGAGAGCGATTCATTCGTCGATACGCCCGTTGCCAGCAGCGTCCCGTCGCTGGACCAGAGGCTGACGACATGCTCGCCGATATTGTAGAAGCCCTTGTAGAAGCGGATGCCCTGCACGGAGCCGGCCGTCGTTGCCTGGAAGCGCAGGCCGAGCTCGACCGGATCGCGATCGATCGCCACCTCGGTCGCCGGTTTTTCCGCAAGCGTCCACAGGCCCTGTGTGGTGGGCAGCGTGACGGTGACCTGCTTGCCGGCCGCGGGTGTTTCGAGGTTCACGCTGTCATCGACGGCGCGCGACATGATCGTATAGGTACCGCTTGCCTGCACGACCCAGTTATAGCTCCAGCTCTCGCGGCCGGTCGCCTTGAACCAGTGCTGGCCGCCATCGGTGGAGACTTCCACACCGGCAATGATGCCGCCGCCGAAATCCTGCGCCGTGCCCGTGATCGTCACGTGCTGGCCTTCCAGGAAGGAGGCACCCACGATGGGCGAGCTGATCGACGAGGTCGGCTTCAGCAAGTCGGTCGATTGTGTCGCAAGGATCAGGCTCGCATCGAGCGTGGTCGGCTGGATGCCCATGTCGGCGAACATGTTGACCATCGCCTGCTGGACATTGCGATCGGTCGATGTCGTCTGGCCCTGATGGTTGTCGCTGAGGCCCCAGGACCAGAAGACGGTGCCGGCGCCGAAGACGAGCGCGCCGCTTGCGGCCCGGTACATGGTGAGGCTGTGGGTGGCGACGGCCGAACCGACCGTCGTGCCGTAATCGCGCAGATAGGTTTCCACCGAGATGGACGAGAGAGACAGGTTGACCAGTCCATCCGGCCGGAAACCGTTCTCGACATCGGAATCCCACTCGTAGCCGAGCAGGTTCTGCACTAGATTGTAGGTATCCCCTTCATTCAGCTCGGAGACTTCGGTATTGCGCCAGAAGCGCAGGTTCGAATAGTCGTAGGGGATGGAGATCGTATCCTGGCGGTAGCTGTCCACCTGGAACATCGTGCCCGTCAGCGAATTCTCCGGCTCCTGGCCCGGATCGGCATAGCGTGGGTCACGCCAGGTGCCGGTGCCCACATTGCTCGGATCCGTGCTCGAACCCCAGGTCTCCTTGTAGCAGACCATGGTCCGGTAGGCCTGGCCGCTGCCGTCGATGCTGCTTTCCCAGCGAACCTTCCAGTAGCACTCGTTGCCGCTCCAGAAGGCGAGATTGACGCCGGCATCACGCGCGGCCTCGACATTGGCGCGCTGCTCGGCCGACCAGTATTCGTCATGGCCGACGGAGAGATAGGCATCGTGGTTCAGCAGCAGGCTGCCGCTGCGCGTCGCATCCACACCCGAAATATAGGACACGTCGTAGCCGTTCTGCTCCAGCCAGGAGATGGCGGAGGATTCGACGCCGAAGATGTAATCGTGCGAGCCGCCGATCGGGCTCGTATTGGTGATGATCGGGCGGTTGTAGCTGACGGCCGAGGCGCGGCCGATGGCGGTCAGGCCGCAGCTGCAGTTCGGCGGCAGGTAGCCGATCATGTCGGCGGGATCGACCGGCACTTCGCCATAATAGAGGCTGGCGCCGCCCCAGGCATTATAGGCCTGCCATGTCGTATCTGATGTCTGGAAGACGATATTGCTGGTGGACGCATCGTCGCGCACGACGAAGGGAATGATGCTCGCATCCTCCGTGCCGTCCTCGCGCACCAGCTTGGCGAAATAGACGCCCGAAACGGCATCGCCGGGGATCTGCCAGCTCGCCGAAACCGACCAGTTGCCGCAATCGATGAGGCCGAGCGACATGTCGACGATCGGATGCGGCTGGATCTGCGCCGTCGTCAGCGACTTTTCGATCGAGTCGACCTTGCGCGCGCCCATACCGCCATAATAGCCCATGCGGTAGATATCGATGCGGTAATGGGTGGAATCCGTGGCGATCTTGAAATCGACGGTCTGGCCGATATTGGTGCTGATTTCGGTGGCGAAACCCTGGATGGTGCCGTTGCCGTCGCCCACCAGCCCCCATTCGCTGATGGGGTTGCCCTGCTTCAGGTTTTCGAGCGCGATCTTGTTGAGCGTGGGCGCCGCCGCAGTGGCAGCCGGCGCTGTGAGCGCCACCGAGCCGACGGGCGTCTCGGCGGAAACCTCCTGGCTCGGCTCCACCGAGATGGAGGCGATCGAGGTCTGAAGGAGTAACGACGCCGCGCCGGAACCGGCGGCGGGATCGGGCGGAGACGTGGTGGTGGTTGTCGTCCCGGTATCGCTGGTAATGCCCGTCAGCGTGGGCGCCGGCGGCAGGCTCGCGGCCTCCTGGTACGGATCCGGGCCGAGCACGGTCTGCTCTATTGTCGTGGTGGTCGTGGTGGTCGTCGTCTGCAGCGCCGGGAGGAGCGCCGCCGTCTTGGTGGACGTGTCCTGCGCGCCGCCGTCGCCGGAAGGCGCTGATATCGCCGTCGGCGGTAGCGAGGCCGTCTGCATGCCGCCCGATGAGATCGACGCAGAAGGCTGCGTGATACTGCCTGTGAAGGAGGACGGGACGACGGCGCCGCCCGGATCGGTAAAGCTGCCCTGATTGGCAAAGCTTAGGGAACCATCGGTACTCGTAGATGATACGACAGTCGCGGTTCCCAGCACTGCGCTCCAGGCTGACGGCACACGACAGATACTCAACGCTCCACCATATATGCTCAGGTACTCAAGACTACTAACCCGAATTCTCCGCATAAACGGCGTCCCCTTTCCCGTCCACCAGCCTCCTGGACCTGCCCCTCAACCGGCCCCACGAAGCAGCATTTCAAGACATGCATTCTGGCAGTTTTCGCGCGGGAACGAACGACAGCAATCAGGGGTATGCGGGTGGTATCCCCTACGTCCATATGATGATGCTTGGACATGCCCGTGGGGGCTGGGAGGGAGGTTCGGGTCCGGAAAAGGTGTTGTGCGGGCAAAGGGATGGCGGCGGGGGCCTGGCGAAGGCTCTTCGTCTTCCGGCGTGCCGTGAGGCCCCCTCATCCGACCCTTCGGGCCACCTTCTCCCCGATGGGGCGAAGGGGACGGAGACGTTGCGGCCCCCCTTCTCCCCAGCGGGGAGAAGGTGCCGGCAGGCGGATGAGCGACTATCTTGTGTGTCAAGTTGCATATTGGAATTCCCTTCGCGCGTCTCGTGCTTTTGCATTGAGAATGACGAGGAGCTTTCTGGCGAGGGCGATGCGGATGACCATTTTCGGTTTGCCCGCCGCCTGCAACCGTTGCTGGAAGGCGCCCAGATGCGGGTCGTATCTGGCAGCGATGGCGGCGACCAGGAAGAGGATGCTGCGCGGTCCGCTGCGTCCGCCGCGCACCGGCCGTGGTCCGTTTTTCTTGCCGCTGTCGTTGGCAATCGGCGCAAGGCCCGCAAGCTTGACGATCGCCTTGTTAGAGATCCGGCCGATCTCGGGCAATTCGGCCATCAGCCGGGCAACGGTGCGCGAGGCAACACCTTTGATGGAACGGAAGGCCTGGTTGAGGATGGCCCAGAGCGGATCGTCGTCGATCATCGAGGCGATCTCGCCTTCCAGCCTGCGGCTCTGACGCACCAGAAGCGCGATCACCTCATCGAGGCTTTCGAGAGCCTGTGCATCATTGGCAACGCCTCTGCGCTGCCTCTGGATGATCAGATCGCCGGTGACCTGCGACAGCCGCGCCACCAGCGCCTGCAGCCGCATCTGCGCCGGCTTCGGCGGGGGCAAGGCACGCAGCGGCTTGACTTGGGCATAATGAGCAATCACCGCCGCGTCGATCGTGTCGGTCTTTTCCAGAAAGCCCATGGCTTCGGCAAAGCGGCGCACATTGCGCGCATTGGCGAGCGAACAGGCGATCCCCATCTCCCACAACAACAGGAAGGCCCGCCGCTCATAACCGCCCGACGCCTCCATGACGACGAGCTCGACCGCCTCGGCCCGGCAGAGTTCGGCCAACATACCAATGCCGTCGGCATCGTTGCTGAACCGCCGGGAAACACTCAACGGGCGGATGAACACATCCAGCCAGTCCTTCGAAACATCCACTCCACATATGATGCTGTTCACGGTAACCTGCCTTGTGCGTGCGGTTGGAACCGAGCGACTGTTCGGTCGTACGTGACGATGGCGACGATCCCTGGCTCATCCACGGTTGTAACCGAAGGGGGAACGGGCGACGCCGCCACGCCTCTTGCCGGGTGGCCACCCGGCAAGAGGCTCAGTCGCTTCAATCCTACACATTCATCAAGGTGCAGATACAAGGGGGCCACACGGCACAACATCACCACCTTCGTCGCTATGGCCGCGGCCGCCGGGCTCATAGCGTGATCAGGCCGGAACGTAGGTCAGCCTGATCACGTCCTCGTCCATACGATCGCTGGCCACAAGGCGAAGCCGCGACCGGGGGCCGGTGAAGAACGGCGTGCCGTGGCCGAGCACGACCGGGTGGAAGTAGAGCTGATATTCATCGATGAGGCCAAGGTCCGTCAGGCTTCGCGCCAGATCCGATCCGCCAATGCCGATTTCCCCGGTAAGCCGGTCCTTCAACCCGCGTATGGCAGTTTCGAGGTCCCCCTCGACAAGCGTGGCATTGGGGCCGACCGACGTCAGCGTGCGTGATACGACCCACTTCTGCTGGCCCCGCCACGCCGCCGCAAACTCGCGTCGCGCCGCGTCCCACTCAGCGTGGTCGTCATCAAAATAGCGCATGATCTCGTACAGGCGGCGACCGTAGACGATGGCCGCGGCGCCGCGCACGCTCTCGATGAAATGACGGAAGAGCACCGGACCGGGCGCAAACGCCTCATGGTCGATGTACCCGTCCAGTGACACGTTCATTCCGAATACAAGTTTGGCCATGTCCTCTTCCTCCCCCCAAAGCATCCTTTGGGCGCCGCGCGACGGTGGTTCCGATTGCGTTGTACAACCAGCTGTAGGATAGCCAGACTAGTTTTAAATCGCAATCGGTTTTTGGAGCACGCATTCAAGATGGTGCGCCTGAGCGGATCAACGGGCGCTGTCGATAATCGCGCCGCCGTCGGGAGTGAGGCTGTAGCCGGTGATGAACTGCGAATCCCTGGCCGCGAGAAAAAGTACCACCGGTGCAATGTCGTCTTCCGGAGAGCCGAAACGGGCGAGCGCGTTGGCCGGCGGCGGAACATCCTTTGCCGCCGCACCCCAGGTATCGGCGATCGGCAGAACATTGTTCACGGTAATCCTGTCGGCGCCCCATTCGCGCGCCGCAGTACGCGTCAGCGCGCGCACCGCCTCCTTGGCCATGTTGTAGGGACCATAACCAGCCAATCCGACTGTACCGGCCATCGAACCGAAATTGATAATCCGCCCCTCGCCGCTCTGCTTCAGGTGAGGATAGCATGCCTGCATGAAGCGCAGATACGCGACCGGCCCGGTGTCAAAATTCCGCTGCAGTTGCTCGACCGGCAGATCGATGATCGAAGACAGGACCGCAGAACCGTCGAAAGCATTGTTCACGAGAATGTCGATCCGGCCGTAGGCGGCCACAACCTTGCCCACCGCAGCCGTGATCTGGTCTGCCGCACCGACATCGCAGACGACACCGAGCGCAATGCCGCCCGCTTCGACGATATCTGCGACGACACGTTCGACGCCTTCGGGCGTCCGCGAGAGAATTGCGACCTTTGCGCCTTCGGCCGCAAACAGCTTTGCTGTAGCGCGGCCAATGCCGCGGCTTGCACCTGTGACGATGGCAACTTTTCCATTGAGTCGACCCATTTTAGTCTCCTTGATCTGGGTTGGTGACAGGCGTCAGCGCATGGCCGCCAAAACGTAAGGGGAAGGCACGCCACGGGCGTCGTTCTGCGTGACGAATGAGGTGACCAGCAGCGCAAGGCCGATCGCCGCCGGCAGAGCGCCGGCGGGCTTTCGCACGCCGATATGCGCGAGGCCGGACAGCAGCAGGTGAAAGAAGATCCCGGCATAGGCGAGATCGCTGAGCGGCACGCTGATGCGTGAGAGGATCGCGACAGGAGCGAGAACCTTGATGCCGATCATGAAGGCAACGAGATAGGGAGCCGTGTATCCGAGCTCTGCCAGAATCTCGCGGACCCAGCCTCCCCTGGTGACGTAGACATAGGCTGACATGAGGTAGAGCGCGGACAGAAGTGCCGTGCTGATCCAGTATAGGTAATATTCAGGCATGATTTCATCCTTGTCGCCGGCCACGCGGCAACACTTCTCTCTTCGAGTCTGTCGGTTTGTCTTGAGAGGCGCCTTTACTGCGCTCCCCGATGCACGCATGGAAAGTGCATGCATGGAAAATGTCGACTAGGATTTATTTTTGCAAGTAGGATGAATTACTTGCACTTAGTATGGAAAAGCAGACCATGGCTGAAGAAGAAATCAATATGCATGAAGAGATGAGGCGCGCATTCGCGCTGCTGTCAGGCAAATGGAAGCTTGAAATCATGTGGCTGCTCAATCAGCGGGTCTACAGGTTTGGCGAACTGAGAAAGGCCATTCCCGGCATCACCCAACACATGCTGACGGCGCAACTGCGTGAACTCGAAGCGGACGGGCTCGTCTCGCGCACCGTATTTGCGGAAGTGCCGCCTCGCGTTGAATATGACATTACGCCAAAGGCGCGCGGCCTGGGTCCCACGATGGAAGCGCTCACCGCATGGTGGACCGAGTACGGAAAGAGCGTTCCGCCCAAGCCGGGCACACGCGGCCGGAAAGCTGGAGCGGCCAGGTCTCCCGGCTCCCCTAAACAGCCATAGAAGCATAGCAGGCCGGCACCGCGTAAGGATGTGTCGCGAAGTCGGCCGCACTGCAGCTCCGGTCTCGGGCGACTGCTCCGTCATCCTGCCGCGCGATTGGACGCCATCTGGCAATATGTATGCGAATCGCATATATTTACCGAATGGACACGGAACTCGAATATGCAATCAACCGCTGGCACGAAGCGGTGAACGACGGCGATCCGGCGCAGGCTGCAGCCGCAGTGAGCGACCCGATCGTCGTGTTGGGGCCGAAGGGCGCCGGCCCCATCTCGCCCACCGACTTCGCCGGCTGGGTGGGACGGTCGGGGATCAAACTCATAGCGCGATCCTGGCATCCGGTCAGCGATCGCCTGATGGTGGTCGAACAGGATGCCACATGGCCGGAAAGCGCTGGGCCCACGCGCGTGGCGACCGTCTTTCGCGTCACCGGCGCCAAAGTATCGGCAGCGCTGAGATTGCCCGATCTGGGCTCGGCGCTGGAACTCGCATTCATCTGCCGTGAAATGGCCGCCAGCGAATGAAAGACCGGGACGAAACCCCTTCGCTGCAGGAGACCGGCGGCCCCGGACAGACCCTGTTCGAATTCGTCCGCCACTGGTCCCGTCGCTCGAGCGCTCCTGCGAGCCACCAGACGGAGCAGAATGGCAGATATGTCCTTGTCACCGAGGCGGTCTGCTCCCTTTCGAAGCGGGCGCCTGCGACGATCAATTCCGTGGCCCGCGAAATCGGCATCGATCAAAGCGGGGCTTCCCGTCTCGTCAGGGATGCCGTCGAGGCCGGATATCTGGAAATGACCCCCTCGCCCCGCGATGCCCGCCAGCGCGTGGTCGCTGTCACCAGGGCGGGCCGGCGACTGCTTGTCGATGCCCACCATTGGCAGGAAGAGGTGTTCGTGCGGCTGACTGACGACTGGAAGGCAGAAGAGCGCGCCGTCTTTCACCATGCGATGCTTCGACTGCTGAAGCGCTCGCATGATCAGGAGGAACAGAGCGTTTTCCGTGGCCCGCAGAAAACGGAAATGCCCTAGGTATCGGCAAGCCTGAGTTCGATCAGCTCACGCGCCAGCTCGTAGGTTCCGTCCTCATCCTCACCGGAGGCTTCGTCGATCATCTCGGCGGCGGCACGGTAGACTTCCCGCTCTTCTTCGGTAGAAAGCAGACCCTTGTTGCCAAGCACGGAGATGAGTGAGTTCAGAACGGCGGCAGCCGATAGTGTCATTGCCTCGGATGTGAGACGCGTGGACTCTGAAGACATTTTTTATCCCTCGATCGGTAGAACAACGCTAAACAATACGTTGGACCTTCAACAAGTTCCAAGTCGAGGTTACAGGTCCGGCCCAACGGTAGATCATGTTGATCTTATCGCGACAATAATGTCTGCACCACCCCTGATGATTGCAAGAATTGGGCTAATCCGTATTGGTAGATTTTATCTTCGCGATACGCTCATTCCGGCTACCCCGCCGGGGAGTTTCACTGGTGTGCAACTTGACCTGCGCGGGAATGGCACAGTAGCTTATAGCGGATTTATGTCATGGATCTGATGGTGCGCAATGCCTGTCAAGGACGGGCTCGATCTGAAGGAAAAGTCGTGGAAACCAGTCAGGATCGGTTCTTTCAGGCCGTGGCGATGAGGCAGATACCGAGGATCAGGGTTGCCGGCATCGTGGTGGAGGATGGAAAGGTGCTGGTCCAGCAGCCGTCCGACGACCCATCCTCCTGCTATGCCTTCATCGGCGGCGAATATGAGACTGGCGACACGTTCGAGACGCGGCTGCGCAGGGAGTTCGAGGAAGAGACGAACGCCAGGGTGCGACAGGCGCAATACCTCTTCTGCGTCGAAAACCATTTTCGCTATCGCGGCCAGCTCATCCAGCAGGCCGAACATTATTTCCTCGTGTCGCTGGACCGGCATGATGTCGTGAGCCGCGAGACGCATCTGAAACAATATTGGCTGCCGCTGGCGACACTCGCGAGCGTTGACCTGCGGCCGACGGTGGTGAGGGATGCGGTGGCGCGCGGAAGCTACCTGACGGATAGGCACCTTGTGCAGATGGCGGATTGAGCTTGCCGTCGCATTCTACGTTGCATTCCCCGGCACCCCCCTCTGTCCTGCCGGGCTGCCGGGGTCGAGCCACGGGTCTCGACCCGTCCTTCGGACCCCCCACAAGGAGGGAGATTGGCTGGGCGCACCGGTTTCCCCAAACAAGCAGCGTTGCAAACTGCGGGACGTCAGTGATGTGCGAAGATCAGGCCGCTTGTCGATCTCCCCCCTTGTGGGGGAGATGTCCGGCAGGACAGAGGGGGGTGCCCGCGGCACAACAATAACCATCCCTCACCCCTGATGTTCAACGAGCCTTGTCGCCACCCTCCTGCCCAGCGCACCTTATTTCGCTGACGGTACGACAGGCAGGCGCACAACCTGATCGCCTGGACGAATGGATGACATCCGATGTGTGACTGCTACTATGGTCAGATCGTGGGCAAGATCGCGCAGGCCATCCATGATCTGCCGTTCGGTGTCCTCGTCGAGCGCTGAACTTGCTTCGTCGAGGACGAGGATCGCCGGCTTGCCGTAGAGTGCCCTTGCGATTGCGATGCGCTGGCGTTCGCCGCCCGATAATTTCAGCCCTCGCTCGCCAACCACCGTCTCGAAACCATCCGGCATGCCTTCGATACGATCGAGGATGGACGCTTGCCGCGCCGCCTCGCGCAGGCGGTCCGCATCAAAGGGGCGACCGAGAACGATGTTTGACACAAGCGTATCGTTGAGAAGCGCCACGTCCTGCGGCACCACGCCGACATGCGCGAACCAGTCTTCGCTGGTTATACGGGCCAGATCGATCCCGTCAGCCAGAATGCGCCCCTCGGAAGGTTGGAGCGCCTTGAGAAGCAGGCGAAGGATGGTGGACTTGCCCGAGCCCGTCTCGCCTATGATGAAAGTTGGTGTTCCCCTTTGTATGCCGAATGATGTTTTCGCAACACCACGCCCATTGTCATAGCGGAACGTCACATCGTCGAACGCGACTGCCCCCTGCGATGGGCGATAGGCGATCGGATCTGCAGGATCTTCCTCTTCCGGAGCATGCCACATGGCGGCAAGCGGACGAAACCGCGCGGCAGCCTCCACCGTTTCCTTGATCGCCATTCCGACGAGATGGAAGGGTTCATTGAGCTGGATGAGCAGCGTGTTGAAAAGCACGACTGAGCCGACCGACAGCAGCCCGGCGTCAACGCGGGGAACGAGGATCAGAAACGTGATTGCAAGCTGGAACCCGGCCGCAATGCCAAGCACGGCTGAGAAACTGCTGCTTGCGAGCGCATAGCGCCGCCAGTTCGCGAAGGCATCGCTCGCGCTTGCGGAAAACCGCTCCGCCATCCACCGTTCGCCGCGTGTCTGACGCAGCGTGTCCACGACGGCGACGGCATTGCCGATAAGCCGCGCGTTCTGCTGGCTCCGCTCCATCGCCTTGTCGAGGAACGGCGTCACCCGCCCGACCCTGATATAATCGAGGCCAATCACCACCGCTCCGTAGATCACGACGATCAGAGCGATTTCCCAGCCTATGAAATGGCCGAGAAGGCCTGCGCTGAAAGCGATCTGGACGAAACCGGGCAGCAGACCGCCAATGCTCAGCTGCGTGATGAGGTTGAGGGTCTGCGCCCCCTGCTGCTGCGCCCTTCCGATCTCGGCTGCATTGTGATCCAGGAAGAATGCAGGTTTCTTGCGAAGGATGCGGGCAAAAAAAGCAGAATTCGCGATAAAGCAAAGCCGCTCGGCGCAAAGAAAAATCAGGAAACGGGACGCCTGGCCAAACCCGGTCGCTATGGCGAAAAGGAGCGCGTACAGAAGCAATGTTCCAAGCGCATCGCCATGATCCCCGGCTTTCAACAGATCATCGACAGCGCGGGAAAAGAGATAGGGAGACGCGATAGCAGCGACTGACCCTATCATGGCAGCGAGGACGACAAGCGCCGTGGTGGTATGAGCCTGCCGGAAATACTGGCCAACGAGCGAACGCAAGATCGGCACGATCGCAGGGTTTGCGACTGTCATGATCGACTCCAGCCTGGGAAGATGACGTCCTCGCTATGCTACTTGATTTTTATAGTCAACTTTAAAGGCGGGAAGCTTCGATGGCTGCTCCTGGCGAGCACGGGACAAGAGGTTGGTGCCGGCACCTGATCCAGATGCCGGATCGGGCTTGCCGTCGCATTCTACCTTGCATTCCCCGGCACCCCCCTCTGCCCTGCCGGGCATCTCCCCCACAAGGGGGGAGATCGACAAGCGGCCTGACCTTCGCGCCTCTCTACCGTTTGCCGGCTGCAACGCCGCTAGTTTGGGGAAACCGGTGCTTCCAGCCAATCTCCCCCCTTGTGGGGGAGATGTCCGGCAGGACAGAGGGGGGTGCCACACGGCACAACAATAGCCATCCCTACTATTCAACGAGCCTTATCCAGCCCCCGCGCAAACGCCTCGAACCGCGCATCATAAGCCCCGAACGCCCCCTCCCCATCGAAAATCCCCCAATATTTCCGAAACGACGGCTTCTCGATCTGCCGGCGCAAAAACGTCTCCCACCCCGGCCAGAAATGCTCCGAGATCTCAGGCGTCTTGTGCCGCTCCAGATAGGCGCGCTCGAAGATCGAGATCATCATCTCGTAGAAAATATCGCGCCTGACGAGGTCGTCGGGTGAGAGGTCGGCGGGCTCCTCCTGCCAGGGGAAGATGCCGAGATGAGGATAGGCGACGGAGAGTTCGAGCAGCCGGTGGTAGGCGTCGCTGATCGTCAGATAGGAACTGTTGAACTCCTGCTCTTTCTCCCTGACATGCTCGCGCCGCGCCTTGATGAGTTCGACGACACCCGCGACGATCGCGATGAAGGTGCCGACGGCCGTCAGCAGCGAAATGAGATCGGCATAGTCGATCAGCGCGTTGTGCATGGGCACAGGCTACATCTTCGCCCTGACAGGTCAATCGCTGCCTATATTGAGCTCAAGCGCCGGCGTGGATCAGACGCGTTTCAGGAACGCACGCACCCTGATCGTGAGCAGCGCGGTCGCATCCGCGTCATAGGACGGGAGCGAGCTGTCGGCGAAATAGTGCTGATCGCCGGGATAGAGGAAAAGCTCCGCGTCCTCGGCCTTCTCCACGATCTCGCGGGCGGCATCGATGTCACCCTCGCCGACGAAGACAGGGTCCTTGTCCATGCCGTGAATCTGGACCGGTACGCCGTCCGGCCAGGGCCCGAAGGCCCACGTGCCGCTGATCGGCAGGCAGGAATAGAAAAGCAGGGCTCCGCGGGCGCCCGGCCGCGTCTGCGCCAGCTTCTGCGCCGGCAGCACGCCGAACGAGAACCCGGCATAGACGATCCCGGGAGGCAGTTCGTCGGCGAAGCGGACGCCGCGCTCCCGCATCTCGTCGAATCCGGTCTCGCCGATATAGGCAAGCCCATCATCGATGCTTCCGAACGTGCGTCCGTCGAAGAGGTCAGGCGTGTGCACGATGTGACCGGCGGCCCTGATGTCGTCGGCGAATGCGCGCACGCCAGGGGTCAGCCCCTGTGCGTGGTGGAACAGCAAGACCTCGGCCATAAGAGCCTCCGGGTAACGATCTGGTGCAAGTGCGGCCACTCTACAGGGTCATCGCCGCACCGGGAAGAGTGTGGGCGCGGTGCGGCTGCAGGGTCGAGGTCTCAGTTACCGGATTGATGCACACTTCGCGTCTGCCTTTGCGTTCCCAGGCACCCCCTCTGTCCTGCCGGACATCTCCCCCACAAGGGTGGAGATCGGCTGGAGGCACCGGTTCCCCAAATAATCAGCGTTGCAGACCGCACGGACGTCAATGATGTGCGAAGGTCAAGCCACTTGCCGATCTCCCCCCTTGTGGGGGAGATGTCCGGCAGGACAGAGGGGGGTGCCCCATGACACACCAACCCCGCCCTTCCGGAGCCGCCGCCAGAGCACCCGCCGGCGACGCCCCTCCCGCAACAGCGCACCTCATCCCTGCCCGAGCTTGCCGGCGAAGAAATCGACCAGCCCATAGGGCGCGCGGTCGCCGACGCAGAGATCCAGGATGAAGCGGGCGCCTTCGGCCTCGATGGCGCTGCGGGCAAACATCGCCTCCTCGAAGGCGGCAAGCGCTGCCTCGATATTGTCGGGCTGCGCGGCGATCGCCTTTGCGAGTTCCGCGCCGTCGAACATGGCAAGGTTTGCCCCCTCGCCCGATGGCGCCATCAGATGGGCGGCGTCGCCGATGAGCGTCACGCCGGGCAGACGCGGCCACCGGTGCGCATCCGGCAGCGCATGGATCAGGCGCGGGGCGAGCGCCGTATCGCTTTCGGTGATCAGCGCCGTCAGCGCCGGCGCCCAGCCTTCGAATTCCGCGGCGATTCTGGCCTTTGCCGCGGCGGCGTCGGAAAAATCGATGCCGGCGATCCATTCGGGCGAGCGGTTCATCTGGATATAGGCGTGCAGCACGCCGCCCGCCTCGCGATGGGCGGTGATGCCCTTGCCCGGCGAAAGCGCAAACATCCCGCCGCGGCCGACCGCTTCCGCCGCTGCCGGATGGCGGATATCGGCATCGTGGAGATAGGCCTCGACATAGGCGGTGCCGACATAGACGGGCTTTGCATCCGAAAGCAGCGGCCGCACCTTCGACCACGCGCCATCGGCCCCGACGAGCAGGTCGCTGATGACGCCGGTCCCGTCGGCAAAGCCGAGTTCATGCCGGCCGGCGCCGAGTGCTGCAACGCCGGTGAGCTTCTTGCCCCACTGGATCGTGCCCGCAGGCAGGGAACTGATGAGGATGCGGCGCAGATCGCCGCGCAGCACTTCCGGGCGCGAGAGCGTGCCGTCATCGGCCTTCTCCAGCAGCACCACGCCATGCCGGTCGAGCGCGCG
Source organism: Rhizobium viscosum (assembly GCF_014873945.1). Taxonomy (NCBI): domain Bacteria; kingdom Pseudomonadati; phylum Pseudomonadota; class Alphaproteobacteria; order Hyphomicrobiales; family Rhizobiaceae; genus Rhizobium; species Rhizobium viscosum. The sequence continues at coordinate 3,952,508 of NZ_JADBEC010000001.1, read as the reverse complement.
CGAGGCCTGGGCGCCGTGATGGATGATGGCGCGGAACGCTTCTGTGAGGCCGGCATCCTCCAGCGCCCGCTGGCCGTTATGCGGGTGAATATCGAGCTGGCCGCCCTGTATGCGGGCCTCAGCCGAAGGCTCCGCCTCATAGATCGTGGCCTCTATGCCGTTGACGGCGAGGACGCGGGCAAGCGTAAGGCCGCCGAGGCCTGCCCCGACGATCGTGACTTTTACAGTCATTGTCTTCCTTTCCGAAGATGATTGGAACAACGTTCCATAGATAATAATTGGAACGCCGTTCCATTCATGTCAAGATGCGGCCCATGAAAAACAGGAATCAGCAAATCAGGAATCAGCAGGCCAGAACCCGGCGAAGCGAGCGGCGCACCGATGCCCTCTCGAAGGAAAGGATCGTCGAAGCGGCGATCGATATCCTCGATGCCGACGGCGAAAATGCCCTGACCTTCCGCGCGCTTGCGGCGCGTCTCTCAACAGGCAGCGGGGCGATCTACTGGCATGTCGCCGACAAGAACGAATTGCTGACCGCCGCCACCGACGCCATCATCGGCCGCGTCGTGACCGATGTCGCGGCAGATGCCGGGCCGGATCAGGCGATCCGCGCCTTTGCCCTCGGCCTGTTTGACGCCATCGACGCCCACCCCTGGGTCGGCACTCATCTTTTTCGCGAACCGTGGCAGGCGGCGATGCTGGAGATCTTCGAAGCGATCGGCGGCAGGCTGCAGGCGCTTGGCGTTCCCGAAGAGGCGCTGTTCAATGCAGGCTCGGCGCTCGTCAATTACATCCTCGGCGTTGCCGGACAGAATGCCGCCAATGCCCGCCTGCTGCCGCAAGGCACGGACAGGTCAGCCGCCCTCGGCGCCGTCGCCGCAAGCTGGACCGAGCTAGACCCGGCCCGATACCCCTTCGTGCATCATCTGGCGACGAAGCTCAGCGACCATGACGACCGCGAGCAATTCCTCGCCGGCATCGACCTGATCCTCGCCGGCATCGGTACCATCGGCCGGACAGATCGAGGGAGCTGAGACCGCGGAACGGGCTCCATGTCGTCTTCGCCACCCCGATCTGTGACCGCCTATCCATGGACAAGCAACGGAAGTTTCCATGGAAACTACATTGGAGGTTCCCACGACCAGAAAGTCTGGACGTGACGTTCACCGGCAGTGGCGACGCCGCCGTTTTTTTCATTTTCCGCACCTTGCAATTTCCCCAGCCCTCCGCTTCCCTGCCATCGGAAATGGTTTGGGAGGCACGGATGACGGAAGCCGAACGCGTCGATCAACTGTTCGAGACCTGGAACAACCAGGATTCGCCCGGCTGCGCGGTTGCGGTCATGCGCGATGGCAATCTTGTCTATAAGCGCGGCTTCGGCATGGCCAATCTGGCCCATGGCATCGCGATCGGGCCGGCCACTGTCTTTCATTCGGCATCCGTCTCCAAACAGTTCACGGCATTTGCAATCCTGCTGCTGTCATCAGAAGGAAAATTGTCGCTTGATGACGCTGTGCGGAAATACGTGCCCGACCTGCCTGATTTCGGCGTGCCGATCACGCTTCGACATCTGCTGCACCATACCAGCGGCATCCGCGATCATTGGGAATTGCTGTCGCTTGCAGGCTGGCGTTACTCCAGGGACCTGATCACCGACGACGACATCCTCGCCGTCGTCTCCCGCCAGCAGGATCTGAATTTCCAGCCGGGCGACGAACATCTCTATTGCAACACGGGTTATGCCCTGCTGGCGCAAGTCGTGAAGACGGTCAGCGGACAGTCCCTGCGTGCCTTCACCTCGGCCCGGATTTTCGAACCCCTCGGCATGCGCCACACGTTCTTTCGCGACAACTATGCCGAGGTCGTCAGGAATGTCGCCGACGGTTATGTGAAGACGGAGTTGGGGGTAGAGATCTCGAACACCAATTTCGACACTGTGGGCGCGACCAGCCTGCTGACCACGGTCGAAGATCTCGCACTTTGGGACGAAAATTTCTACCATGCGCGTGTGGGAGGGCCTGACGTCATCGCAGGGATGCTCGAACGCGGCCGGCTGAATGATGGCAGTGAAATCGGCTATGCCTCGGGCCTCGGCATCGGTACCTATCGCGGTGTGAGGATCGTCGAACATACCGGCGGCGATGCCGGCTTCCGCTCCGATCTCATCCGCTTTCCCGAGCAGCATTTCTCCGTGGCGATCCTTGCCAATCTCGGGTCGATCGTGCCGAGCGACCTCGCTCGTGGGATCGCCGATATCTATCTCGCGGATGTGTTGCAGCCGGTACAAGAGCCTGCGCCGAACACGTTCTCACAACCCGATGCGAATGCGTTGGAACTGCTCACAGGCTATTACACCGAGCCGCGACTGGCCGGCGGGGTCGCCCGCCTTGCGACGCATGAAGGAAAGTTGCTGGTAGGCTATGACATCGAATATGGCCGCTATGCCCTTGAGGCGGTGGATGACCGTCGTTTCCGTTTCAGCGATTTCCCGAACTATGAAATCGAGCTGGAGCAACAGGAAGGTCAGCCGGCGACCGAGCTGACGTCCTATCTCGACGGCAAGCGCAGATACCAATACCGGCGATTGCCGGCATATACGCCTTCGTCAAAGGAACTTGCCGATCTGGCCGGCTGCTATCGTCCGGTCGAAAACGACATGCCCTATGAGGTGAACGTGACGGAGGCGGGTCTGGCGTTCAAATCAGTGAAGTCCCAGGAAATCACACTGACAGCCGTCGCTCCGGACCATTTTCTCGGTGATGGCGACCGCTTCACCTTCACCCGCGACGCAGACGGCCGGGTCACCGGTATGCTGATGAACAGCGGTCGCATCCGCAATTTCCGCTTCGAACGGCTTTGAAGCGCGAGGCTCAATCCACTCCACGATCCCCGAGGCGTGCAGCACCGAAGACAGCATCGCTCGTGCCCTGTCGCCCGCAGCCGCCAGCCATGCACCCATCACGGCGGCTTCTGTTCGGCTGCCTTGTCTGCGCAGGACGTGATGCCGGCAGCAGCACCAGGCGCCGCTGAAGGCAGGCCTGCCGCCTCGCTATGCGCCTTGTCGGGCGGGCCGCAGGGAACGAGATAGCCCTGCTCCGGATCGACCGCGTTCAGGAGGTAGAGATAGGCGAGCGCGGGAGACATGCTGCGCTTGGGAAAATAGGAGGCGAAGCGCGCCGTTGCCGTCGCGCGGTGGGAAAAGATCTGGTAGACGCGCGTCTGCACGAATTGCACCAGCTCCGGATCGCTTCTGTTGACGAGAAGCGCATAGGGTTCGTAGGTCAGATATTCGGCGCCAATCAGCTGCTCCACCGCGCAGGGCGCATTGCGGGCGTTCCAGCTGTCGAGCTTGCCGAGGATCAACTCCCGATCGCCCATGAAGATCGGCCTCAGTCCGGGATTCGGGCTGCAGAACCACTGGATGAGATCCCCGTAATCCCTCATCGGGCAGAAATGATATTCACGCCAGGATCTCTTTTTCTTGTCAGCCTCGCTGAGTGGCTTCTTCTCGGGAGGATTGGCTGACGGGCAAAGCGGATCGGTGACGGCGGATACGAGCTTGACCGGATCAGCCTTCAGTGCCGCGTCGCAGAGGACAATCGGCGGCTCGGCCTCGCCGCCCGCCGTCTTCGGGGCTGGCGGGCAAAATTCCTTCACTGTGGTGATGAGATTGCGCGCCATCTCCTGGGACGGCAGCGGCCGAAAGGATGTCGTATCCGGCTGGATCGGAAGGTCCGCGAGGATCTGCGCGCTTCGCAGCGCCTTCTCGAGCGATGGCCTGATATCGATTGGCGGCGCGTTTTCGGGCGATACGCTGATATCACTTGGCATCGCCTTTTCAGGCGATGCGCTGATATCACTTGGCATCGCCTTTTCAGGCGATGCCGGGGCAGAAGCACCCGGGCCGGGATTGTCGGGCAGCAGCATCTCGATCCTGCTCCTGGCCGCCGCCGCCGCATCTAGGAAACGGCACCGCTCGTAAATCGCCTTTCTCTGGTTCGGCGCCAGCGCCCTGAAGAAGTCGACCTGGCAGCTCTTGAAGGCAACATCTGCGGCCGTTGTCGCCGAAACATAACCGATCGCGACATCGCCGGAGTACGCCGTCGCATCTCGCGAGTACCGGACGAGATAGGAAACGCCGGAGGCAAAGACGATCGGCGAGTAGATGCTGTTGCGGTCGCGTTTGGACCGGCCATCGGCATCGCCGCCTGAATCGCCGTTGGCGCTGAATGATGCCCCGGCAAAGCGCATGGTCACTGTGTCGCAAAGAACCTCGACGGGCTTCTTGCCGCCGACCGTCTCCCCGTTCACCAGCTTGAAGCGTTCGGCCGTCGTGACCGACACTTCCTCGATCGTATATTCGCCGACCGAGAATATCTCGTGGCAGAGGTCCGCAAGGTAGCCGATATGATGCGCCTTTCCGTTGGAATCATCGACCAGATAGGAAAACGGCTCGATATTGTCGCGGAAGCCGACGCGCACGTCGCGAGCGAAAACGGGCGTGCTCAGCGCAAAGGTGGCGGCCATGATGACAGCGCAGGCAAGCTCCGCCTGCTTTCGGTTGATCCATCGCCGCGTTCGGCTGAAGCCGGGGCGGCCGAGGTTCCAGCTTGCAAGGAACGCCAGGACCGTCAGGATAAGCCGGCTCAGCGTATCCGATCGCCGGCTGCATGCTGCGGTCGCAATTGTCTCCGCTCTGAAACACTCGCCCGGCCAGCCGGGATCCCAGAACCAGCTATGGGCGATGGAAAGCACCAGCACCGAAGCGGCGCAGAGAATGGCATGGCCAAGGACCGGCCTTCCATGCGCCCGCGCATCGGCCGCAGCCAGGCATATCGGCACCATGGGGAGAAGAGTGACGGCAAGGGTCGGATAATAGAGCATGAAGGGGGCCGACCCGCCGAAGAGCAGCGCGTTGAAAAAATTCGCATTCTGGGCGATGGAAAAGGCCCGCAGCATCGCAACGCCGGTCAGCCCGATGACCGAAGCGGCGAGCGCAAGCGCAAGGCAGCCCATTATCTGCGACAGGCGCGAGGAATCCCTATAGGCCCAATCCTGCTGGGCGCCGACCCAATCCTTCGTATCCCACCGGTATTGACGCAGCGAAAAGGCCGCCAGAAGCGGCAGCCAGGTCAGCGAGGCGATCTTCAAGGTTTCCAGCAGTGCCGTCAGCAGCACGCCGGCGAGGTTCGTCGTCTCCACATATTGGCTGACAAGCTCCTGCGCGCCCTGCCAGGCGCTGGCGGCAAACAGGATGAAAACCGGGATGAGCGAGAGCAGCAGCCCCGCCTCCGGCCCACTGCCGACAGCATCCGGCCGGTCGGTTTCGAGCAGCAGATCGGCAAGCGCATCGATCGGATGCGCCAGGCCGGGCTTCGGCGCCCTGGCCGGCCTGCGAAAATCCGGATCGCGCTCGAGGAAGATCGCCAGCAGCGTCACCAGTTCGAAACGGAACGAAGCCGCCTGCTTCATGACATCAGAGATATGATCGTCGAACCGGGCCTCGCTCGCATCCAGATCGGGATTGGCGGCATTGGCCGGATCGCTGGCCTTGGAATCGGCGGTTTCCTGCAGCCGGCTCTGAAAGCTGTTCAGCAGGGCATCGGCCTTATCGACGAATTTGGTCTCAGTCTCGCGCACACGGGCTGAAACCTCCGCACCCGGCCAGCTGCCGCGCGTGGTTTTTGCCCAGACGATCAGGAGCTCCAGCTGCGACAGCAGCGATAGCAGCTCGCGGGTTCGAGACGTCCGCTTTCCGAGCAGCCGCCTGACGCGTGGATTGCCATCGATCTGGTCTCTCCACGTCTTGCGAAAGCTCTCCAGCATCTCGGCAAGCGAACCCCTGCCCCTGTTGCGTAAATGCTCCCGGCGCTCGCCGTTGCGCGCCGGCGGTTCCTCCAGCGTGGCGATGAGGCTGCGCGTGGTTTGTTCGATCCGCACGGGAATGCCGGCTGCCCGGTAGGCGCGATTGCGCAGCCACTCCTCGGCGATCCGCACCGGTGGCAAGAGATCCGCAAGCCCCGCAAACGCGAAGGCAAGCGTCAGCGGCCATTGCGGACTGTCGAATTTCAATTCGGCAATATCGACGGAAATGCCGGCAACGGGGATCATCTGTGTCGCCTGGAAGATCAGCTTGCCGAAGAAGGTGAGCGATACGTAGATGATGAGCATCGCGCCGGCATAGATGAAATAGGCCCTGTGCAGCGAATTCTGGCCGCCGAGATCCGTCGGGTCGAAATCGCGCAGCGCTTCCGAGGTGGCATTGATATTCCGCCCCCTCGCCTTGAACCGCGGCCAGGAAAAGAAAGCCACGAAAAAACAGCCGAAAGCGAAAGCGTAAAGGAAAGCGGGCTCGAACCGGACGCCCATCATGGGCAGTTGCGGCATGTCGCTAAGGGTCAGGCCCTGGTAGTTCCAGAGCGACCACGGGATATCCGCCGGCCAAGGATCATCCATCCGCCTCTCCAGAGATAGTGGCGTTCGCAGGTTCTCAAACCGAACCAGTCAGTGCCGGTGGATCCGGATTTTTCTGGCTAGCAGTTACCGACACTCGGGTCGCATGGCCCCGCCACCGCAGCTGGCGGAACGACGGCGAAGGTCGATACGCTGAGGCCTATGGCGATGAGCAGAACGAAGATACGCATGTTACCCTCCCTAACTCACTTTATAGTAGCATATTTGAAATAACGGGGAAAGAGCACCCGCAGTGAGCGACAGTTCAGGGCAAAGAAAGACGCTTCGAAATAAGGATTTACCGCCTTCCCAAGTTGTCTTTTCACTTGGGCAGAATGCTATCTATCATTGAATTAGCAATATCGTAACTATAGGCATCAAGCATTTCGGGCCTGGCCGGAGGGCGGGTTCGGCGCCGAGTAGAGCCAAAAAAGCCCAGCAACCGGGTCACATTCCCCTTCCTCTCACCACTAACCCTTTGATCATGAATAAGAATTTGGAATAATGCGGCAAAAACGGCCAAAATCCGGGCTAAGTCATTGATTCTGAATAAGTGATCCACTTATCCCTAAAAATACGCGTAAAGAAATTCAAATTGGGACAGAGCGCCGGATGACGGAAAAAAATATAAAAGTTTTTTCGCTTTCCTGGGTCACTTATTCAGGATCAATGACTTAGCGTGTTTCACAGCCATGCCGGCAGCAATGTGCCCTCATCCACTTCCCCGAACCTATTGGCGTCCTTCGAGCCGGGAATGAAGATAATCGCAAGCTGAACCGCCACCGCAAGGATGCACGTGAGAATGGCTGCGACCGGTCGGTCCGCCGAGCGGCTGGCCGTTCGGAGCGACCGGTTAGCTGTCGCTCATCTCACCGCCGAACAGCCGACATCGCCGCCGTTAGCCATCCAAATTCGCCGAATCCCAAGGATCTCGTTCCGCTTTCGGCAAACAAATTGTGGCCGCCTTCGCGAAGGCTTCCGAATGTCGAGGACCATGTCCATCACATGAGGCGCGGAGCATTTCTAAGGATGACGTAAACCGCGACGACCAACACGAGTGCAGCGAAAATCCGGTTTAAGGCCGTTTTGCTGGTCGAGAGGCGGGTGGCTATGAGCATGCCGAACGCGCCGCCGATGACACCGCCCAGGATGAACTCGATGGCCAGCGGCCAGTCAACCAGACCGGCCCGCGCATAGTTGAGCGCGGTGGCAAGGCCGAAGGTTCCGACGGCCAGCAGGGAGGAACCAATGGCGCTGATGGTCGGCATGCCGGTGGCGAAGATCAGCGCCGGCACGATGAGAAACCCGCCGCCGATGCCGAAGAAGCCGGATGCCGCGCCGGTGGCTATGGCCGCCGTGGCGGTGACGAGGCACATACGCAGATCGACCGGACGCGGCTCTGCTCCCGTGTCGCGGCGTGGGCGCAGCATGAGCAATCCCACCGCGACCATCACCAGGCCGAACAGGAGCAGCAGGTTCTTACCATCGACAAGAAGTCCCAGGCTGGAACCCAGTATCGCGCCGGCGGTGCCGATCAGGGCGAAGACGATGGCGCAGCGCCACCATACATGCCCCTTGCGGGCGTGATTTGCGAGATTGGCATAGGCATTGACCGAGACGGCAAGCGCGCCCGTGCCGATCGCAACATGCGGATTGGCGACACCGACCGCGTAAAGAAGCAGCGGCGTGGCGAGGATCGAGCCACCGCCGCCGATCAGCCCCAGCGTGAAGCCGACGAGCCCCCCGGAGCCAACCGCCGCGAGGATGGACGCGGTCGTCATCGCGGGCTCGCTGAAAGAAACCGGTCGTGCAGGATCATGCCGGCGGCCATTGCGGCGACGAACAGGACGACAGGCAACGATCCCGTCGCAAGCGCCGAGATGGCCGGCCCAGGACAGAAACCGGCAAGGCCCCAGCCGATGCCGAAGAGGGCTGATCCGAACAGGAGCGGAGCATCAATAGCGGTCTTCTCGGGCAGATGGAACCGCCGGTCGAGAACCGGTTTTACCATCCCGCGCTGAATCATCATGCCCGGCACGGTAACGAGCACCGCACCGCCGAGCACGAACATCAGGCTTGGATCCCAATGCCCGCTCGCGATGTCGAGGAAGCCGAGAACGCGCGCGGGATCCACCATGCCGGAGAGCGACAAGCCGAAGCCGAAGATTGCGCCCGCTACAAGAGCGACTGCAGGCCGTGCGGCGTTCATCCGAATACTCCCATGGTCGTTGCCGATATAATTCCTGCGACGAGAAAGGTGGCCGTCGCCGCGAGCGAGCGCTTCGAGAAGCGTGCCAGGCCAAGAATGCCGTGACCGGAGGTGCAGCCGGAGCCCATCCGCGTGCCGATGCCGACCAGCAGCCCAGCAAGAAGGACGGCAGGCCATGAGGCGGTGACCGTCATGGCCGGGAGATCTCCGAGCACTGCGGCGTAGAGGAACGGACCAGCGAGAAGGCCGATGACGAAGGCAATGCCGGCTGCCGCATTACGCGCTCCGAGCAGATTGCCGAGAATACCGCTGATGCCGGCGATCCGGCCGTTGACGAGCAGGAGCAGGACCGCCGACAGGCCGAGCAGCATACCCCCGAAGAGCGAAGGCAGATAGGCGGTCATGCCCGCTCCTCCGGCTGGCAGAAGATAGCGTAGAGCGCCTGAATGAGCTGAGCCGCCTTCTCTTCCGTCAGACGATAGAAAATCTGCTTGGCCTCCCGTCGTGTCTCCACGACTCCGGCATCGCGCAGTACGCCGAGCTGCTGGGAAAGCGTGGGCTGATGGATGTCGAGTTTTTCCTCCAGCCCGCCGACGGAATATTCGCCCTCGGCCAGTGTGCAGGCAAGCATCAGCCGCACCGGATGCGCCAACACCTTCAACAGTATCGCGACCTCGCCTGCCCGGCCGGCCATCTCTTCAGGCGGCACGACCACACGTGTCGATCTCGCCTCCGTCACCATGCCGCACCCTCCAGCGCGTTAAGCGGGAATTTGAGGTATCGTCGGCCGTTATCCTCCGGTTCCGGCAGGCGGCCGCCGCTCATGTTCACCTGCAGCGCGTGGAGGATCAGCTTCGGCATCGGCAGTGTTCTATCGCGTGCTTCGCGGGCCACGATAAAATCTGCCTCGCTCATGCCGGCGATATGGGGGTTGGCCCGCTTCTGCTCGCCGACCGTACTCTCCCATTTCGCGTTTCGCCCTTCCGGCTGGTAGTCGTGGCCGGTGAACAGACGCGTCTCGTCCGGTAATGCGAGGATGCGCTGGATCGAGGTCCAGAGAAGTTGCGCGTTCCCGCCGGGGAAATCGGCGCGGGCCGTGCCGGAATCCGGCATGAACAGCGTGTCGTTGATGAAGGCGGCGTCGCCTATGACATAGGTTATGGAGGCAAGTGTATGGCCGGGCGAGAACAACACGCGACCTTCCATCCCGCCGATCCTGAACGTGTCGCCGTCTTCGAACAGCCGGTCCCATTGAGAGCCGTCGGCCGCAAACTCCGGCAGATTGTAGATGTCCTTCCATAGCCGCTGCACATCGACGACATGGGCGCCGATGGCCGTCGGCGCGCCGGTCTTCTCCTTGAGGTAGGAGGCGGCCGAGAAATGGTCGGCATGCGGGTGGGTGTCGAGGATCCATTCGACTTCAAGCCCCTCGCCGCGGACATGATCGAGGATTGCGTCGGCACTGACGGTTGCCGTCGCGCCGGACTTCTCGTCGAAGTCGAGCACGGGATCGATGATGGCGCAGGCCTTCGTTACAGGATCGCTCACGACATACTGAATGCTGCCGGTACGGGCATCGTAGAAGCCTTCGACCCTTGGGACGCGTGCATCCTCGCGCTCGAGCCAGCGCGCCGCACCGGAAAGATCGAAGCCGAAGTTTCTGCCGAAGCTCTCCACATCTTCGCGCTTCATCCGCCCGTCGCGAACTTCACCAAGCGCGTAAAGTGTCAGAGCGCGCGTTCCGCTCTTACAGTGGGCAAGCACCGGCGCGCCCGCATCCGACAGCGCTTTCTGAAAGGCGCGGATATCCGCAGCAGTGATGGTCGGACCGGTGACGGGTATGAAGGCATAGTTGAGGCCGGCCGACCAAGCGGCGGCAGCCTCCGCGATATTGCCGGGTTGGCCGGGTTCTTCGCCGTCCGGCCTGGCATTCACAACAACAGCAAAGCCTTGCTCGGCGAAGTCGCCGAAGATCGCAGGCTCAGGCTGGTCGGACACCGAAAGATTATCCGTGATCTTTACGACAGGCATCGGAAACACTCCAATTATCAATATACAGTTACATATAATGTATATTGACTATCCATCAAGAGGCAAAGCCTGTCTTTTCCCAAGACCCCTCCGCCGAGACCGGCGAGGTACCGTTCGTGCCGCTGAACACGTTGAAGAAGTCGCCGTTCAAGCCCGCAAGTCCCGGACGCGCGGCCGAGAATACGTGCTTGAAAACGGGATCGCGACTATGGCCAACCTGCTGTCAGGCAAGCCATCGAAGGTGCCGGTTGCCGACTGCTTTTCCAGCCGCCTTACAGCCTCGACTTCAACTCATTGAAAACGCCAACTATTTCGCGGCAGCCGGATATGATGCCGATTAGAATGGACGAGTTCAGTGATGATGGCTCCGGGAGCGACGCCAGGAAAACGAAAAGTGCCAGTGGGCTCCTTCGTCGCGGGGGAAGGCATCGCGGATGTGCTGCGTGTAATACCAGCCGGGCGATGGCGCGGTGATCAGGTTCAGGACGACGGCGGGCGGCACGTCGAAATAGCGGCGGCGGCCTTTCAGGCGGTGCTCGACTTCGAGGATCTGTGTCGCGGGATCATAGGTGATCTCCCTGATCAGATGCGAGGCGAGCTCGATCGTCGCCACGCTTGAACGGGCACCGGAATCCTCAGGCTGCGCCCCGCGCGGGCCGGGCGCAGCATTTGCCGCGTATTCATGCCGCGTCCCTAGCTGGCCCTCTTGCCCGTGATGTCCCCCTTGCCCGTTACCGGGGCTCATCCCCGCCCTGCACCTTCGGTTTCCAGCGGACGGTTCGACGGCTCGATCTGGGATTCGTAGAAATCCAGCTTGTCCTCGGCGATGCGCAGGCCGACAATGTGCCCTTCGATGACATCGACATGGGTATGCATGCTGCCGTCGGAAAATTCGACGACCAGTCTGGAAGGCTCTTCGCTGTAGCCAATTCTGCTGATTTCCCTGTCTCGATGAGCCTTCTCGGATACACCGATGGCATTCTTAAGCTTTTCAAGCATCAGCAAGCTCCTCTATTCTAACAGATCTCCAGTCAATTCAATGCGCCCCGGCAGAGAATAGTTTTTCATGTCGTTTGATCAGGTGATTAATATTTGGATATACAAATTACGATTGTATTCCGCGGCGAGATACCGGCTTTGAGATAGGTTGATCGACCCATTTTCCTCCTGATGGCTTTGGACAAAAAGCGGCTGAGGCACCAAACGCGAGGCTTCCGAAAAGGTTCCCGCCTGCGTTCACAAATTTCCATTCACGATTCGCCGTTCCGCCTCACCGGCAGTTCAGGAAAACGTCGCGTGCGTCAAAGTCGATTAACGATCGGGAAAAGCGATGAACAAAGGGTAAATTTCAACAGGGGCGACGCTGAAATCCGCTCTATTCCGAGACATGGCACGCCGCAGGATGCAGGCCCGCGCCGTCTCCTGAGCAAGTCCACCCGCCCGTTCACCGCGCCAACCTTTTCCCGGTTATGGCTGCCCGCAAACCGAGGTGTAGCGACATGAGCGAACTGACGGCGCGGCAGCAGCGCTTTGTGGAAGAATATCTCGTCGATCCCATCGGCGCGCAGGCGGCGATAAGGGCAGGCTATTCCCCGCGCGGAGCCAAGGAGATTGCCTGCAGGCTCCTGAAGAAACCTGAAATCGCAGCAGCCATCGCGGAGGCGAAGGCGGATCGTTCCGAGCGCACCCGGATCGATGCGGACTGGCTGCTGACGCGGCTCGCCGCCGAAGCCGAGGCCGATATCGGCGATCTCTATGACGAGAATGGCGATCTCAAGCCGATCCAGGAATGGCCTGCCATCTGGCGGCAGGGGCTGGTGACGGATGTCGAAATCTCCGCGCTCTACGAGGGCACAGGCAAGGACCGCCGCGAAATCGGCCATGTGAAGAAGGTGAAATTCGCCGAGCGGCTACGCCGGCTGGAGCTGATCGGCAAGCATATCCGCATCAACGCTTTCAAGGAGATCGTCGAGCACAAGGGCCTCTCCGCGCTTGCCGAGCGGCTGGAGCGGGCGCAAAGGCGCAGCGGGGGCAATGATGGTGGCACGGAATAGGCCCATGATGCCGCAAAAGCCCCTGCCCTCATTCAGCGAAAGCCGCGATCCCAATGACGAGATCATCGAGCTTGCCGCCGCCTGCCGCTTCAGCCCGAAGCGCTGGAGCCGGCTTGCCTGGGACTGGGGCATGGGCGAACTCAAAGGTTATGACGGCCCGCGCCCCTGGCAGGACGAGATCAACGACCTGATCGGCGCCCATCTTGCCGACCCCGAAACCCGCTACCAGCCGCTGCAGATATCCGTCGCCTCCGGCCACGGCATCGGCAAATCGGCGGAGATGGGCATGCTGTCGAACTGGGCGATGTCCTGTTTTGCCGATTGCAAGGTGGTCACGACCGCCAATACCGAGGGCCAGTTGCGCACCAAGACGGCGCCCGAGATCGGCAAATGGTTCCGGCTCTCGATCACCGCCCACTGGTTCGATCAGCAGGCCATGTCCATCAAGTCGCGCGACCCTGATCGCAGCGAAAGCTGGCGGCAGGATTTCATCTCCTGGAGCGAGCACAATACGGAGGCCTTTGCCGGCCTGCACAACAAGGGCCGCATCATCCTGCTGCTCTTCGACGAGGCCTCCAAGATCCATGACAAGGTCTGGGAAGTGGCCGAAGGCGCCCTGACCGACGAAGACACCATCATCATCTGGATCGTCTTCGGCAACCCGACCAGAAACAGCGGCCGCTTCCGCGAATGCTTCCGCCGCTTCCGCCACCGCTGGGTGGGAAGGCAGATCGACAGCCGCACGGTGCCCGGCACCAACAAGCAGTTCCTTCAACGTCTCGTGGACGATCACGGCGAGGATAGCGATATCGTCAAGGTGCGCGTGCGCGGCCAGTTTCCGAGCCAGTCCGCCATGCAGTTCATCTCCGCCGACGATGCCGACCGGGCGCGCAGCGTGCACCTGCGCTCCGAGCAATACGCCTTCGCGCCGGTCATATTGGGCGTCGATCCCGCCTGGACGGGCGACGACCCGACGGTGATCATGCTGCGCCAGGGGCTTTATTCGAAGCGGCTGGCCACCATTCCCCGCAACGACAACGATATCGAGATCGCCAATCTCATCGCCCGGCTGGAGGATGAATATGAGGCCGACGCCGTCTTCGTGGATGCCGGCTACGGCACCGGCATCGCCAGCGCCGGCACCGTCATGGGCCGCTCCTGGCAGCTCGTCTGGTTCGGTTCAACGAAGGTGCTGGACCCCGGCTATTACAATATGCGCGCCTATATCTGGGGCCAGATGAAGCGCTGGCTGAAGGCCGGCGGCGCGATCGACCCCGCCAACGAGGTGCTCTATCAGGATCTGGTCGGGCCGGAGACCGTGGCGCGGCTGGATGGCAAGATCCAGCTCGAAAGCAAGGAAGACATGAAGGAGCGCGGCCTGCCCTCACCCAACGAGGGCGATGCGCTGGCGCTGACATTCGCGCAGCCGGTGGCCAAGAAGGTTCGTCACCCGGCGGGGACCGGGGTGAAGGCGGCGGTGGACTATGATCCGTATGGTTAAAGTGGGAATGGCGGGTTTGCGGAATTCGGCGGCAGAGGCGGCCAGGATCCGTGGCCGCTTCGTACCAGAAGCAGATTTAGCGATATCGCCGCAATTGGGGCAGAGTGTATTCTTTAGGTGGCTCCTGCCGACGACACGGAGGAAATCAAATGCACACATCCGCCCTACCGGAACCACCATACTATATGGTCAGCTTCAGTTCGCAGCGAACGAATGTAAACGATGACTATGGTGAGATTGGTTACGCAATGACCAAACTTGCAGCGCAACAACCGGGTTATCTTGGCTTCGAAAGCGCCCGCGGCGCGGATGGCTTCGGGATACTGATATCATTCTGGAAGGACGAAGAAAGTATCCGCGCATGGAAGAGCGTCATCGATCATGTTGAAGCACAGCGACGAGGTCGCCAAGACTGGTACTCCAGATACGAAATTCGAGTCGCTCTTGTGCAGCGTGCTTACGGTTTTGAGAGCGAGACTGCGACTGCCACATAATGGAAGCGCAACTTGACGTCCGCTTGAGGCCGCAAGCAGACACGAGGTCACACCTCCCAGCCCGATCTATAGGTCCGCGCTCTAAGTAACCGCGTCAATTCAATCTTAACCGCCAATGTCTTGTCGAGACGATCACGGAGAGACTGTGACATTGCACCATTCTGCAGCCAATCCCGTGTCGATGCATAGACTGCGTATGGATTGATGATGCATTTGAAATCGAGCATGAGTGACATCGCTGTCGGTCCGTAAGCCATGTAGCTGTGGGGCAAGCCCCCTGCACAGGCGAAGGTCACGACCTTATCGAACCACGCTGATAACCTCCCGCCTTCGCCAGTAGCACCGGTTGCCTCCATCAGGCCTTTGGCCGCACTTCCGATCGACCAGTTGTAGATCGGCACACAGAGCAATACTCCGTCCGAATCTCTGATCGCCGCGTGTAGGCCTGCAAATGCCGGGTGGTTGTAACAGTCTGAATTATCGAACGATGGGAGGCCCAAATCCCTGAGATCGAGGAGTTTGGGCTCGTGCCCGCCTTCCTTGATCAGCCGCTCGGCTTCTCGAGCCATGATCCGGCTGCGGCTTTCCGGATCGAGGCTGCACGAAAGGATAGTGATGTTCGAAGGTCTGGAAACATGGCTCATCGGAAACCGGGCGCGCTGGTTAAAGACGAGCTGACCCTGCAACCTCAAGTCCAGTTGAGATCAAGCGCGAAGAAGTCGAAGCTGGATGCTCACGCGCGATGATGTATCCGATCGGCAGTTACGCGCCATTTGCGGACGGGACTCGGGTGAAGGCGGCGGCGGATTATGACCCCTATGGGTGGTGGTTTAGGCGGTCTGAAGGTCAGTATAGGTAGAATTTCTGCCTGCCATTCAGGTCTTGCCTGAGGCGTAGACGCCTCCGCCTCCCCCTCATCCCTGTGCTCGTCACAGGGATCCAGCCGCCCAAGTCTTTGGGCAGGAAAGACTTTTTCGCTTGGGGTCAGGAGTGAGTCATTCACCGCGCAGACGCGCGGTGACTGGATTCCTGTGACGAGCACAGGAATGAGGGAGGTTGGGGGAGCCGCCCGCCCACCGAAACGCCGCGCTTCCGTCACCAGCATCAGACCAGTGGTCGCGGCAGGCTAATCACAATGCGCGGTTCTGATTTTATCCACAGGTTTATTCCCGGGTTCCGGGCGTAAAAAAGCTCGCAAAAGCAGGGCCTCCGTGCCGCCAACAGCCGAGTTAATCCAACTGGTCGAATTGCTGCGCTTCATACGTGGGCGTCTAATCGGCTTGTCACGGTGGAGGGCGCAGATGAGACAAACACCGGGGCTGGGGCTCGTCTTGGTGCTGGGTGGCGAGCCCCAATGTCTTCGCCAATGATCTGACGAAACTGTGTCAGAACAGACTGCCTCGGGGGACGCTAAAGGATGAACTCCATCTCCGGAAGGTCCGCCAATGCCGCCCTTGCTCGATGCCGACGACCCAAGCAGCCTTGATATTGTCTGCGATGTCATCCTGGTTGACTGGTACAACGCAGGCGTAGACACCTTCGATATCAGAGACTTTCGGGAAGAGATGGAGCTGCATTATCAAGAGATGGGCAGACCCGTCCCTGCAGAGATTGCCGATCCCCAAAAGCTCGTTCCCACCCTCCGGCTGCTGCAGGCACGCATGCACATCGTCAAGCCGACGCGCATTACCGGCATCGAGTGGCAATTCATACGAAACGGTAATGGTGACGGTAACGGCGATTGGGCGCACCGGTCGCCCAAATAGCGAAATTTTTCTCCCTCCATGCGTTTTCCGGTAAAAATTCGCAGGCGATGTCGAAAACCGTCTCCCGCAAACGTCTTTTACACGTTGTGAACGAGGCGATACCATCGCCATGCCGGCCGCTCTGAAAGCGAGCAGCGCGGTGCCCCGAACCATTGCGACCAAAGGGAGCGAGCATATGGACATGACCGAGTTGAAACCGGCGAAGGAGCTGGCCGCAAAGCGTGTGACGAAGTTCGAAAACGAAAGTCGCGCCTACGCGGAGGCGAGAACCGCACTCCTGGCCGAGGAAATCGAGGTGCGTCGTCACCTTACCCGCCTTGCCGAGCAGCGTCGCCGTCTCCCCCCCGGCCCCGTCGTGCTGAAGGACTATCGCTTCAAGGACGAGAATGGCGCCGAGGTAGGGCTTGCCGACCTGTTTGGCGAGCACGATACCCTGGTGACGTATTTCTGGATGTACGGGCCGCAGCGTGAACGGCCATGCCCGATGTGCACGAACTTTCTCGGCGGTGTGAATGGAAACGCCGCCGACGTGAAGCAGCGGGTTGCGTTCAAGGTGCTGGGGCGCAGTCCAGTGGCGCGGCAGAGGGCGTTCGCGCTTGAGCGCGGGTGGCGCGATCTCGATTTCGTGCAGACAATTGGCGACGACTATGCCCGCGACCTCGGCCTTCTCGGCGACAGAGGCGGCGAGAATCCAGGCTTCACTGTCTACCAGAAGGATGGCGACGAGATACGCGTCTTCTACAATGGCGAAATGCCTGCCGAAGCGGCCGATCCAGGACAGGATCCGCGAGGGGCCGTCGACATCGCGCCGCTCTGGAACATTCTCGACATGACGCCTGGAGGGCGCGGCACGGATTGGTATCCCAAGTTGGTCTATTGAGATCGGCTGCCGCCGGCAGCGGCATTGCGTATCTCCGGGAGCGGCAACTGCTTAACACGCCAGTGCCGGGCAACCCGGGTTAATCTGAACCGGGATGACGAAACCCTGGGGCGAAGCGACGAAGAAAGTTCATTGCTTGTCTGAGGCTCGTCATCCCCATTCGCTGGGTGTCTCGTTGGGACGAGAAGCCGTCGTTGGTGGCACCGTCTGCATGATCGCGAGTGTCAGCGCCATGTAATCCGCATAGGCAGAGATGCAAATATTGCCTATTCGCGGCCGGGCACCCCCCTCTGTCCTGCCGGACATCTCCCCCACAGGTGGGGAGATCGACAAGTGGCCCGACCTTCGTCGCGTCATTAACGTCGTGCAGTTTGCAACGTTTTTGTTTGGGGAAACCGGCGCTCCCAGCCAATCTCCCCCCTTGTGGGGGAGATGTCCGGCAGGACAGAGGGGGTGCCGGACAGGCCTCCAATCCTAAAACTCCTGATAACAAAGAGCGGAATTTTGGACGCGGTTTCTATCAGCTTGCCGGGACTGTATGCGCAGTTATCGTATAGCCAAACGGATCGACGAAGGCGAAATAGCGTCCGAACGGACCGTCCTTCGGTGGGAAAGCGATAGGCACGTCGCGCTCGCATAGATGAGCATGCAATTCGTCGGCGTCGTCGCAGCCAAACCAGATCGCGATGCCAACCCCTAGCTTGCCGCTGTCGTCAAAGCCCTCGATCGGCGTGCGGACGGCGAATGGGATAGGCTGCGTTTCGAAAACGACCGCACCCGGAGGGGCTTTTGCCGAGGGCGTAAGCCCGACAATGTCCTGATAGAACGTCCGTGCGGCGTCCAGATCCCTGGTCTGTATCCCGATGAAATCCGGTCCAATGAGGCGAGGCATGAGTATCTTCCCTTTTTATACCTGACGCAGTATCGTCAGGGGCCTGATATAATATAAGGGTACTGATATGTCCAGCTTGATCGATCCACCGGTGAATGACACCTACCGCTCGCTCGGATATGCGCTGAAGCGGGCGCAGCAAGCGCTGCGGGGCCATCTCGACACAGAACTGAGAAAGATCGGATTGACGACCCCGCAATACTCGGTGCTGGCGGGGCTTGAGGCCAGCGCGGGCTTGTCGAGTGCGGAGCTTGCGCGGCGGGCCTTTGTGACCGCGCAGACGATGCAGTCCATCATAGCGACGCTCGAACGCGACGGCCTCGTCAAGCGAACGGCCCACCCGGTCCATGGCAGGGTCCTGACGACAGAACTTACGCCGGATGGGCGCTCGGCATTGCGTGCGGCCCACGAGATTGTCGCTAAAGCCGAGGGCCTGGCCCGAAAGGCCGTTGCCCCCGATGATCCCGAGATCATATATGCAGCCTTGCTGCGCATAGCAGAAGCCATGCCGTGAGCTTCTCCGGCGGCTTTGGAGAGGCACGGCGGCGAGACCGGCGAACGGTCGAAGCTGGACTGCCGAGCCAGGTTCATCGGCTTTCGGCCGGATACGGGCGAATGAGGGAAGCCGGCCGTGGGGGTGCAAATGCCACCTGTTTGCGCACGTCGCGCATACCCCCTCTATCCTGCCGGACAGAAGGGGTGGGGCAACTCGCGCCCTGGACAAAGCGGCTCGTCTCTCAGCCCTTTGACTTCAGCTTGCCGCCGACCGCCCAGCTACAGAGCCGGAGGTAAATCTCTACTTTTCGCCTGGATCTGTGTCGTTTTGCTCGGCGCTATTCGATCTCTATAGCGCTCGCGCATGCAATCGGCCCGCTCCCAATTCAACAGCTCAGTTAATCGGCCACCATGGATCTGATCCTGAGACTTTCTGAAACATTTCCGAAAGCCTGCCCCGCACGAGGCGTCACGGTTGGCCTCAGGCGTTTACCTGAGGAGGAGCAACGATTTTTAATTGTCCAGCGAGAAGCGTGTGCTCGGCGACCTTCAGCTTGACCTGCAACTTGCCATGCCTCTCGACCTGAACTGGAAATCCAGAAAATATCAGGACCATTGGCAGATCGGAGGCATGAATTTGAGCCTCGCCCTCTTGCTCAAAAACCGTAGCTCCGTCCTCAAAAGCTAGGGTGAGGTGAAAATGGTGAGTCCCCTCTGGCAGACCATGCACCCTCACGAACATCCCCATAGGAAAAGCTGCTGGCAGAAGCCCAGGGACCAGATCGCCGGGATACACGCCGATGAATATAAACTTTCCGGTGATCTCCTGCCTTATGTCATCGCAAAAGACGACATCTGCACTCAAGTCACTCATTCCGCGGCCTCGACGTAGGACGAAGCATTGCGGGGACTTTGCGCCGGGTAGACAGTAACATTCTGTTTGGTAGATCCTGCAGAAAATCTTACTGCAGGTTGCTCCACGGGAGGCGTGTTCGTAGCGGCTTTAGGCTCTGCTCGTCGCTTCATTGTGAACTCTGGCTCCCAGCCCAAGGCCCAAGCCAACTCACCAATAGAACGCAGAGTGAGGTTACCGTCCCCCTTAAGCATTCTGTTGATAACAGAGCGGTTTACGCCGAGCGAAGCAGCGACCTTTTGCTGATTTATCCCTGACAGGGACTTCTCGTCTATCGCGGCGCTGACAAGAGCTTTTCTTACTTTGCCGATGAACCTCGAGGCGGCCCGCTTCTTCGGGTCGATTTTGAGTTCATAAGACATCTTCATATTCTCCCGTGATGAACTTAGGTTCATCCAAATTCAGTTGGTTACGTCTGTACACGACACTGTTTCGGTAGCCGGCATAGAGACTATGGTGCTTGCATTGGAACGCACTGTTGATCTCTGCAACAACAAAGACACCCTTCGAAGCGAACCATCCAAATAAGCGCAAATCGGACGTCTTTAGTTCCCAAACACCCGGCTCCGTCGGCAACATCGAGTGAGATTTCTCGTAGTAAGAGAAGTCTGCGCCACTGACGAAATCGTGAAACAGGTCATCAGCTTGTTCCATCGGATCCTGCTTTCCTTCGTGGAAGTCCGGATCGAGGGACGGAAGCGTATTCTCCAGCCAGTCAATGACGTGGGGAAATGCACAAAGGAGCCGTTCAGGCTGTTCATGCGCATCTAACCCACCCCCAATCGATACGAGAACATTGGCATCGCATAGTTCTGTCAGTGTTGCCATATAAGTCAACAGATAATGGTTAACAAGTTATCCCTTGTGGGAAGCTGGTGTGACATATTGGCTATTCAATTTGATGAGCGCACTGACGCGCAAAAATCGCTCGCGCACGCCGAAGCCCCTTCCCCGCCAATAAGGCCAGAACGTAGCAGAGCAACCGTAGATTGGGGAGTCAATTCCTCTGGCAAATACTGACTCGTGCCCGAAGCACCGCAGTCGGCTCGCCTGGGTGCGAAAGCTCTGCGACAGCGCCCCGACACCGCTAACTCGGCGAGGCGTCAGGCCCGCCGGCGGCTCTTTGAACCAGGCGGGCGACCACTTCGGTGCGGTTCTGCGCCTGCAGCTTGCGCATGATGTGCTGCAGGTGCATCTTCACCGTATGCCCCGACAAATTCAGTTTTCCTGCGATCACCTTGTTTGAGCAGCCACTTTGCAACTCTGCCAGCACATCCGCTTCCCTGGGAGTGAAATCGGCAATCGCCAGGTACTGCGTCCTGTCATCCAGGCGTTTCTCGGCCTCGGTTCTGACAGGAACATGCTCGTTTGAGCCGTTTGTAGCGGCGGCCCCCATGAGCTGCGGGAAAAATATCCCCCCTGCCAGAACAAGACGAAGACCGGCAAGGGCGATGTCAACGGGCAGTGAAGTCGTGAAAAAGCCGCGCATGCCCATCTTGAGCGCCTGACTGGCTATGATGACGTCGTCAGTCCCTGAGAGCAACGTGATAGGAGCCTCCGGAAAACGTGCAGCAATTGCCGCAAGGTCGTCACGCAGGCTGGTGCTCTCAATAGCCCTGCCGGCCAAATCCAACGCAATCAAACGTACCTCGGCTCCAAGAGCCCGGTCGAGACTCTCAGTCGAGATCAGGTCGATAAAGTTCCACCCGGCAAGTTCATGCTCAAGAAGCTTCACCACGGTGGTGCGAGCGAGTGTAGAATGCTCAATTATGATCACAGTTGGTGCATTGCGCCCCGTACGGCGCTTAGATTTAGCACTGTCGGACACTTGCGTGCTCCCCAGAAGATTTGCAACCCAACAGCTATTCACATTATTCCTGTTCTCGCTTCATGTCATGATAAAAAACGAGTGTATTGCCGCTATCAATAGTCTGATCTCTCATGATAATTCTTATAGTCTATAAGATCCTGGTGAGAGATAACTGAACCTGCAGAGCAGTTTTGAAAGCTTATCTACGACGACTTGCCGGTTCGACTTGCCGCTGCAGACTTTCCGGTTTTCGTCGAATTCACGTACGGAAAGCGCGTCAACAAAGCTTTCAAAGGCACTGAAAAGGCAGGCGATCTGCTACGGATCCATTCAGGAAAGAGCCGTTGGACAGAACGCGCTGCCGATCGGTTCGGTTTTGTTCCCATATCTCATTGCAAAGCAGCCGCAGACCTCGACAGCAAGACGACCGGCGCGAAATGCGACAAAAGTCTGAGATCGCCAGTAACCCTTTATGATTACTGAATAACTAGGGGTCTATTGGGTATTAATACCGGCTCTCATGGTTTTCACGCAGGCAGCACTGCGCCGGCGCCGACGGATGCCAGCCGGAGGCTACGGCCTCCGGGACCGAAATCGACGACAATGCGGAGAAGGTCATGGTGGCCCAGGAGACGAAGTCGGGCGTCCGGGATGCCCCCCTCCTCCGTCATGTCAGGGCTTGCCCCTGATATCTGCTGCGGCGACGATAGAGTACACGATCGACGACGGCGTTGTCAGGGGCAATTCCAGCAAAGCCGGGCCGCCACTTCCAGCATTACGCCTTGGATGGGTGTCGAACGATCGCGAACGTTGCAGATATCAGGGACAAGCCCTGACATGACGGAGGTGAGCCCTCGCCAGTCACTCGCCGCTATCCTCAGGCTTGCCCGAGGATCTGCGACGGTTTTGCGTCCGCAATAGCGAGGAAAAATGGAAATGCCCTAGCTGTGCATGAAGCCCAGAATGTCGTCGACGAGAGCCGAATGGGCGTCCGTGAGGTTGCCCTCTCCGCCATGCCCCCCGATGCCGGCCATCTGGAGCGCCTGCTGGTCATAGAGAACATGATCGATCTGTTGGGCATCCGCCGTCCCGCCGGCGGGAACGGCAATGTTGATGGGATGGAAATAGCCGAAATTGACGTCGACCATGCTGCCGGTCGACGATCCGTTCCCGCCGCCTCCACCCGCATGGTTGCCGGTGAAAATCGTGTCCGACGACAGGTTGAAGCCACCGCCATTGCCGCCGATGCCGGCGATCTGCACGGTGCCCTGATCGAAAATGACATTGTTTGTCTGATGAGCCGTTGCCGAGCCGCCTGCAGCACCGATGGCGATGTTGATCGGTGAGAAGATGGCAATACTTATATCGACCATACTGCCGACGAAATATCCATTGCCGCCGTGGCCCGCATAAAAGTCGCCGGTCAATGTCAGTGACGTTCCCGGGCTCAAGGAGTCATGGCCCACAGCATTATGGTCTCCGCCTGAGCCCCCCATGCCGCCGATCTGGGTTGCGCCCTGCAGGAACAGCGCGTTGTTCGATTGCAGGGCGTGAGCCTCCGCGCCGGGGCCCGCCGCCACGGCCGTATTGACGGGGACAAAGAGCGCGGTCTCGGTGCTGACGAGCCCGCCGTAGAAGAGGCCATTGCCGCCGGTGCCGGCATGACTGGCGCTCTCGCCGCTGCCGATGGCAACATTGCCGCTTCCGCCATTCCCGCCAATCCCTGCCATTTCGGTGGGATGCTGATTGATGAGTGCTTCATTGCCCTGGAAGGCTTCGGCAGCCGAATGCGGTCCTGCAATAGCGGCATTGGACGGCATGAAGACGGCCAATGCGTTGCTGCTGATCACGCCTTCGCTTATTCCGTCACCGCCGCTGCCGGCTGAACTATAGGCTTGGCCGGAAGCGACATCCAATGGAAGCCAGGTCGGCACCAATGCCAGATGCCCTGCGGCCACGTTGTAGGCGGGGTTTTGGTCGGTGCTCGCTTTGGGCAAGTCTTCCAGTAAGGAACGAATTTCCGTCATTACCGTCTCCATTCCGCGGCCGGCCGCGCATCCGCCGAACGCGTCGCGTATGCAGCCTGAATTGCTCAGCCCCCTGATTGCTCAATCATTGTGCCTCTGAACGTCGGAAAAGCAGAGCCTGCAATTTGTCTACATCCCGTCGGCCAGGGCTGTAGCCATTTGGCTGTCATCGCCGCAGCCTCCCCTCGTGCGGGTTCGAGAGGTCAGGATCCCGCATCCTGCATCCTCGTTCTGCCGGCGGAACATGCATGGTTTTCGGCTCCGAACAGGTTCTCCCTGGCGGCCATTGCTTTGGCGAGGTCGTAGATCATGACCGGGCCATCCGACCTGCCACGACGAAACAACGTTCCATCACCTCCAAGTATACACCTGAAGGAACGTCACCGAATATCTAGATAGTTCGAAGATTAAATCGCAGGCAATATTAGCCCGCGGTTGTATTGGCTGGCGGTGGCATCCTGAATACGCACACCGTAGGGGAAAGCCGTAGAAGGAACTCGGACGAAACGAAGCAAACGAAGTAGAAGGAGTGATATCAATGCCTATTCCACAATTGTCTGACACGATCTATCTCCACAACCCGGATGCGGGTGACGCCAATGCCGGCAACGGCGGCGATGGCATCAATCAAGGCACCATTAACTACAACCCGGTTGCCTATATCGACCCCGTGCAAACGGTCTACGGGGCAGAGACCCATCTGCACAATGGCGATCACGTCTGGCAGGGGGCAGATTGGGACGCCGGCGGCGGTGGAGCCGGTGGCTTCAGCCAGGCCCAGAACGGCTTCCTGGCAGCGATCACCAGCGGCGCCGGCGGCGCAGGGGGAGCGGCTACCTCCAACGGCAATCAAGGAAATACGAGCGGCGGCGACACGGCTACGGTGAATGCGGGTACGACCGCAACACAATATACGCAGCTCCTGGCCGATCAGCATGCCACCATCCTGGCAGGCGTCGGCGGCAACGGCGGCAACGGGAACAACGCGCTGGGTGGCGATATCTCGTCAGCAGTGGTTCACACCGATCCCGAAACGACGACGGTGAACAATGCTCTCGATCATTTCATAAACGCCTTTGGTCAGATCGACGTCAGCCATCTCGGCTCCTGAAATAAAGGCTCTGAGGGTCGCCGGTTTCGGCTGGCGACCCTCCTGTATTGCTGAACCGGCAAGCGCTCTCTTCGTGTCAGTATCAAATGCAGCGAGATCTGATAATGGCAACGATTTCCATAAAACCATCGCGCCCGCAGACCCACCTCGTTGTTGCGCTCCGGGCTTGCGCCGGCGCCTTCGGGTTGGTCTTCCTCTACAGCTGCGGCTACAATCTCTTTCTTCTCGCACCTTCCATCTATCTCCTGCAGATCTATGACAGGGTCCTGTCGAGCCGGAGCGCCGATACGCTGCTGATGCTGACCCTGATCATCGCCATCGCCGTGCTGGTCGGGTCCGTGCTGGATATCGTGCGCAGGGCAGCTCTTTCGCGCATCGGCAGCTGGCTGGACCACAGGCTGCGGCCGATGGTGCTGACGGCATCATTCGAATATGCCACCCTTGCCGATACGGGAGCCGCCACGGAGTGCTACAGGGACCTGGCCGCATTGCGCCAGTTTCTCGATTCACCGGCCAGTTCCCTCTTTTTTGACGTTCCCTGGGCGCCGGTATTCCTGCTCCTGCTTTTTCTCGTTCATCCGCTGCTCGGGACCATCGGTCTCTTGAGCGCAGTTGCACTTCTGCTGTTTGCGTTCCTGACGGAAGTGGCGACGAAAGAGCCGCTGACCCAGGCCAACTTTGCCCTTTCGAGCAGCTATATCCGATTTGCGACCGCCCTTAAGAACATCGAGGTGATCAGGGCGATGGGCATGCAGGATGGCGCGGCACAGATCGTCTATCGCGATGCGGAAATGGCCAGAAAGGCGCAGGACGTCGCGATGCGTCGCACGGAGATCATTCTTGGTTTCTCCAAATCGATCCGCACGCTCGCGCAGATCCTCATGATGGGATCGGCCACATGGCTGGTGCTCGTCAACAGCGGCAGTCCCGGCATCATCTTCGTTGCGAGCCTGTTGCTCGGGCGCGGGCTTGCGCCGATCGAGGGCGCAATCGGCGCATGGCGCTCCCTCACGTTTGCGCGCAATGCCTTCAATCGCCTGAACAGAATGCTGATAACAGTTGCCTCGGAACATGACGGCCGAATGGTGCCGATACCGGAACCCAATGGCCTCATTCTCGATAATGTCAGCTATGTCAGGCCATTCGCCGACCGGCCGATATTGACCGGTATCACCCTGCGCCTGGCACCTGGCGATTGCGTAGCGCTCATCGGTCCGTCGGGATCGGGAAAATCGACGCTCGGTCGCGTCATCGCCGGCGTCGTCCAGGCGACAAGCGGATGTGTTCTTCTCGGCGGGGTCGATATCTCGGCGCTCCGCCTTTGCGGCGGGACCCGCCATGTCGGATACCTGCCGCAGGACATCGAACTCTTCGGCGGAGCGATCAAGGATGTGATCGGCCGGCTGGACGGAGGAGATCCCGGCAAGGCGATCGACGCCGCAAAGCTGGTCGGATTGCACGATGCGATCATGCGGCTTCCCCGGGGCTACGAGACGGATATCGGCGAAGGGGGGAACCTGCTCCTTCGGGCTCAGCGCCAACAGCTGGGACTGGCGCGCGCAGCCTATGGAAATCCATCCCTCATCGTTCTCGACGATCCGAATTCGAGCCTGGATTATGACGGCGAACGCATGCTGTTCACAGCAATCGAGCGCATGAAAGCCAGGGGGATGACTGTCATCATCATCACGCACCGGATGGGGATCCTGCCCGTCACCAACAAGATTGCCATCATGCGTAACGGGACGGTGGCTGCCTTCGGCGACAGTGACCGCATCTACGATACCTATCTTCAGCCGCCGTCTCGATCAGGAACATAGGGAAGGACGCCGCCGTGACCCTTGTTCAAGTGAACACAGCGCTGGCGAGATTTTCAGATCTGTCGAAGACGGGTCTGCGGTTGGCTCGACGATCGGCAGCGCCGGCCAGGCAACAGGCAACCTATTTGCCTGTGATCGATCCGAAACAGCGCGGCCCCGCGCCGCCCTCGCCCATGCCGGGGCTCAGAGGCGTTGCCTGGACGGGCAACCTGTTGATCCTGGTCTTCATCGTCGGATTGGGGATCTGGTCGGCCTTAGCGCCGCTGAAAAGCGCTGCGGTCGCATCCGGCGTTATCGAGCCGGAAACCAGCCGCAAGACCATTCAGCATCTGGAAGGCGGGATTATCAGGCGGATCCTCGTCAAGAACGGCGATGCGGTCATGGGCGGGCAGATCGTGATAGAGCTCGACGATACGAAGTTCCGCTCGGAGCGCGACAGCATTCAAGGGCAGCTTTGGGACGCCGAAGGAAGCCGCGCGCGCCTGCTTGCGGAGCAGACGGGCAGCGATCATATCGCCTATCCTGACGACCTCAGGGCAGCCATGGACCGATATCCTTCGGTCAGCGCCATCATGACCGGGCAACAGAAAATCTTCGAAGCCCGCCGCCGGGTCATGCAGGCGGAAATTGGGATCATCAATGAAAAAATCGCGCAGGTGCGGCAGGAAATCGTCGGACTTGGCGCACAGAAGACATCATTGGCCGACAGGGCCACGATCTCGAGCCAGGAAATGGATCAGGTCACTGCCCTCAACGCCAAAGGACTGGAAAAGAAGAGCAGACTTCTCAACCTCCAGCGGGAAAAAGCAGACCTCGATGGCCGGCAGGGTGAAGTGGAGGCACAGATCTCTCGCGCCTATCAGGTGATCAGCGAGTCACAGGCCGATCTCGCAAAGCTCGAAAGCGACCGGTTGAGCGAAGTCGCCCAGGGCATGCGCGATACGGAAAGCCGGATCATGCAACTGCGCGAGCGCTTGCGGGCGATCGACGACCAGCTTGCAAGGACCGATATCCGGGCCCCCGAAGATGGAACGATCATGAACCTGCGCATCCACACGGCCGGCGGCGTGGTCGGCGCGGGCGAACCGCTCGTCGATCTCCTGCCACGCTCCGATCGCCTCATCGTGTCCGTCCACGTCAGACCCGAAGATATGAACCTCGTCCGCGCGGGGCTAGAGGCGCAGGTTCACCTCCTCCCCTACAATCAGCGGCGCGTCCCGCTCCTGAAAGGTCGCGTCGAATATGTATCGGCCGACCGTCTCATCGATCAGCAGAGCGGCCAGCCCTATTTTGCCGCAACGATCCGTGTGACGGACGAGCGGCTGGCGAAAATGAGGGATGTCGAACTGGCCGCGGGCATGCCCGCACAGACATTGATCGAAACGGGCCAGAGCAGCGTGGCCCTCTATGCCGTCAGACCACTCCTCGACAGTTTCAACAGAGCATTTCGCGAGGACTGAGACGGTGATGGGCAAGAGAAAATTCGACGACGAGCAGATTACGGGCATTCTGAAGGAGCACCAGGCCGGCGTGACGGTGGCCGATGTCTGCCACAGGTACGGCATCAGCGAGCCGACCTTTTATCGGTGGCAATCCCTGCAGGTCCGAAATCTCGGTCTCGATGTCAAAAGGGTAAGAGAGCTGGAGGAAGAGAACCAGAAGCTCAAGAAGCTCCTGGCCGAATCCATGCTTTCGGCGGCGACGCTGAGCGAGATGCTGGCGAAGACATCGAAAGGGCGGAACTGACGTCTCAACAGGGTTTGCTGGCTCTCTGTGCGGAAATGGATGTCCTCTCCTGCAAAACAGAAGCGTTCTTCAGCTGCAATCCGATCGCAACTCTTGCAACCTCAAACTGGTCGGCCATCCCTCATCAGCGCATCCTGAATCTTGCGTGGCAGGTCGTGCAGGTCTGCAACATGAGATGGAAGACATGTTCGGCAGGGATGGAAGACAGCGCCGCTTCGTTCCGAACATGCGTCCCGAGCGGTCCGCCGCCCATCGCCTCGCCGGGTCTCATCCGCATCCCGTCGGTCATCGGTCCGGCATTCTCGACGGCGGCAGCCTCGAGTGCGCCCGCATAATCCCTGAGATCGTCCGCCAGACGGTCGAAACGCTCGCGTTCCGCCCCGATCTCAGGCTTCGCCTTCGACTTAGGGTCATCCAACCCACTGGCGAAATGACCGGCCAGCACATCGCCGGACCTCGCGGCAATGGTTGCGGCGGCATTTCGGAATTGCGCCGACGAATAGCTCGCGGGGTCGCGGAACATATCGGCCATCGTCTTCGCGGCAACGGCCATGGCCTTCATGTCGGTCTGCCGACGCGCGATCATGTCTTCCGCCGCAAGCCCGAAGGAGGCGCATGCGGACGTGATGACCAGGAGCCCGGTGACAGGCAACAGCTTGGACTGGATCAAGAAAAGCCTCGCACATGTGGATGCGGTTCAGGAACAGTACGGTGCTGCAGCCTAATTTGCCGTTAGCGAGTGGGGTGCCCACTCCTGACACCCCGGGCAGGTTCCACATTGGAACCTCCCCCCTCCTTTGGATCCGAGTCGCTGTGACCCAACTCGCGCCAGCTTATCCGGTACCAGCATCCCCCGCGTCAGGGCCGTCGTGTATGTTCCCCCGATCTGGCGTTGGAGTCGGCGTGGAGGAGTCGCTCAAGGCCCACACGGCCAGTGCCAGCGCACCAAGTATGACTAGGACGACCAAGCCCTCGTTTTGCCCACCCTGCTTCACCAAGTTAGCTTCGGTAAGCCCAATAGACGAGGCAATGGACTGAGCGCGAGGCAAGTCGTTTTCCGACACAGCCTGCAAAATCTCCACGATTCCCTGATTGTTAGACCTTGTTATTGCGCTGATTATCTCCACGTCTTTTAGCATGCGCTCGATCTGCTTCTGCCCCAAAGTGGCCGGAAAATCGATGCGCATCAGCTTGTCTTCTACGATCCGCAGGTCTCCGAGGGTTCGCTCAGTTCCGGGCAGGCCAATCATTAAGTGTGCTGTCATTCCTCATCCTCCTTGCCTAATGGACGAAATCAAAGGTCACCAGCCGCTACACGAGGCGGAGCTACGGACTTAGAGTATCGGCTGGAAAGGCGATCAAAACCGGAAGCGATGCGGAACCACGGTATGTCGCGCAAATGATGTCCACGGCATCTTCTGACCGGATGCTAACCACACCCTGCAAGAGAAAAGGATCTCGATCGAATATGTGTTCTTCGCCGTGAATGGCGCTAGTTGGAGCCCGAGGGAGTGAAACATCCACTCGATCAATGACCAGAAGGTCGCGGCGGGTACGCAGGGCTATAGATGCATTCTGGGAGTCGCTGTCGCGATTGTAGATAGACGTCCTTCCCAGAACGATCCAATTTCCGGGCCTTAGTGCCAAGCTAACGACGATGGTCTC
This sequence comes from Rhizobium viscosum, assembly GCF_014873945.1. Lineage (NCBI taxonomy): Bacteria > Pseudomonadati > Pseudomonadota > Alphaproteobacteria > Hyphomicrobiales > Rhizobiaceae > Rhizobium > Rhizobium viscosum. The sequence goes on along the minus strand of NZ_JADBEC010000001.1, from coordinate 3,922,641 downwards.
CGCAAAACCGTCTAGACTAACGAGGGCTGTGTCGTCTCGTGTATGGGCCACAGTTATTCGTTCCATGGGGGGCCTCGTCAGACTGGCGGGTCAAGTTCATCGACGGGGACAGCCATAATCGAGCAGTGGACGGCCTCCCCTTCGAAAGTGGCAGCGACCAAGTCAACTGTATCGTCGGATGGCAGGTCCAGCACTCCCATCAGCGGAAATGTGAACAATGAATTAGCGTTAATGGTCCTATCCAGCCTGTCGGGAAAGGTGAGTGCGCTACGAACTTTGAAGGCTGCCGTGGCCAACTGCGGATCGCCGTCCGTATTCGCCACCAATACCCGTCCAATAAGCATCCATGAACCGGTGGCAAGTTGAATGCTCAGTATTGGAGTCTCTCTGAAATGACCCAGCGTGTACGGAGTCGAGTCAGCAGCGTGAACCACTCGAATGTCCTGCATGATGTCCCCCCACTATATTCGGATATCATAACACAATCTGTAGTAGTGTCGATATGCGTGATGCCGCCCAAAAGGGATCGGCGGTCCATCATCTCCGCTTACGAAGCGGGCGGAAAGAGGGCGCCGCCCTCCCTTCTAGGCAGCCATGCGGCTGCAGCTCTCGGCACAGCGGCGGCAGGCCTCGACGCAGCTCTGCATGTCGCCGATCCGCTCGCAATCGTCGGCGCATCGGGCGCAGATTTCGGCGCATTCGCGGCAGACATGCTTGTGATGCTCCGAGCCGATCAGCATGAAATGCGCCGAGGTCCGGCAGATTTCCGCGCAGGCCATCATCAGCTTGAAATGCGCAGGCTTGGTGTGCTCGCCGCCCAGTTCCAGGCAATGGTTCATGGCCATCGAAAGGCACTCGCTGTAGCAGCCGAGGCAATTGTCGATGCAGGCTTTCATGTCGGCAGACATATGGTGCATGGCGTCATCTCCTATCCTCCGCCGCATCGAACGACACGGCACGGGGCCATGGCGGCAGCGTTCAATACGCCGTCTAACAGTGCCGCCCCGGGAATGTTCCAAATGGTTACCGCAACGAGACAACGGTCAACCGGCAACTCCGAACCGATCAGAGCTTGTAGCCGCCGCTCGCTTCTATCACCTGGCCGGTTACCCAGCGGCCTTCGGCGGAGGCCAGAAAGGCCACCACTGCGGCAATATCGGAGGTTTCGCCGAAGCGTCCTAAAGCGGTGTCAGCTTCGATCGCCTTCACCATGTCGGCATTCTCGCGAACGGCGGCATTCATGTCGGTTCGGATCCAGCCCGGCGCCACGGCATTCACGGTGATCCTGCGGGGGCCGAGCTCCATTGCGAGCGAATGGGTCAGGTTGTTGATGCTTGCCTTGGCCATGGAGTAGATGGGGACCACATGCATTGGCCGTGTGCCGGCGCCCGACGAGACGTTGATGATGCGTCCGCCGTCGGAGAGACGGCCCAGTGCCGACTGGACGACGAAAAAGGGCGCGCGGGCGTGGACCGCAAACATCGTGTTCCATCTGTCCGGCGTCGCGTCCGAGAGGCCACCCCAGCCGGAATTCCCGGCATTGTTGACCAGAATGTCGAAGGATTTGTTTCCGTTGCGCTGCGCAAGTTCGGCGTCAAGCCGCTCGAACAGGGCCGGAATGGACCCTGCATCGACGAGGTCCGCCTGGAGTGCGAACGCGTTGCCGCCCGCCTGCTCGATAGCCGCGACCGCCTCCTCGGCCCCGCTTTTACTTGCATTGTAGGTCAGCGCCACCGTCGCGCCTTCCTTCGCAAGACGTTCGGCGATCGAGCGGCCGATGCCCCGCGACGCTCCGGTCACGAGAGCGGTTTTTCCCTTAAGCAACTGCGACATCTGTTATTCCTTGATTGGACGGGATCTTGTTTTGCTAGGCAGACTGCTCTGCGAGCGCCTCAGACGAGCCGCTGGCGCAGGATTGGACCGGGGCTTGCCTCGATGACGGTGAGAGCCAGGCGGACCAGATCGGCATCGCCACCATATTCATGATCTGCGATATGATGCAGGAGCACACCGACCTGCTCGAGTTGCCGGGCGCCCTTGAGGGGGCCGGCGTTGACGGGTCTGAAACCGGCGTCGGCGATCAGGCTGCGTGTCACCTGCCCGGCCGCCGCATCGTCACTTGCATAGAAGACGGCGGGCTTCACCGGCGAGCCCGACCACGCGGCCGCCTCCAGCACCGGCGCCGCCAGCAGGTTGAGGGCCTTGACGATGCGGGCCTTCGGCAGGCGCCTTTGCAGAACTTCCGCAGTCGAGCTGTCGCGCATGAAGTCCAGATCGTGGAAATGCTGGAAGTCGGCGGTGACGCCGAGCGGGTTCATCGTCTCGATCACGACTTTGCCGTCGAGAGCGTCGCCGACTTCGCCGGCAATCGCCTCCACCCGCGGCCAGTAGACGGAGAACAGAACCGCCTCTCCGAACTCGGCGGCCTCGCGGATCGTGCCGAGCCTGGCGCTGTCGCCCAATTCTTCAAGCAGCGGTGCGAGCTTGCGGTCCTCGCCATCCTTGGCGATGACGAGCTCATGGCCGGCAGATGCCCACGCCCTTGCCAGGCGACTGCCGACATTGCCGGCATTCAAAATTCCGATCTTCATTCGATATCCTCTGTACTTCGGACCTTGCCGCTCGTTTGGAAGCGACAGGGTGAGACATAAGATATCGCCTGGGGGCAGATTAGACGCTCCACGCGCCCCACTCCGTTGCTCCCTCGAGCAACAATGACGGCGGCAATCGCCGCTTGTCGGCAGCCTTCTAGGCCCGGCCTGCGCCCCAGGCGTCAGGTTCCGGCGCAATCTGCCGGCGTGTTTTGCTGATGACGGTCGAATACGGCCATGGCCGTGAGCCGGATCGTTTTACCCTGCGCCGATGTCGCTGCTATCTCTGAAAGCATCGCGGCACAGATCCACAAAGCCGCGCACCTTCGGGTCCATGTAGCGCGTCGAGGCGAAGACGGCGTGGACCGGCATCGGGACACTCGCCCAGCCCGGCAAAACGCGGGCGAGCGTGCCTTCGGCCACATATGGCTCGGCCATGTATCGAGGAAGGTGGGCGATTCCCAGACCTGATAATGTCAGGTTCCTGGCAGCGACTATGTTATCGAGCGCGCAGCGCGGCGTCTGCGACACCTTCTCCGTCGCCTCGCCGTTGACGAGGGTCCAGCTCGAACGACCGCTCGACGTCTTCATGATGAGATCGTGACGCTTCAGGTCCTCGACCGTGCGGGGTGCCCCGGCGCGTTTCAGATAATCCGGGGAGGCATAGAGACCGTAGGTCACTTCTCCAAGTTTACGGGCGGAAAGATCCGAATCCTGCAATGCACCGAGACGGATCGCGACATCGATCCCCTCATGAATGATATCGACGAAACGGATCGAATACACCGCTTCCACAGTGACCTTCGGCCACCTGGACAGGTAGGCTGCGACCCAGCTGTCGACCCGTGTGGTTCCGAATTCGGGAGTCGCCGTGATCTTGAGACGACCCTTGGGCTCCTGGCTCTGCTGCGCGACTGCGGCTTCGGCCGCTTCCGCGGCAGCCAGGATCGAAGAGGCACGTTCGAAATAGTCCCTCCCGACCTCCGTCACGCTTAGCCGCCGGGTCGATCTGTTCAAAAGCCGGGCGCCGAGCTTTTCTTCGATCCGCTGCACGATGCGGCTTACCCGCGCCTTGTCTGTCTCCAGCCGTTCGGCCGCGGCGGTGAAGGATTCTTCCGTCACCACCGCGACGAAGACCCGCATTTCTGAAATGCCAACTGTTGTTGTCATGGACAACGTTCTGTCACGCGTCGCCTGAATGATCAATCAAGGCGACCGGGCGCCTGCAACCGGGCACCCGGTCTTGCAGGTCTTACCTCTGAACGGTATCGGCGCTGGCAAGCTCCAGGAACAGGGCGACGTGGATCGGCGGCATCCCCTCCAGCGTTCCGCCGATCGGCGACGGACGTACCGTCCTGTCGATCAGTGTCCGGGCCTCTTCCGGAGAGATGGGCTTGCCAGCCTGCTGGAAGACTTTCTTGGCCTCTTCCTCGACCAGATCCTCGGGCACAACAGGGGCATAGGGCCAGAAATAGATCGGCGTGTTGGGCTCGATGCGCCAGCTTTCGGCAAGCGAGCCGGCGTCGACGACATCATAGCCGATTGCCTCGATGAAATGCGTGACGGCTTCCTTCGCGCCTGCATCGTCACCCGCGATGGGCAAGGTCGTCCGTTCGGCATCACCCTTCGGCCGGGCATTGTGCTGCATATGAATCCAGCCGAGATTATGCATTCCCTTGACCAGCCTTGCGCCGCTGAGGCGCTGCTGCAGCAGTTCGCTCGATGTGAGCTCGCCATTGTCGAGATCGGCTCTTCGAAAATCTCCCATGCCGGGATAGTAGTTCGTCTGATCGAGAACGATCTTCCCGGCGAACCTGTCGGCCGGCAGGCTCTCGAATGTCGGCAGCGGAATCGCAAGCGAGACGATATCCCCGGCCGCAATCGCCTCTTCGACAGACCCGGCGCGTGCACGCGGGCCGAGCTCTCCGACCAGCTTGGAGAGTGTTTCAGGACCGCGCGAATTGCTGATCACGACATTATAGCCTGCCGCGACGGCCAGATGCGCGACTGCCTTGCCGACGAGGCCAGAGCCGATAATTCCGATTGTTTGTGTCAACTTCCATTTCCTTCTCATAGGAGAGCGGCGGGGGACCCGCCGACATTTGACTGCACACACCTGGCTGGCCGGAGCCTCAGCAAGTGGCGCGAGCGGGAAATGGGGGAATGGCGCGGATGATAACAGTGGCGGAGTGGGCAACGCACTGTTGCCCCTGGAACCGACAATGGACGAGATCAGCGCAAACTTTCGAGGTCACGCCCGAAACGGTCGCGGCAGAGGTCGACAAAACCCCGCACTTTCGGGTCCATAAAGCGCGTCGAGGCGAAGACGGCATGAACAGGCACGGGGACACGCGCCCAGCCCGGCAAGACGCCGACCAGAGAGCCGTCGCCAACATGATGTTCGGCCATGTATTTCGGAAGCTGCACGATCCCCAGGCCTGACAGCGCCAGGTTCCTGGCGGCCATAGTGTTGTTGAGCACGCAGCGCGGCTCTCGCGAGACCTTCGCCGTCTTCTCTCCATTGACCAGTGTCCAGGCCGGACGACCGCGCGGCGCATGCATGATGAGGTCGTGGTGCTTCAGATCGTCGATCGTGCGAATGGACGCCGCGTTCTGCAGATATTCGGGAGAAGCGTACAGTCCGTAGGTCAGCTCTCCGAGCCTGCGGGCCGAAAGCTCCGAGTCCTGCAGCGGGCCGATGCGAATCGCCACATCGATACCTTCATGAATGATGTCGACGAGACGGTTCGTGTATTCCGCCTCGACGGCGACCTTTGGCCACTTGCGCAGAAATGCGGCAATCCAGCCATCGACCTGGGTCGTTCCGAATTCTGCTCCCGCGGTCACCTTGAGCCGCCCCTTCGGCTCCTGGGCCTGTTGCGCCACTGAGGCTTCCGCCGCTTCGGCGGCAGTCAGGATCGATGAGGCGCGTTCGAAATAGTCGCGCCCGACTTCCGTGACGCTGAGGTGTCGCGTCGATCGGTTCAAAAGCCGCGCGCCGAGCTTCTCTTCCATTCGCCGCACAATGCGGCTCACCTGCGCCTTGTCGGTTTCGAGGCGTTCCGCCGCAGCGGTGAAGGAGCCTTCCGTCACCACGGCGATGAAAGCCTGCATTTCGGAAAAATCTATTGTTGTTGCCATACGCAACGGTCTGTCACAATTTGACAAAATCATCAATCGGCGAGCAACTGCCATAATGGGTGCCATGCGCGACGGATCGGATTGTGGGGCCGACCAACACGCATTCGCCAATCCCGGCAAAGGCTTCCAATCCTATGAACCCGCACAACAAAAAAGGGGCACCTTGCGGCACCCCCTTTTTGCCCCCCAACCGGCACCCCCCTCCCGATATCGGGATGCCGGCCCCTCAAAATACCCCTCTCCCCCCTCGTCTCCGTGTTCCCGGCCCAGCCCGGGTTATCTCACGGAGATCCAGAGCGCCCGCTCCCCTCGGGCGCAAATGGCTCCTACTCGATACCTGGAGCCACTCGCCGCGCCCAAGGCGCGGCACTGGATTCCTGTGACATCCTTAGCGCCAGCACGCGGGCACAGGAATGAGGAAGGAAAGGGAATGCGCCCGGCAGAGAGTGGCAAAAGACACAGTCACCGGGCCGCATTTCCGATACCGCCATTGAAAGATGGGCTTGATCTCTGAAGCCCATCTTCCGGTTCAGAATGCCGGATCAGCCGTGGCCGCCCTTGCCGCCCTTGCCGCCATTGTCGGAACCGCCATTACCGCCGCCGTTGTCGCCACTATTGCCGCCGCTATTGCCGCCGCCGTTGCCACCACCGTTGTCGCCACTGTTGCCGCCGCTATTGCCGCCGCCGTTGCCACCACCGTTGTCGCCGCTATTGCCGCCACTGTTGCCGCCACTGTTGCCGCCGCTGTTACCGCCGCCGTTGCCGCCACTGTTGCCGCCGCCATTGCCGCCACTGTTGCCGCCGCCATTGCCGCCGCCGTTGCCGCCGCTGTTGCCGCCGCCATTGCCGCCGCTGTTGCCGCCGCCATTGCCGCCACTGTTGCCGCCGCCATTGCCGCCACTGTTGCCGCCGCCATTGCCGCCGCCGTTGCCGCCGCTGTTGCCGCCGCCATTGCCGCCGCTGTTGCCGCCGCCATTGCCGCCACTGTTGCCGCCGCCATTGCCGCCGCTGTTACCGCCACTGTTGCCGCCGCCATTGCCGCCACTGTTGCCGCCGCCATTGCCGCCACTGTTGCCGCCGCCATTGCCGCCACTGTTGCCGCCGCCATTGCCGCCACTGTTGCCGCCGCCATTGCCGCCACTGTTGCCGCCGCCATTGCCGCCGCTGTTACCGCCGCCATTGCCGCCGCTGTTGCCGCCGTCATTGCCGCCGCCGTGGCCGCCGCTATTGCCACCACCGTGGCCATGATCCTTGCCGCCGCCGTGGCCATGATCCCTGCCGCCACCGTGGTGGTCATGGTCCTTGCCGCCATGATGCCCCCCGTGACCGCCGCCGTGATCGCCGGGGCCGGAGCCGCCACCATCACCAGGACCGGAGCCGCCACCATCACCAGGACCGGAGCCGCCACCATCACCAGGACCGGAGCCTCCGCTATTGCCGCTGCCGCCGGTGTTTCCGCTGCCGCCATTGCCGCCGGTGTTCTGGTCGCCGGAAGAGCTCTGATTCGAGGCCTGCGAGCCGGAGCCGGAACCGGAGCGGCCGCCGGAACGATTGCCGAAACGGTTGCCGCTGCTGTCGTTGTTGACCGTGCGGCTGTCATTGTCGGTGCGGATGGATTTCGTCGGCAGGCACAATCTGGCCTCGATCGAACCCGGCGCGGCCTTGGCGCAGTTTACAACTGCCGGCGCGGCCATTGTGAGGCTGCTGCTTGCCAGAAGGTAAGCAACGGCGACGCTATACTTCGCTGCTTTACGGAACATCTTTTCTCTCCCAAAGTTAACAAACCGTTAACTGAGGGAATTCTTATATTAGCGACCTGTTAATTCCAAGAATAAATCGTGGATAATGGCACAACTCTTTAATCTATAGTTAATTACGCAAGTAATAAATTTTATTAAAGTTTTAGTATAAACTATGTTATCTTCCCCGCGCACAATAAAGGGGGTGATTCATGCGATGGCTTTTTTGTCTTGTTTCCCTCGTGTTTTTTCCGACGCAATTTCAAGCATTTGCCGGGCAGCCTTTGCCTGTCGGCAGGAATATCGGCGCCCCGGTGGGATTCGCTTCTGCCTGCGCCAGCTATCGCTGGCTTTGCCATCAGACGTCCGCTCAGAGAGGCGGCCGGGCACCGGCTGAACAGGCGGGCATGCCGCTTCTGCGCAAGGTCACCCGCGCCGTGAACCTCACCGTCCGCTCGACGGAGGACCGCTCCACCGACGACTGGACCCTGCCCGTCGGCGGCCGGGGCGACTGCGAGGATTACGCCCTGCAGAAGATGAAGGACCTGATCGACGCCGGATTTCCGGCAAACCGCCTGGCGCTCTCGGTGGTGATCGGCCCGCATGACGAGAACCATGTCGTGCTGATCGCCCGCATGGACGATGGCGACTATGTGCTCGACAACCTCAACAATGGGGTGAAGCCCTGGAGAGCCACGCCCTATACATTTCTGGCGACACAGGATTTTCGCGCGAGATCAACCTGGCGCGTGACGCTGGCCGGGCCGCGGGCGAACGAGTTTTCTTGATCGGGTGGAGGCGTAATATTGACGCCGAGTGCGCGGCACCCCCCTCTGTCCTGCCGGACATCTCCCCCACAGGTGGGGAGATCGACAAGCGGCCTGCACCTCCCGCCTCTCCACCTTTTCGCCGGGCTGCAACGTTGATTGTTTGGGAAAGCCGGTGCCCCCAGCCAATCTCCCTCCTTGTGGGGGAGATGTCCGGCAGGACAGAGGGGGGTATGCCGGACGCAGACGTTTAATACCTGCGAACCGCGTCTCACGACCCATGATTCCCGTCCGCCACCTTTGCGGATCGCGCCGCCACCCTACTTCTCTCTCGGTCATCCCCATCGCAACCACAAGAGGAGGGTTTCCCCGTGGGCGTTTTCGACCGCATCAAGAACGCGATTTTCGGCAAAGCACAGGCAGCACCCGTGCCGGAGCCCGCATCCGCCGCTCCCCCTGCTGCTCAGCCGACCGCAGCCACCGGGTCTCCGCCGGTAACCGAACCCGCGACCGGCGCGCCGCCGCCGGCTCAAGCGAGCCCCACTCAGGCGAGCCCCACTCAGGCAAGTAGCGCCGATATCGAGCAGATCCTGAACGCGGCGGTGAAGAAATCCGGCCAGAAGCTCGATTGGCGCCATTCGATCGTCGACCTCATGAAGGCGCTCGGAATGGATGCGAGCCTTGCAGAACGCAAGGAGCTAGCAGCCGAACTCGGCTATACCGGCGATACCAATGACAGCGCGAAGATGAACATCTTCCTCCACAAGGCGCTGATGAAAAAGCTCTCGGAAAACGGCGGCAAGGTGCCGGCCGATCTTCTGGATTGAATGGCGGGCCGGATCGAGCGGCAGGTGGCGCCGAAGCTCCGGCACGGCGCCATCTGCGTCAAATCTGCCCGGCCCTTCCTCGCGGTGGAGCACCAGAAGGGAGCAATGTTCTGATACGATGACTTGGCGATGCCCCTGCGATTGCCATGACGAGATCAGGCTCCCTTCAAGAGCAAGATCCCGGCAAGGCAGCTACGCCAGCCCGAAGGCCTTGCGCGCCGTCGAACAGGCGTCGTCTCCGGGAAGGCATGTGCGGCAGACGTCCGGCCTGAGGCCGTAGATCACGCATGATACTTTCGAACCGATGGTGCCTGAAAGCGCAGAGCAACGCTCGCCATCACAGCGCATGCCCGATTGATCTGCCGAGACGAATTGAGCCGGCAGCAGATCGAGGTCCTCTTCACTTTCGGTGGTGAACCTCGGCCATTCGCTCGAATAGGAACAGCACGCGCCGCAGGCCTGGCAGTCTAGCTCTGTTGATAGGGTCATGGGTGGCTCTTAGCATTGTATCGGCCAAGGATGCAAAACCATCCGTGCCGGCCACATCGAAATTGCCAGGCCACTTTCGCATGCATAGGCTGCTGTCTGAAACCGAAGAGACAGACCAGCCGATGCCGGATCACTCAAGATTGCCTGCCCTCCTCCTTGCCCTCGGCCTGACCGTCGCCCCCGCCCTGGCCGGCGAGCGACAGCAGGATGTCATCCTCTCCGTCACCGGCAACACGCTGCGCTGGGCCGCCGCCTACAAGCTGCTGCCCGAACGCGCCGATGATCCCTATTTTCATGTGCGCGTGTTTGAGCGGCAAAAGGGTTGGGAACCCTGGCGATACAAGGAGCTCATCTTCCATATGGCGGTGACGCCGAAGGCCCTGGCGGCAAGCAGGATCGACAGGAAGGCCAGGATCTACAATTACAAGGACGTGGAGATCTGGGCCGCCTATCACCGCTGGCTCGATGATGCCTCGGCGCGGGCGGAAGTTCCGGTCTGCGAGACCGATATTCTGGACTGTTTGAGCAGGTTGCCGGGGAAATAGGTGATCGCATTGGAACAACGGCCTGGCGACGCCACTGCTCGATCCGCCGCTCATGCATCCTTTTTCCGCCTCGAACGTTTGAACTCCGTCAGCGAAAGAGGAGACGGCAATGGCGAGCACGACAGGCAGGGACGCCATCGAAGGCATGGACGAGATCAGAGACGCAAGCGAGCCCACGCCGGCCCCCGAACGCGAAAAAGCCGATCGGCACGCGAAGGCCGAGGGTTTTGAGAGCGAGGAGGCCTATGAAGACTATCTGCATGCGGTCGCCGAGGATGCGCCCATCGAGGAAATCATCGTCGATGTCGAACGCGCGGCATCGCGCGAGGAGCTCGAGCGGCAGATCGAGGATGTGCGTGCGCAGATCGATCATCTGCGCGCCCGGCTGCACATCATCCGCCATCAGGCGGGCAGCGTGGTGGAGGAAAATATTCGCTGGGCCGATGCCAGCGCCCATGCGCAGCTTGGGCGTTATCCCTGGCTGAAACTCTCGGCCGCCATGGCCGCGGCCTTCCTCGTCGGCAAGGCCTTGCAGCGGCTGCCTTTCGGGTCGCTCGCCACCGCCCTGGCGCCGGTCATTCTGGTCGTGGCGCGCGAGAGAGGAAGGTAGCGGAAGGGCTGTTCCTATCCTCCTCTGCCAAGTCCGATGATGAGTGAGGTTGAGCCTGGAGCCCCCTCATCCGACCCTTCGGGCCACCTTCTCCCCGCGGGGGAGAAGGGGTACTGCTGCAACGCCTCGCTTCCCATCAAGTCATCGCATTCCATCGTAGATAGTGCCGCGGGTTCCCCTTCTCCCCCGCGGGGAGAAGGTGCCCGAAGGGCGGATGAGGGGGCTCCGGGCGAAAACCTCACCCTAGCCTATCTCCACGCCCCTACCGCCGAAACTTCCGCCTCGCCGCCCGCATCACGCTTTCGGCAAGGATCACAAGACAACCGGCAACAAGCAACACCGCCCCTGCCGTCGGGCCAATCGCGCCGGATTTTACCGCCAGCCCCACCCCGAGCACCAGCAGCAGACTGAACAGCGCCAGCGCGCCGTCATCGATGAACATGCCGGTCAATTCCTTGACGGCGATCCTGAGAATGCTCATCGGGCGACGGGCTCCATATGCATGTCGTGATATTGCCGCAGCCACCGGACTGCGATGAAGGAGAAGGCCGCGAGCAGGGCGAAGATGGCGATCAGCGAGAGGTCTTCGCCCGGCCACGGCGTGCCGATGCCCTCGCCCACCCAGAAGATGCCGAAACCCGTCAACAGCAGCCCGACGATGAATTTCAGCGTATTTTCCGGCACTGAGGACAGCGGCTTGTGGACTAGGAAGCCGATGACGAGCACGGCGATGCAGGCAATCAGCGCGCCGGCGCTCGCATAGGGCAGCATGCCCGGCCGCGCACCTGTCGCGATCACGATGAACACGACTTCGATACCTTCGAGCAGCACCGCCTTGAAGGCGGCCGTGCCCGCCAGAAAATCGGCCCGCCGGTCAGCGGACTGGCGGGCAAGCGCATCCGTTTCCGAGGCAAAGGCTTTCTCCTCGTCATGCAGCGCAATGAAGCCCGCGGCCCTGAGGATCGCCTTTCTCAGCCATCGCATGCCGAACAGGATCAGCAGCGTGCCGATGGCAAATTGCAGGATGTCGATCGGGACAAGGCCGAGCAAAGGGCCGAAGACCAGTACCAGCACCGCGAGCACTGATAGCGCAAGCCCCGTGCCGATAAAGGCCGGCCGCCAACTCTGCGTGACACCGACGGCCAGGATGATGGTGAAGGCCTCCACCACTTCCACGAAGGAGCCGAGGAAGGAGGCTGCCATTGTCGAGGTTATGCTTGTGATCGTCGTCATCATCTACTCGGTTTTCCTGGGCTTCGATCCGGACAGGCAGCCGGGAAGCACCGCGCCCGCGGCAGGGAGAATGCCAGCAGCGAACCCGGCATGTCCATCATCCTCATGGCTAGGCCGGCGCTGTTGCGTTCGTGTTTTCCGCCACCGTGTTGCAGCGGGAATAGCCGGGATCGGACCGGCTCCCCCGACTTACGAATCCGTAAGAATTCAATGAGGTGGAGGACACAATTTTGCGCGAATTGTGCGGCGTGAGAGTAATCTTCCGATCAGGTGAAGGCTTTGGACCGGCTATGCGCATTCTCGTCGTCGAGGACGATAAAAGGACGGCCGATTTTGTCGCTCGCGGCATGATCGAGGCGGGCCACGTCTGCGACGTCATCGACGACGGGCGCGACGCGCTTTTTCAGGCGACGCGTGAGCCATATGACGTGCTTGTTGTCGACAGGATGGTGCCCGGCCTCGACGGGCTGTCGCTGATCAAGGCGGTGCGCGCCGCAAGGATCGGCACGCCGGCGATTTTCCTGACCTCGGTCAGCGGCGTCGACGACCGCGTCGAGGGGCTGGAGGCCGGCGGCGACGACTACCTCACCAAGCCCTTCGCCTTTTCCGAGCTGCTCGCCCGCGTCAACGCGCTGGCGCGCCGCCCGCCCGTGCAGGAGCAGAAGACGGTGCTGCGTGTGGCCGATCTCGAACTCGACCTCGTGCGCCGGCAGGTGACGCGGCAGGGCCAGACGATCGAGCTGCAGCCGCGCGAATTCACCCTGCTCGAAGTGCTGATGCGCGACGAAGGCCGGGTGCTGACCCGCACCATGCTGCTCGAACGCGTCTGGGATTTCCATTTCGACCCGAAGACCAGCGTCGTCGAAACCCATGTCAGCCGTCTGCGCGCCAAGATCGACAGGCCTTTCGACATTCCGCTGCTTCATACCGTGCGCAATACCGGATACAGCCTGCATGCGCCGCGCTAGAGCATTGGACCGAAAAGTGTGGAGCGGTTTTCAGATAATCCGATGCTTCAAAGAAAACAGAGCAGCGGACCGAAAAGTGTGCAGCGGTTTTCGGATAGTCCGATGCTGAAGAACTCGAGACTATGGCGAAGTACGCCCTTTCGGCTGGCGCTTGCTTTCGGGCTGCTCTTCATCCTGGCCTTCATGGTGGCTGATATCATCACCTATCAGCTCCTGAAACGCGACCTGGCGGAAGCGCTCGACGATTCCGTGCGCGACACCTATTCGGTCGTCGCCTCCACCTCTTCTTCCGAGGAGGCGGAAGACTTCGTTGCCGCGGTAGCAACCTATGCCCGCCTCAACAGCCCCGAAGACAGCATCTTCCTGCTGGTCAACGAAAAGGGCGAGCGGCTTGCCGGCAATGTTTCGTTGTTTACGGCGAAGGACGGCCTGTCGACCGTTGAGGCCGGCGATATCGGCGTGAGAGGCGATGACCGCATCCGCATCCAGGCGGGAACTGTCAGCGGCAACCGGCTGATCGTCGGCGAGAGCTATTCCGACACCGACGATCTGGAACGTATCGCCCTGATGAGCTTCGTCTGGGCGTCCGGCATCATCGTCATCCTCGCCTGCGGCGGCGGCGCCTTTTTCGCCGCCCGCGCCCAGCGGCGGCTCGACGGCATTGAGCGGGCGATGAGCGATGTTTCGGCCGGCGATCTTGCGCGGCGCATTCCGCTCGAAGGCAATGGCGACGATATCGATGTCGTCGCAACCCAGATGAACCAGGCGCTGGACCGGCTGTCGGCCCTCGTCGAAGGCATGCGGCAGGTGAGCGCAGATATCGCCCATGACCTGAAGACGCCGCTCAACCGCCTGAAGATGACCGTCGAGCAGGCGATCGATCAGGGCGGTCGCGGCGAGGATATCCAGACCCTGCTGATCGACGCCCGCGAGGAAAGCGACCGCATCAACGCCACCTTCGAGGCGCTGCTGCGCATCTCGCAGATCGAGGCCGGCGCCCGCAAGGCGCGCTTCCGGCCGGTCGATATCCGCGACATCATGGCTTCGGTTGCGGAGATCTACGGCGGCGTTGCCGAGGATAACGGCCAGTCGCTCGACTTCACCGCCAGGCCCGCCTCCCCCTGCATGGTCAATGGTGACCGGGAACTGCTGACCCAGCTCTTCGTCAACCTCGTGGAAAATGCCATCAACCACTGCCCGCCGATGACCAGGATCACGCTTGCCCTGCAGGCCGGCGATGACGGCTTTGCGGCCGGCGTTTCCGATGACGGCCCCGGCATTCCCGAGGCCGAGCGCGAACTGGTCTTCCGCCGCCTCTACCGCCTCGACAAGAGCCGCACGACCTCAGGCAGCGGCCTGGGCTTGAGCCTCGTCAAGGCGATCGCCGATCTGCACGCCGCCCGTATCACGCTTACCGACCGGCATCCCGGCCTCGGCGTTACTCTCGATTTTCCGGCCCGATACCAGGGATGAAACTGGCGAAAGCCGGACAACGAAGGGACTATCGCGCTTGAAGGTGAGCCGTGACAAAAGGCTCCGGAACTCTGTTTGGAGCTGCGCGGTGCCCCCAACCTCCCTCACCGGTCAGATAAAAGCGAGGTTGAGTCCGGAGCCCCCTCATCCGACCCTTCGGGCCACCTTCTCCCCGCCGGGGAGAAGGGGTTGCCGCAACGTCCCGCTCCGCATCGAACTGTCTCATTCGCCGCAAAGGGTGCGGCTGGTTCCCCCTTCTCCCCAGCGGGGAGAAGGTGCCCGAAGGGCGGATGAGGGGGCTCCGGACTCAACCTCGCTTTTATCTGACTTGGTATGGGAGGATGGGGGTGGCGCCCTCACCCCCGATCGCTCTCAGCCTCACCGGCCGTCCTCACAATGAACCGCTTCGAGATCAGCCAGCAGCCGAGCGCCCAGAGCGAGCCGGCGACCCAGCCGGCCACCACGTCCGTCGGATAATGAACCCCGAGATAGATGCGGCTGAGGCCGATGATGACGGCCAGGAAGATGCCGGCCGCCATGACGAAGATGCGCGTGGCGCGAAAGCGCTGCGTGCGGGCGAGAAGCGCCCCGAGTGTGAGATAGGTGACGGCAGAGACCATCGCATGACCGCTCGGAAAGCTCAGGTCGTTGACATCGACGAGATGCGGAACGACGTCAGGCCGTGCGCGGGCAACGATGATCTTGAGACCCGTGCTCGCCAGCCAGCCCGAGAGAACCGAGAGGAACAGGAAGACGGCAATGACCGTCTTGCGGTCGAGCAGCAGATAGGCGGTCGCAAGCAGTGTCAGGATCGTCAGCACGGTCACGCCGCCGAGGCTGGTAATGTCGCCCATCGCATGAACAAGCCACCCCGGGCCGATCGGCTGGCCGAGATCGCCGGGCTGGCGCAGCCAGAGCAGGATCGTCTGGTCGAAGCCGAGCGTCTCTCCCTCCAACACCTCGCTCGTCAGCCGCTGCAGCAGGAAGAGGCCGCCGGCAAGGCAGGCGAAGGTGATGAGCGTCATCGGCTCATACTGGTTCAGCCAGGTCTTGATACGCTGCATTTTTCTCCCATCAGACGATCATTGAACCCATCAACTGTGTGCAGCGGCCCGATTTTGCAAGGGGCATTTTGCAAGGGGCGGCCTACCTCAGATCCGCCCGCAGATCGCGCACGCCGCGGCCAAGCCGCTGGCGCAGCAGCGTACGCAGCGTCGCGCCGTGCAGCACCCCCCTCTGTCCTGCCGGACATCTCCCCCACAAGGGGGGAGATTGACTCGTGGCGCGACCTTCGCACCTCTTCAACGTTGCTCATTCTGCGAGGTTGATAGTTTGGGGAAGCCGGTGCTCCCAGCCAATCTCCCCACCTGTGGGGGTCCGAAGGACGGGTCGAGACCTGCGGCTCGACCCCGGCAGTCCGGCAGGACAGAGGGGGGTGCTACACGGCACGGCATCAACGACAGCCGCCCCATCAAGCCGATCAAAGCCGGATGGCGGTCTCCTCTTTCAAGCAGTGCTCATGACGGCAGGCCGACACGATCACATCAGGTTCACCGAACTTTGTACTCACCTCTTCATCTACCGCTTTCTCTACCTTCGTATAGTTACAAATCCCGGCTAACCCGATGATCCTGATGCGGCTGAAGGACAGTCGCTCAGGGAGTAACGACATGCACAGGACATTGTCAGCTGCCGCCATCGCCTTGGCCGTTTCCGCCGCGCCTTCGGCTGCTGCTTCCGCCGCCAAAAGCCCCCTGAACGCTCAGACCACGGAGAGGATCAAATCAGAGTTCGCCAGGCTGATGGATCTCGCCAACCGGCACGATTTCAAGGGGCTTCACGCCATGTTCTGGCAATCTCCCGCAGCCCTCCTCGTCGCCAAGAGCGCCATTCCCGCCGAAGGGAACTGGGCAGGTTTCTGGGGGAATGAAGCGATCGACCGGAAGCTGCACGACATCGGCACATCCGGCCCGGTCGTGCTCGAGCCTGATTACACCAAGCTCAAGGTCGTCAGCTTGACGCACGACGTGGCGGAATCCTACGCGCCGATGAACATCACCGTTTCCTATGCCGGCCAGGATGGGACGCCCAAACCCTTCCTGATGATCATCGACTGGCTTCATATCGGAAAGGACTGGAAGGTTGCTTCGGAAATCATTCTGCCGGTGCCGCCGGCGCCTGCCGCCAAGGGTTAGCTGCCCGCAAGACTGAAACCCTCCCCCTCAAAACCACACGCCGCCCGTGCCGCATGTGCCCCCCTTCAGGCACGGAGCAACAAGAGAAAGGACCTCGAAATGTCTGCAATGACCAGAACCCTCTTCGTTTCCCTCGGCCTCGCCCTGATGTCGGCATCGCTCGCAGAGGCAAAGACCATGTCGCCCGCTGCTGTCGCAACGATCGGACAGCACAAGCTGCTGACGGATGCCGACGGCCAGTCGCTTTACACCTTCGACAAGGACCAGCCCGGAAAGTCAGAATGCACCCTGCTCTGCGCTCTCGCCTGGCCTCCGTTCGAAGCACCGGCCGGCGCCAAGGCTTCCGGCCACTGGAGCATCGTCACGCGGCCGACGGGTGTCACCCAGTGGGCCTATAACGGCGCGCCGCTCTACACCTATCACTTCGATTCCCAGCCGGGAGACGTCCATGGTGACGGCGCCGAAGGCGTCTGGCATGTCGCCCGGCCGTAACGGCATCGTGCCGGACCGTGGATGACGTGTCCCGTACTGGCAACAGGGCAAGCACAATCGGTCATAAAACGCCCGACAAACTTGCCCTGCCGCGCAAATCACTCCAATGATGGAAAGCTCGATTCCGCGCACAAACGCTCAAGATAGGCGCCTGCGCAACCGCCCGAAATCAGAGCCTCCGGAAAAGGGACGCGAATGAAGAAGCTACCCCGCGCCGCCCTTGCACTTGCGATTGCTGTTTGCGGCGCGGGAGCACGGGCGGACGATGCGGCACCGCCCTCCTACGCCGACACGACACTGACCGGCGACTGGCACGGCTACCGCAACTGGTTGCGCGATCAGGGCGTCACCTTCACGATGTCGCAGACCAGTGACGTGCTCGGCAATGTATCGGGCGGCCTGAAACGGGGAACGGCCTATGACGGTGTTTTCCAGCTGCAGGGCGATTTCGACATGGACCGGCTGGTCGGCTGGACCGGCGGCGCCATCCATATTTCCGGCTATGCGATCCAGGGTCAGGGCCTGTCCGGCAAGGATATCGGCAATCTCCTGACGGTCACCTCGGTGGAAGCCGATCCCGGCTTCAGGCTCGGGGAATTCTATCTCTCGCAGAGCTTCATGGACGACAAGGTGACGGTCAAGCTCGGGCAGATCCTGGCGGACCAGAGTTTCGCGATCAGCAATACGGCGAGCCTTTTCGTCAACTCCACATTCGGATGGCCGGGCATCTTTGCCGCCGATCTTCCCGGAGGCGGACCGGCCTATCCCTTCGCCGTTCCCGGCGCTCAGATCATCGTCAAGCCAGACGATGCCTGGACGCTGCAGGCCGCCGTCTTCAATGGCAGCCCGACCGGGTCCGACCCCGACGGCAATGCCAATGGACTGGGATTTCCGCTTGGCGATGGCGTCCTGGCGATCGCCGAGGCGGCCTATGCCTACACACCCGGAAAGGGTGATCCCGGCTTACCGGGCACCTACAAGATCGGCGCCTGGTACAATTCGGAAGAGTTCGACAGCCTGACCACCGCATCGAACGGCGTTTCGCTCGCAGATCCGCTCTCGAGCGGCAGCCCGCGCCGGCTCTCGGGCAATTTTGCGGTCTATGCCGTTGTCGATCAGACGCTCTGGCAGGAGCCCGACAGCAAGGACAATGGCCTCAACGGATTCCTCCGTGTTGCGGTAGCACCGCAGCAGGAGCGCAACAGCATGAACTGGTATTTCGATCTGGGGCTTGCCTATAAGGGGCTTCTGCCGGGCCGCGACGATGACACTGCCGGCATCAGCTTCGCCTATGCCAGCATGAGTTCGGGCATGTCCGATCAGGTGAAGGCCGAAAATGCCTTCAACGGGACATCTCAGCCGGTGCCGAGTTCCGAAGCCGTGATCGAAGCCACATATCAGGCAGCCGTGACGCCATGGTTTACGGCTCAGCCATTCTTCCAATATGTCATCCGGCCCGGCGGCAATGCGGCCGATCCCGACAAGCCGAATGCGCGGATACAGAATGCAGCGATTTTCGGCTTCAGGGCCGTGACGACCTTTTGAGGGCAGCGATCGCCCGACATATTCTGCGTGCATGACAGGCATGTCGTGCCGTGGGACACCCCCCTCTGTCCTGCCGGACTGCCGGGGTCGAGCCACGGGTCTCGACCCGTCCTTCGGACCCCCCACAAGGGTGGAGATCGACAAGGGGCTTGACCTTCGCCCTTCGCTGACGTCGTGCAGTTTGCGACGCTTATTGATTGGGGAAACCGGCGCGCCCCCAGCCAATCTCCCCACCTGTGGGGGTCCGAAGGACGGGCCGAGACCCGTGGCTCGGCCCCGGCAGTCCGGCAGGACAGAGGGGGGTGCTACACGGCACGACATCAAAGACAGCAGCTCCCTCCGGCGAGCCGATCAAAGCCGGATGGCAGTCTCCTCTTTCGCCGTGCGGATAACGACCATGGTGAAAAAGCGCGCAACATTGTTTTCGTCGCGGAAAAGCCTGTCGCACAGCAAATCGAATTCTTCCATATCGCGCAGGCGCAGCATCAGGACGACATCGGTTTCGCCGGTGACGGAATAAGCTTGCGAAACGGCCTCTTCGGCGATTGCAAGATCCAGAAAGCGGCGCATATGCGCCTCGCCGTGCAACTTCATTTCCACCGTCACCAGCGCCTTGATCCCGCGTCCGGCCTTGGCGGGATTGAGGATTGCAACGATGCGGTCGATCACGCCCGATTTGTGGAGCCGCTGCACACGGCGCAGGCAGCTGGAGGGAGCGAGACCCACCTCCTCGGCCATATCGATATTGGTGCGCGATGCGTCGCGCTGCATCAGGTTCAGAAGTTTTCGGTCGATACGATCCATTCCCGGGAGCATATCGACCGGAGACACAATTGCAATAAAATTGCAAACCGCTGCAATCTTTGACCGCAAATTCGAAGCGAACGGGACTAACAGATTGTGACACCACAGAGGAGGTCTCAAATGTCGTTCCTATCGCTCATCCGGCGCAATACCGGGCAAACACTCGCAATTTACTGGGTGCTTGTCCGCATCACGGTTCCGATCGCTATTCTGACCGAGCTTCTGTCGAGGATGGGTGCGGTCAAGGCGGTCGCCCCTGTCTTTGCGCCCGTCATGAACCTGGTCGGGCTGCCCCCGGAGCTGGGCGTGGCCTGGCTGACGGGCATGCTGGTGGGGATCTGGGGTGCCATTCCCCTGGTTTTCACCCTCGTTCCCGCATCCTCGCTCAGCGTCGCTGACATCACGGTATTCTCAGCCCTCATCCTGTTCGCGCATGGTCTGCCGATCGAACAGAAGATCATCCAGAAGGCGGGTCCGGGCATGATCGCGACGACCACGCTGCGCATCGCGGGCGGCCTGCTCTATGCCTTCCTTCTGCACCATGTTCTCACCGCGACAGGCTGGCTCGCTGGCCCGGCCAATCACGTCTGGCTGCCGATGAGCGCAACGCCCGATTGGGCCGGCTATCTCACGGGGCTTGCCGAGACCATGGTCTGGATGCTTCTCATCCTCGTCCTCCTGTCCTGGGGCCTTGAAATCCTCAAGGTGACCGGGCTGCTGGGCCTGATGATGAAGGCGCTTTCTCCTGTGCTGCGCCTCGCCGGCATCCGGGGCGAGGCCGAACATCTCACAGCCATCGGCCTGTTTCTGGGCATTTCCTACGGCGCCGGCCTGCTGATCCGCGAGGCGCAATCGGGGGCGATATCGCCGCGCCAGATCTTTCTCTCATGCGTGTTCATGGGCTTTGCGCATAGCGTGATCGAGGACACGATCGTGGTGATATCGCTCGGCGCGGATCTTCACGGCGTTCTGACCGGCCGGCTCATCTTCGCCGTAGCAGCATGTGCCGCGATCGCCGCCCTGCTGCGCCGCCTGCCCGACAAGGCATTCTTCGCGCAGATGTTTCGCCTGGGAAATTTGGAGGTCGAACGGCGATGAATGCGCAAAACTTGCCTGGGACACCGAGACCGCCCAGGCTGCCTGAAGCGTCATACGGCGCCCGTACCGGGCGCCGTATGACCCGCTAGACCAGCGGCCCGCGGCTGGTCGCGATCAGATCCTCTTCCTCATCCCGCTGATGCCCGCCGAAGGCGGCGGCGGCAGCGGCGATGAAGGCGCCGACCAGCAGCGACAGCGAGCCGATCAGGGCCGAGGTGGCCGCAGCCTTCCGGGCCTTGTCGGCGGCAGCCTGTGCCGCGACCTTGGCATCGTCGATCTGCTTCAGCACCGTATCGACTCTTGCGCGCGCATCGGCTTCCGGAAGCCCCGTGCGGGCCGAGACGATGCCGGCAATATAGGTCTTGTCACCGTCAGGCACCGAGCCGTTCGCTGCGCCCTGCAGGAGAATGCGGGAGATTTCGGCAGCCGCCGCGCCGTTATCATCGTTGGCGCGGTTGGCGATATTCTGCGGCCGCAGCAGCGCATCGGTGAAATAGGCCGTGGGTGTACTAGCCGAACTCGTGTCCGAGGCCGAGGCGGCGGCGGCATCTCCGGCGACCATGGCGGCCTGACCGGCAGCACTTGCGCCTGCCCCCGCAAGCGAGGTCAGCGACGAGGCCAGAAAGCCGGCGACGAAGACAGTCGCGAGCGCCCAGCTGAGGAAACCGTGGGCAGTATCGCGGAAGAACACTTCATCCGTATGCACCGCCGCCCATTTTGTCCGGAGCCGCCCGGTCAGATAGCCGCCAAGGGCCGAGGAAAGCCACTGCACGACGACCAGCCAGATCGCCGCGGTGATGCCGACGGTGGCCGCCGAACTGCTTTCACCCGACCAGGGCGACACCATCGTCAGCCCCACGCCGGAGCCGAGCAGCAAGAGGATGAGCGTAATACCCGTCGCCGCCACGGCGCCGCCAAAGATCGGCCCCCAGGCGATGGCAGGTTTCGAAGATTCGACCGGCATCACATCGGTGTGGCTGCCGGCGATAACTCTGTCTTCAGCAAGAGACATGGCGGCCTCCTATCGCATGAAGAGGACGAGAAGAATGACGATCGGTAGGGGAATACCAAGCAGCCAGAGAAGAATACCGCGACCCATTTGAGAATCCTCCGTGAATTGAATGTGTTCGCGAGGACCGAACGCCAGCACATGCTGTTTGTTCCGACGGTGGGTGTGGCGTGTGTGTGGAGGTTTGCCCGCTTTCGCCTGTGGCCCCCTCATCCGCCCTTCGGGCACCTTCTCCCCGCTGGGGAGAAGGAGTGTCGTCGCAAACGCTTCGCTCGCCTGAAAACACCTTCGTCGGAACGGTGCAGCATACTCCCCTTCTCCCCTCGGGGAGAAGGTGCCCGAAGGGCGGATGAGCGACTATCTTGTGTGTCAAGTTGCATATTGGAATTCCCTTCGCGCGTCTCGTGCTTTTGCATTGAGAATGACGAGGAGCTTTCTGGCGAGGGCGATGCGGATGACCATTTTCGGTTTGCCCGCCGCCTGCAACCGTTGCTGGAAGGCGCCCAGATGCGGGTCGTATCTGGCAGCGATGGCGGCGACCAGGAAGAGGATGCTGCGCGGTCCGCTGCGTCCGCCGCGCACCGGCCGTGGTCCGTTTTTCTTGCCGCTGTCGTTGGCAATCGGCGCAAGGCCCGCAAGCTTGACGATCGCCTTGTTAGAGATCCGGCCGATCTCGGGCAATTCGGCCATCAGCCGGGCAACGGTGCGCGAGGCAACACCTTTGATGGAACGGAAGGCCTGGTTGAGGATGGCCCAGAGCGGATCGTCGTCGATCATCGAGGCGATCTCGCCTTCCAGCCTGCGGCTCTGACGCACCAGAAGCGCGATCACCTCATCGAGGCTTTCGAGAGCCTGTGCATCATTGGCAACGCCTCTGCGCTGCCTCTGGATGATCAGATCGCCGGTGACCTGCGACAGCCGCGCCACCAGCGCCTGCAGCCGCATCTGCGCCGGCTTCGGCGGGGGCAAGGCACGCAGCGGCTTGACTTGGGCATAATGAGCAATCACCGCCGCGTCGATCGTGTCGGTCTTTTCCAGAAAGCCCATGGCTTCGGCAAAGCGGCGCACATTGCGCGCATTGGCGAGCGAACAGGCGATCCCCATCTCCCACAACAACAGGAAGGCCCGCCGCTCATAACCGCCCGACGCCTCCATGACGACGAGCTCGACCGCCTCGGCCCGGCAGAGTTCGGCCAACATACCAATGCCGTCGGCATCGTTGCTGAACCGCCGGGAAACACTCAACGGGCGGATGAACACATCCAGCCAGTCCTTCGAAACATCCACTCCACATATGATGCTGTTCACGGTAACCTGCCTTGTGCGTGCGGTTGGAACCGAGCGACTGTTCGGTCGTACGTGACGATGGCGACGATCCCTGGCTCATCCACGGTTGTAACCGAAGGGGGAACGGGCGACGCCGCCACGCCTCTTGCCGGGTGGCCACCCGGCAAGAGGCTCAGTCGCTTCAATCCTACACATTCATCAAGGTGCAGATACAAGGGGGCCACAGGCCGCAGCACTGGCTCGCCACGGACAACAACGCCTCATGACCTGTCAAGCCCGTCAACGTGCCCGCAAATCACATTGGCAGAGGGCAAATTCTCCCCCTCGATGGAACAGGCGAGTCCGCCCCGCGTTGCGCTTTTAGAGAAAGGAGCGCTTCATGGCCCACAAGACAAAACCGCTCGTCGAAGTCGCCGCAAAAACCGAGGAAGGCCGAGTGCCGCTCGGCATCATGAATACCAAGCAGGCACTCGACCTGCCCGACGAGCTGGATGTGGAAATCTCCCATCCGGACAAGGAGCCCGGTGCGACCGACCACTTCATCGACAAGAAAGAGCTGCGCAGGGTCGGGAAAAAAGCCCGCGGCAAACAGTGAGCCCATCTGCTGCGAGCGGCTGAAGGCTTGTCCAGACTTCGGTCGCAGTTGCCACCAATGACCGCGGTCGGCCTTTAGCGGTCATTGAAACCGACACCGATCATCCAGCATTGCCCCGATAATGATTACGAAGATAGTCAGTCAGCCAGTCTATGAAGACGCGAACCCGAAGCGTGAGCTTCTTTGAGGCAGGATAAAGAAGTGAGATCGGTGCGGTGTCTTTGCTCCAGTCGTCCAGAATGCTGACCAGCGTGCCCGTTTCCAAATGGCCTATCACGGTGGAACGGAACAATTGGCCGATGCCTAAGCCAGCAAGGACCATGGATCGCTGCCCGGTGCTTTCGTTTGCAAGGAGGTTGGCACTTCCAATCTCCATTATCTCGTCGCCACGCTTGAACACCAGAGGGCGAGCTTCGCCGGTGAGCGCCGAGAAGTAACCAACAATGTCATGGCCCTGCTGCAGTTCGCCCGGTGTGGCAGGCGTACCTCTCGCCGCCAGATATTCCGGGCTGGCACAAGTGATGAGGCGATCTTCGTAGATTGTCTTCGCAATCAGTGACGTGTCGGGCAAATGACCTACCCGCAGAACACAATCAACTGCCTCCTCGATCAATGCCACGGGTCTGTCGCTGATGCCGATTGCAAGTTGGATGTCGGGGTAGAGCGTACGAAAATGTCCGAGCGCGGGTATGACCAGGGTGTTGGCGAGAGATGAAGGCACATCGACCCGAACTCGCCCACTCGGGCTGGTGCTCGTCTCGCGAACCGACAAATCGGCGTCCTGCAGGCTGGTCATCACATGACCGACCTGCTCGTAGTAGGCTGCACCTTCGGCGGTGAGCGCAACGCTGCGGGTCGACCGTTGCAAGAGCTTGGTACCCAGATGGGCTTCAAGATCAGCGAGAAGCTTGCTCGCTGTTGATTTCGGCATATCGAGGCTGATGGCGGCCTTCGACAGCGACCCGGTCTCGACGATCCTCATGAAAGCACGGATGGCGTTGAACTGATCCATGGCTTGTCCGCGCTTCGATTGTCCATCGTGGTGAAAAGGCATTCCACCAAGGGGGCCTAAATCTCTTATTCATTGAAACGTAAATCCTGTCCACGACAAATGGCAGGAGTTCAAAATGCAAACCGAACGTCACGCGCAAATTCTTGAAGAGCGCTATGGCCAAGGTCATGAGCCGAAAGGCATCATTTGGAACGCTCACATTGAGCACATGATGAACCATCGTTCGGTTCGTCGTTTCCTTCCCGATGGGCTCCCTGATGGCGCTTTGGAGACCATGGTAGCCGCGGCTCAATCTGCGTCATCGTCTTCAAATCTGCATATGTGGAGTGTGATCGCAGTCACAGACCCCGAGGTGAAATCGGAGCTATATCGCGTTTCCGGCTGGGGCAACCCATTCATTGAGGATGCACCGGCGTTTCTCCTTTGGGTCGCGGACCAATCTCGGAACAATGCGATTTCAAAAGCGGCCGGTGGCAGCGCCATCGTTCACGACTATCTCGATGCCTTAGTGATGGCCACGATCGACACCGCATTGGCTGCCCAGAACGCGGCCCTTGCCGCAGAGTCGCTGGGGCTTGGCGTGGTTTATATTGGCGGGATGCGAAACAAGTCGCAGGAGGTCGCCGACTTGCTTGACTTGCCTGGCTACAGTTACGTCACATTCGGCATGGTGGTTGGCTATCCTGCCCCGGAAGCGCAGGGCCGTCTGCGTCCTCGTCCATCGCAGGACGTCGTATTGCATAGGGATCGCTATGAAGCTGACCGAGCGGAACGAATTTCGCACTACGAGGGGCCGTTCAAGCGCTTCCGTCAAGACCTCGGAATGAAGGAAAAGTCGTTTGCCGAGGCTGTGGGCTACTCGGCGAACGACCTTCTCTATATGGACGGGCGCGAGAATCTGCGGGCGACGGTAGAAGCAAGAGGATTCAAGCTGCGGTAAGGTCGCATTGATGCGCCGTGCCTCCGGTGAGTGCAGCGCGAATGTCCGCTGATGGCGTAGCTGCCAAACGCACCAACTTAGTTTGGTGGCAGTTGCTACCTAATTCCGGGCTTGTCCTTGGATTGACCGCCGTTGATACCTGCGGCAAGCGAGCTATCTCGCCAGCATGGATCATCTCTTCGACGACAAGACGACGCATCACAAAAGCCTGCGCGAGGGGCTGCGGCGCATCGAGCGGGGCGAAGGCCGCAAGGCCATCCTCCTGCAGTTCCTCTTTACCGTCATAGACATCGCCATTCTCGCCTTCTTCGTGCTCGGCCCCTATTTCCGCGCTGCCCCCACCTATCTCGTCATCGATTACGTCATCGCCGTCTGGATCGCCGCCGAGATCGCGGCGCGCGCCATTGCTGCACCGTCTCTGCGCAGCTGGATCCTGCGGCCAATGACCTGGATCGATTTCATCGTGCTGGCAACCCTGCTCTTCCCCGATGCGCTCTTCAACTTCGCCTTCCTGCGGGTCATGCGGCTGTGGGCGATCGGCCGCAGCCCGCTGCTGAAGGAGGCGCTGCGCAGGATGGGCTGTGTCGACCGGATCGATGTCGTCCGGGCGGTCATCAATTTCGTGGTCTTCCTCTTCCTCGTCACCGGTTTCGTCTACACATCCTTCTTCTATGACCGGGAGGGAGGCGAAGGTTTCGTCGATGCGCTCTATTTCACCGTCGCAACCGTCACCACGACGGGCTTCGGCGACATCACCCTGCCCGGCACGCTCGGCAAGCTCACCTCGGTCGTCACCATGATCGTCGGCATCTCGCTCTTCGTGCGCCTGGCGCAGGCGGTGGTGCGGCCGCACAAGGTGACCTTTGCCTGCCACCGCTGCGGCCTGCAGCGCCACGATGCCGACGCCGTCCACTGCAAGGCATGCGGCGAAGTCCTCAACATTCCCGACGAGGGCGCGTAGGCCGAAGCCGCCTGCCAACATGAAAAAATTGCTGCGTCGCGGAACCTGGCTGCCTTCCCTATCGTTAGGCCCTCGAGTCCCTTATGTTCGAAGGAAATAAAATAAGCGTTATCAGCGAGTTCCAATCATTAATTGCAAAGGGCAACGTCATGGATCTCGCCGTCGGCGTCATCATCGGCGGCATCGTCAAGTCGCTGACCGACAACCTCATCATGCCCGTCGTCGGCGCGATCTTCGGCGGTTTCGACTTTTCGAACTATTTTTTCCCGCTCTCTTCTGCCGTTCACGCCCAGACGTTGGCCGCGGCCCGCGGAGAAGGAGCAGTCTTCGCCGTGGTAAATCGTGCAGCTTTACAATCTGCCCGAACAGTATCTATGTTTGGTCGCAAGTTAAACCGAAAGGCATCCGCAGGCTGTACGCGCCAACAGGTCCGCGCCAGATCATCTAATCAAGTCTTCTTTGTAACGGAGACATGGTGACATTCGAGCATGTCGGGGGTTGTTAATGGAATGAGAGGCAGCCACTGAACAGCAGTGTCGGGATCGAGGTTCGATGCAGCCCTCGCCGCCTTCAGTGCTTCTATCGTCTTATAGTGGATCTTGGCGGCGCCTCGAAAATACTCGAGAAGGATCATCCCCGTGCGCCCAACCAGGTAAACACAAATCCGGCGCTTCTGCTCGCCCCTTCCGTATATTTCAATCCCCTCTGCACGCCACGTGTTCTTATCCATATCTACAGAAATGTGCCCAACCGGCCTAAATCCACCGTCGCTTGGATAAAACTCCAACAATATCATCTTATAACCCGGCGGAATTTGCTTTTTTATATTTCCGTCGACGTTAAAAACATCAACAAAATCACCATTTTTAGGGTGTGTAATTTCAATACCGAAGCTTTTTGGGTCTATACGTTTGTCCACACCGCTTGCATAACGGCCCGCAAAAACGTGTAATGCTACTGCGACGGCAATTAGTACGACACCAAGGAAAATTAATGCTCCTCTGGCGTAGACGTTGCTAATCGGAAGGAGATAACCGTAGGTTATCCCACCAGAAGCACCCAATATAAGCAGAAAAAATCCAGCAACCAGCAGAAGTGCGATGATATTTCCAAACAATGTTTGTGCTAATTCTTTGATCATTTCCCACATGATTAACACCTCCCCCAAGATGCACTCGAAATGATCATAGCATCAGTCGGCCTAATCAAGAAGCGCTCTCGCCGCGCAGCCAAAGACCCTAAAAGCCTGCACGCCTGGGCCGAAGATTGTCGTGCCGGCTGGACGATCGACCGCGAACTTGACGAGCAGGATCGCGGCCGCAAACTCGACATGCCGCTGTTGATGCTCTGGGGTGCAGCACGCTGAAGGGCAAGGATGGTCTTGGGCCGTGGCGGGCCTGGGCAAATGCTGTCAAGGGCGAAGCCCTGCCCTGCGGTCATTTCATTGCCGAGGAGGCGCCTGATGCCGTCATTACACATTTCACCCGGTTCTTTGGCGCGGGCGCCTGATCGGCCTTGTATTGTCCCCGCGCTAACAGGCTCAGAAGCGGCAGGGCCCATCGCAGACCATCCCATTCGGGTGCATCGAGCGGATCGGCGAGCGGGTCTTGTCTCTGCCGGCGGCTTTTCCTGTTAAGCTCGTTAGCGAGCATGATCCAGTTGAGAAGCATCATCCTGCCTCCATCTATGTCAGATGCAACTGAGCTAAGGCGTGCTCACCCGCAAAGGTAGATGCGCGGATAAAAGGGGGTTTTCAGCCATGAAAGAGGCAAGCTGGGATGACCTGCAGCTCTTCTTCCATGTCGCGACATCGGGCGGCCTGACGGGTGCCGCAGCGCGCACCGGCCTCAGCGCACCCACGATCGGCCGGCGGATGCTGGCGCTGGAGCGGGCGACCGGGCGCACGCTCTTTCGGCGCGGCCCGACCGGCTATCTGCTC
Source organism: Rhizobium viscosum (assembly GCF_014873945.1). Classification (NCBI taxonomy): domain Bacteria; kingdom Pseudomonadati; phylum Pseudomonadota; class Alphaproteobacteria; order Hyphomicrobiales; family Rhizobiaceae; genus Rhizobium; species Rhizobium viscosum. The sequence continues at coordinate 3,894,381 of NZ_JADBEC010000001.1, read as the reverse complement.
GCCAGCGACGGCGAGGCGCTGTTCGAGCGCGTTCTCGTCATGCAGGAGGCGGCCGAGGCGATCGCCGACTGGCGCGGCGACGTGCTGACCCTGCCGATCGTTTCGACCGGTGCCGATGCCTGGATGTTATGGTTCATCGCCGGCCACCTGCCCGCCGTCTGGCAGCCCGAAGACAGGTTCCGCATGTGCTACAAGGCGCTCGATACCGGCCTCGACCTCACCTATCGCGAGGCGCATCTCGCCATCATGCACGGCCGCCCGGAACGCGGCAATTTCGCCACGCGCCGCTCCGTCTCCGTTGCCCACGCAGCCTATCAGGCCGCCACCTTCAGCGCCGCCAATCATAACTGGATTTCGCTGGGAACCGAGATTGCAGTGACACCCGCCGACAAATGGACCTTCGAGCAGCCGGACCACTGGATCACCAGCTGGACGAACACGCCGCTGATGCTGCTCCACCTCATCCGCGGCGGCGCCGGCCGCGGCCTGCTGCCCTGTTTCATGGGCGACGCCGAACCCGGCCTCGTCCGCGCCGGGCCTGTGACCGACAGCCTGACCTATGATATCTGGATCACCGTGCATGAGGATGAGCGCCAGCGGCCGGAAGTGCGCATGGTGATCGACAGGCTGAGCGCGCTCTTTTCCGCGCATGCGGATCTGTTCGCCGGCAGACGCGAGCGCGCCTGAGCAGGCGTTAGAGCGCGGCTGGTGCTGCCCCATGCCGCGGCCATTGCGGCAGCTGCACGACAGGGTGCGTGACACGCTCGCCCTCGGCCTCGTCATCGCAGGTCGCCTGGAGTTTTATCGCGCTGCCTTCGATCTCGTCGAGCAGGGACTGGACATCGTCAAACCGGTCGAGAAGGCGGTGAGTGAGTTTCCTGAATTTCCGTTGGGACATCGATTGCCTCCTTTGATCCGGGAACGCGGCCGATCGCAGAAAGTTCGGGGTCGGCCCTGCCCCATCCCTGGTGCCAGCACGAGAAGGATCTCAGACAGTTTCGCGCGTCTCAACTCTCGCCGCCTTTCGGGTGGCATGGAGGAACGCCATGACGAAGACGATCGAGAGCAGGAGGACGATGGTTGGCGCCGGTGCGCTGTCGATGAAGAACGACAGATAGACGCCGAGGAAGGAACCGACCACTGCGATGACAACGGCAAGAACCAGCATCGTGCCAAACCGCCGCGTCAGCAGAAAGGCGATGGCTCCGGGCGCGATCAGCATGGCGATGGCCAGGATGATGCCGACGGCCTGCAGCGCCCCGACAATGGTCAGCGAGATCAGGGAGAGCAGACCATAGTGCAGCAGGTTGACGCGCAGACCCACGGCTCTCGCCTGGGCCGGATCGAAGGCGTGGAGCAGAAAGTCCTTCCACTTGATGCCGATGATACCGGCAGTGATCGCGGCGATGACAGCTGAACCGCCGATGTCGCGCCAGGAGACGCCGAGCATGTCGCCGAACAGAATATGGTCGAGATGCACGTCCGACTGGATTTTGACATAGAGGACGAGGCCGAGGCCGAACATGCCGGAGAACACGATACCCATCACCGTGTCTTGCTTGATGCGGCTGTTTTCCTTCAGGAAGCCGGTGGCGACGGCGCAGAACATGCCGGCGACGAAGGCGCCGATCGCATAGGGAAAGCCGACGATGTAGGCGATGACGACGCCGGGGAAGACGGCGTGGCTGATCGCGTCGCCCATCAGCGACCAGCCCTTGAGGACGAGGAAGCAGGAGAGCAATGCCATCGGGATTGCGACCAGCACGGAGATAACAAGCGCGTTGACCATGAAGTCGAACTGGAAGGGCGACAGAAGCGTGTCGATGAAGCTCATAGTCCAGCCTCCAGCGCTTGCGCCGCGCGACGACGCGCTGCCAGCATTCCGTGCTTGGGTGCAAAGAGGAAGGCGATCAGGAAGATCAGTGTCTGGAGGCAAACGATGATGCCGCCGGTGGCGCCGTCGAGGAAATAGCTCGCATAGGCACCGGTGAAGCTGGTGATTGAACCAATTGCGACGGCGATGGCCAGCAACCGCGGAAAACGGTCGGTCAGCAGGTAGGCAGTTGCGCCTGGTGTGACGACCATGCAGATGACGAGGAAAGCGCCCACAGTCTGGAGCGCAGCCACCGTCGAAGCCGACAGCAGTGCGAAGAACATGATCTTGAGGGCGGTCGGGTTGAGGCCGATCGAGCGCGCATGGCTCTCATCGAAGAAGGTGACCATCAGGTCTTTCCATTTGACGAGGAGGATCGCAAGCGAGACGAAGCCGATGATGGCGAGCTGGATCGTATCGCCGGGCGTAATCGCCAGGATGTTGCCTAGCACGATAGTCTGGATGTTCACCGAGGTCGGCGAGATCGAGACCATGAACAGGCCAAGCCCGAAGAATGCCGAGAAGATCAAACCGATGATGGCATCTTCTTTCAGCTTGGTGCGCTGATTGAGGAAGAGCATCGCAGCCGCAGCCAGCGTACCCGAGAAGAAGGCGCCGATGGCGAAGGGCAAGCCGAGCATATAGGCGCCGGCCACGCCTGGCACGATCGAGTGGGAAAGCGCGTCGCCGATCAGCGACCAGCCCTTGAGCATGAGATAGCAGGACAGGAACGCGCAGACACCGCCGACAAGGGCGGAGACCCACATGGCGTTCAGCATGTAATCATAGGTAAAGGGTTCGAGGAGGCCGGTCATCATTCCCGGCCTCCGTTACCCTGTTCCGGCTTTCGTATCGTCGCCCTGCCATCCTGAAGCACCAGCGGACGTTCGTCATCGGTAAGGACGCCGATCGCGTGAGGCTTGCCGCCAGTGGCCTCGTTCAGCACGAAGTGACGCAGTACGCCGCCGAACGCCTGTTCGAGGTTCGCTTGCGTAAAAGTCTCCATTGTCGGGCCATAGGCGAGCACCGTACCCTTGATCAGAATGGTCCGGTCGCAGAATTCCGGCACGCTGCCGAGATTGTGCGTCGAGACCAGCATCACTCGGCCTTCGTCACGCAATTCCCGAAGCAGTTTGACGATCTGATCTTCGGTCTTGACGTCGACGCCGGTGAAGGGCTCGTCGAGCAGGATGACGCGGCCGTCCTGTGCGAGCGCTCTGGCGAGGAAGACGCGCTTCTTCTGCCCGCCCGAAAGCTCCCCGATCTGACGCTTGCGGAACTCGCTCATATTGACGCGGGCAAGCGCCTTCGAAACAGCGTCGTGGTCGGCCGCCTTCGGCAGGCGCATCATGCCCATATGGCCGTAGCGGCCCATCATCACGACGTCTTCGACCAGGACCGGAAAATTCCAGTCGACCTCTTCGGCTTGCGGCACGTAGGCGACGAGGTTCCTGCGGAGCGCTTCGGCGACCGGCACGCCGAGCACCCGGATCTCGCCCTTGGCGAGGCGGACGAAGCCCATGATCGCCTTGAACAGTGTCGACTTGCCGGAGCCATTGACCCCGACAAGTGCTGAGATAGTGCCCGTCGGGATCTGGAAGCTTGCCTCCCGAAGAGCTGTATGGCCATTGCGGTAGGTGACGGTGGCGCCCTTCACGACGATGCCTGACCCCGCATCCGAAGATGCGAGGCGGACGCGGTTCGTGACCGGCGCCGTCACTGGATCAGACCTTTGGCGATCGTGTCCGAAGTGACACGGAGCAGATCGATATAGGTCGGAACCTCGCCATCGGCTTCGGTCAGCGAGTCGACGTAGAGCACGCCGCCATATCTGGCGCCGGTCTCGCGTGCCACCTGCTCGGCAGGCGCGGACGAGATCGTACTTTCGGAGAAGACGACGGCGATCTTGTTCTTGCGCACCGCATCGATCACCTTGCGGACCTGCTGTGGCGTACCCTGCTGATCGGCGTTGATCGGCCAGAGATAGAGTTCCTTCAAACCGAAGTCGCGGGCGAGATAGGAGAAGGCTCCCTCGCTGGAGACCAGCCAGCGCTTGTCTTCCGGAACCTTGGCGAGTTCCGCCTTGATCGGGTCGATGACAGCCTTGATCTTTGTCTTGTAGGTCTCTGCATTGGCCTTGTAGGCCTCGGCGTTATCAGGATCATACTTCACGAAGGCGTCGCGGATATTGTCGACGTAGATCAAAGCCGCCGCCGGCGACATCCAGGCATGCGGGTTCGGCTTGCCGGTGTAAGGGCCCTCGGTAATGCCCATCGGCTCGACGCCTTCGGATACGACAACTCCGGGAACGCTCTTCAGGTTCTGGAAGAACTTCTCGAACCAGAGCTCGAGATTGAGGCCGTTCCAGAGGATCAGCTGCGCACCCTGCGCCCGCCGGATGTCGCCCGGTGTCGGCTGATAGTTGTGAATCTCCGCACCGGGCTTGGTGATTGATTCAACGACAGCAGCATCGCCGGCGACATTCCTGGCGATGTCGGCGATGACTGTGAATGTCGTGACCGCCTTGAATTTCTCCTGCGCGGCGGCCGGGACCACCGTCAGCATGGCCGCAAATGCCGCCCCCATCATTCCGGTCAGAACCGACCGCCTTACCCCTTCAAGCATGGATAACCCCTTATTGAGAATGACTTGCAATTGCATCACTACGGAATGCATGAGAATTTTGCAAGTGCGAATGAGTTGCAATTAATGACACTGGATGACAGCAGCGATGATCGCATCGGTCGTCGGCATATTGGGCGTGCAGATGTTCGATCCCGGCGATGGCAGCGGGAGTAGAACGCCGCCTGATGTCATCCGGCAGCCGGAACCGAAGTAGCGCCCGGGGGCCGTTCCCTTCCCCGGCTTGAGCCGCTATGAAGGCGACCTCCCTCAAATCCATTCCCCCCACCCATCCAACGGGATCTTGAGCGCCTCATGAAACCCCTTGCCGACGACGCCTGGAATCCCTGGCATCCAGCCGAGCTGATGCAGCGGCTCGACGCGAGTTTTTGCTGGTACGTCGTCGGTGGCTGGGCGCTGGATCTCTGGCACGGCATCGAGACCCGGGAGCATGAGGATCTGGAATTTGCGGTGCTTCCCGAAGACCTCGACCGCGCCCGCGCCCTGCTGGGCGAACTCATGTTTTTCGCGGTCGACGACGGCCGCTTCGAGCCTCTGCCGGCCGCCGCCCGGCCGCCTGAAAAGGTCATGCAATTCTGGGGCGCCGATATCGATGAAGGCTGCTGGCGCGTGGACATGATGCTGGAGCGCGGCACCGCTGACAGCTGGGTCTACAAGCGCGACCCGGCGATTGGCGCGCCGCGTGCCGAGATGATCCGCACGAGCCCCGGCGGCATTCCCTACCTCGCACCAGAAGCCGTGCTGCTCTTCAAGGCTAGGCATTGCCGGGAGAAGGACGAAGGCGATTTCGACCGCGCCGTGCCGAAACTCGACACTTCTGGGCGCGCCCGGCTGCGCGGCTGGCTGCAACATTGCCATCCCGGTCACGACTGGATCGCGCGTCTCTAAAGCATGTCGCGCAAAAGTGCGACGCGGTTTTGCGAGTGACAGCGGATCCGAAAGATCGCGACGTGCTTCAGGACGTCCAGGAACGATATCCGGATAAGGAAGTTACCTACCGACAACAATGATATCGGATCGGCCCATGAGACTATTGATGATGTTGATCCTGGCACTGATGATCGCATCCGTCATCGGCATCTTGGGCGTGCAGATGTTCGGCGGCGGCAGCGGCAAGAGTGATAAGCCGCCGGCGGTCATCCAGCAGCCGGAGCCCAAATAGCGCTGTTACTTTCCCGCCAGCCGCTCCATCACCCGCTCGGTCAGCCGGTCGCATTTCCAGCCGGCGAAGGGAAACGCATCCAATGCGATCGGCCCGATCATCTCGTCGAGCTGGCGGCGGAGCAGCGCGCGGGCCCGGTGCAGGCGGCTGCGCACGGTTTCGGGTTTGAGGGAGAGCAGTTCGGCTGTTTCTTCGACGCTCATCTCCTCGATCACCCTGGCGATGAAGACGAGGCGGAATTCTTCCGGCAGGCTGTCGGTCGCCTCTTCCACGAGTTTCAGGATCTGTCGCTGCGCCATTGTGGTCTCGGGATTGTCGATGGGCGAACCGGTGGGAAAATCCAGGATGCGGCTTTGCATCGCCGCAGTATCGACGGGCACTTCGGGCGTGCGGCTCGCCTTGCGAAGCCGGCCGAGCGCCTCGTTCATGACGATGCGCGTCAGCCAGGTGGAAAAGGCGCTGGCGCCCTCAAAATCGGCAAGGTGGCGGAAGGCCTTGAGATAGGCATCCTGCAGGGCATCCTCCGCCATCGCATCATCGCGCAGGATGCCGCGGGCAATGCGGAACAGCCGCTGGTTATAGCGCCGCATGATGGCGCGGAACCCCTCGGGATCGCGCGCCAGCGCCATCGCCACCAGTTCCGGGTCGCTTCTCTCTGCTGCCGCTCTTTCCGCCTGCCGTACCATGGCTCATTCCCTTTTTCGCATTGGATGCCAGGGCAGGACAAAGGTTCCCGGCATCTCGGAAAATCTTTTCGGGAACGTCTGCCCGATGCCGGCATCCAAGTCTGCGTAGGAAACATCGACCGGCAGTATTCGCCGGATGGAGGACCAGATGCAGAAACACCTTATCGCCGCGCTCGCCGCTTTCGCGCTCTCCGCCCCCGCTGCTTTCGCCGCCGGCGCAGCGCCCACCGATCCTGAGATCGCCCATATCGCCTATACGGCCGGCGTCATCGATATCGAGGCGGCCAAGCAGGCGGTCGAAAAATCCAAGGACAAGGAAGTCGTCGCCTTCGCCAAGGATATGATCCGCGACCACGAGGCCGTCAACAAACAGGCGCTCGATCTCGTCAAGAAGCTCAAGGTGACGCCCGAGGACAATGATACCAGCAAAACGCTGACATCAAATGCCGAGAAGGAGCGGCAGAAACTCTCCAAACTGAAGGGTGCGGCCTTCGACAAGGCTTATGTTGACAATGAAGTGGCCTATCACAAGGCCGTCAACGACGCCCTGAAGACGACGCTGATCCCAGCCGCGCAGAACCCCGACCTGAAGGCCCTGCTCGAAACCGGCCTGAAGCTTTTTCAGGGCCATGAGCAGCATGCCGAGCATATTGCATCGATGCTGAAATGAAGGTCATGAGTGTCATGACCGTCATGGCGATCCTGCCCAAACTCTGCCTTGCGGCCGCCCTCTCCCTCATGGGAACGGCCGCAAGCGCCGCCACGATCGAGGTCACCATCGAAAAACTGGAGTTCAGGCCGGCGGTGGTGAAAGCGCAGCCGGGCGATATGATCCTCTGGCGGAACAAGGATGTGATGGATCACACCGCTACATCCAGAGGGAGTTTCGACGTGGTGATCCCCGCGGGCAAGTCGGGGTCGACTGTGGTGAAGGGTGACGGGGCGGTGGATTATTACTGCCGGTATCATCCCAATATGAAGGGGCGGATCGAGGTGGGGCGGTAGTGGCTGCCTCACTCATTCCTTCGTTTTGGGAGAGCTGTGCGTCTGACCGGAGGCGTTTTGCCGTGGGCACCCCCTCTGTCCTGCCGGACATCTCCCCCACAAGGGTGGAGATTGGCTGGGCGCACCGGCTTCCCCAAACAATCAGCGTTGCAAGCTGCGAAACCGCTAAGAGGCGCGAAGGTCAAGCCGCTTGTCGATCTCCCTCCTTGTGGGGGAGATGTCCGGCAGGACAGAGGGGGGTGCCACAGGACGCTGCGCGCATCATCCAGCCCCGCCTCACCGCCAAAGCTTTGCTTCCGTATACGCATCCATCCAGCGCCAGACCCAGGCCATGGCGAACATCGTCAGCAGCCAGCCAAGCACGACGTCCGAAAGGAAATGAGCGCCGAAAATCACGCGATTGAACGCCACAAACAAGAGGCAAGGCACCAGCACTATCGCGGCCGCCCGCCTGAACTCGGCGGGCACCAGAACCAGCAGCGACATTGATGCCGCAGCTGCGGAAGCCTCGCCGGAAGGGAAGGAGCAGTTGCGGCTGCACGCGGCGGAAAACTGCCACACCGGCGTAAAATCCATGGTCCCGCCGAACTCGACAATGTCACGAGGCCGTACACGCCCGATGAGAACCTTGAGCGTCTGGACCGTGAGGAGCGGGCCTGCGGCAAAGCTCAGGAGGACGAACAAGGGCTTCTCGGGCGGGTAGACCCGCATGCGTCCCGGCAGGAGCCTCTGCAGCGCGATCAGCACGATCATCGAACCGATAAGATAGGGCTGTGCGAGGCGGCCTTTATCCCTCACTTCCCGCAGGAATGGATTGTCGGCCAGAACGAAAATCCCCCCGCTGGCAAACCAGCGCGAGACCATGAGATCGAGATCGGGAAAGACGACAAAGACGAAACTGACCCAGACGATCGATGTGCCGATGACGGCAGGCGCCCGATCAGCCCCGAATGGCGTTGCCGGCAGGCGCACACCGCTGGAGGCAGAATTCCAGTAACCAGATACAAATTTTCGCAAGCCGGTATCTCCGAAGGCAGCAGCATGGGCCCGAAAATCGGAATCGATTTTCGGAAAGCCTGATGCGTCAAATCAAAGCGTTAGAGCGTCCGTTGCGCGTCCGAATGGACGCGCGGCGCTCTAATCGGGCGGCAAGCTGGTTTCGAATTGTCAAGAAATGACGAGGAAGGGATCAAGGCGCTGTTGAGAACAGGCTGCCTGGCCCCGGAAAGCACGCTTGCAAATTGCAGAAATCTTTCCTGTCCGCGATAGTGGGCGTCCGGCGGCAAAGCCGGCAAAGACAATTGAACAACCGCAGGGCATTGGGGTGGATAACAGTCTCGTTCTGATCGTTGAGGATGAACCGGCAATCGCGCAGATACTGGAAGGGTATTTGTTGCGTGACGGATTCCGTACCGTTCGCGCCGGCGACGGCGAAATAGCGCTTCAACATCATGCCCATCTGAAACCCGATCTTGTGCTGCTTGACGTGCGCCTGCCGAAACTCGACGGTTTCGACGTGCTCGCGCGCCTGCGCCAGACAGGATCGACGCCGGTGATCATGGTGACGGCCGTTGCCGACGACATCGACCGGTTGAGCGGCCTGCGCCTCGGCGCCGACGATTATGTGGTCAAACCCTTCAATCCGCAGGAGGTTGTTGCCCGGGTCAAAGCCGTGCTGCGCCGGACGCGGGGAGACCAGGCCGAGGTCATCAAACGGTTTGGCGCTATAGAGGTCGATTTCACCAGCTACACTGCGTTTGTCACGAGGGATGAGCGCCGCACGCATCTACCCCTGACGCTCAGTGAATTTCGAATTCTCGCCTATATGATCCGCCATCCGACCCAGGCTTTCGCGCGCGCCGATATTCTCGACGCCTGCCTGCCGGAAAGCGACGCTCTGGTGCGCACTGTCGACACGCATATTTCCAACCTTCGGCGCAAACTGGAAGAGTTGGGGCAGAACGGCTTCTTTCCTGCCGTGAGGGGAATTGGCTATCGTTTTTCGGATCCGAGATGAAAATATTCAGGCTCCCCTCGCTGCCGCTTGCAACGGTTACCGCTGTCATCATCGGAGTGATGCTGCTTCTCAGCGTCGGCATGACCTATCTCGGGGCTATCTGGTATTCCACCTATCTTGAGGAAAGCATCATTGAAAACCTGCCACCGAGAGCCGCGGCTGCTTATCGCGATCTGGACAATGGCGTGGTCCCCGACCAGGATGCGCTCAAGCTCCTCCTCTCTAACCTCAATGGGCTGCAGGAAGAACAGACAGATTTCCAGCTCCAGATCCTGATTCTGACCTCCGGCCTGCTTTCAGCCCTCGTCTGCGCCATTATCGGGATATTTCTGGCGCGACGGATCGCAAGGCCTCTCGCAGAGCTCACATCTGCTGCCGAAGGCCTGAAATCCGGCGACTTTTCGGTGAGCGTCGCTGCCTCGCGCCACGCCACCCGAGAAGTCTCCAGTCTCGTGGATACCTTCAATGCGCTTGCAACCAGCCTCGACAGCATGGAAAAAAGGCTGCGCTTCAACAACATGGCGGTCGCCCACGAATTGCGCACGCCACTGACGATCCTGCGGGGTTCGTTGCAGGGCATGCTCGACGGCGTTTTTCCAATGGACCGGAAGATGATGTCCGATCTCCTGGTCCAGGTGGAAGGCCTTGGAAGAATTGTCGAAGATCTGCGTACCCTGTCGCTGGCGATCGGCCAGAAACTCGTCATGGAGCGTGAACGGACCGACGTGTCGCAGGTAGTGGAAGCGGTGCTGACATCGGCCAAACTCATGCTGGAGACGAGCACGCTGACGCTCGAAACCGGTCTGCAACCCGCCTTTATATCAGTGGACTCGCCGCGTATTCGCCAGGCCGTGCTGGCGCTTCTGGAAAATGCCAGCCGCTATGCGGCAGACGGCAATTGGCTGCGCTGCGAAACGGAGCAATTGCCGGATGAGAGCGTCGTCATCCGCTTTCTGGATCGAGGCCCCGGATTTCCTGAAGGACTGGATGCTGTGGCCACGAACCCCTTCTGGCGCGGTGATCCCTCACGGTCTCGTGCAACGGGCGGCACAGGACTGGGACTATCGGTGGTGCAGGCCATCGCGGTTGCCCATGGCGGACATCTTGAATTCGCAAACCGGGAGGGCGGCGGCGCGATGGTCGCAATCCACCTGCGTCCGGCATAGTGCGCAAGGATCCGGACACCACCGCGACACGAGGCCTCCTCAATGGAACAGTTCGCCGACCATATGGAAACGCGATTTGCTCCGGCTGCGCCTGTCCGCTCCGCCGGTTGCGGACTTGGGCACCCTGAACCCGTAGACCTCTTCAGGATCGGCGGAACGCTCGGCCCAGAACGCATCGATCGCCGACAGCATCATGGAGCGCCGTTTGCGGCGGCGGTACTGGATCGGCTGCCTCTCCCGCGACACGGCCAGGAAATGCGGCATGCCGCCTTCGACGGTCAGCCCCTGCAGAACGATCAGGATCGCCTCCTTCGGGCGAACGCCTCGGAGATCGCGGGTCGCCTCGACGATCAGCCGCTTTCCATTGCGAGGTCCCTGCATGCTGCCGATGACAAAGGTGTAGCCGCCCTCTGAGCCCTGGCGAAGGAATGTGAACCTGCCTGTGCACAGGAGAGCCTTGTCGCGTGTGCGGACAAGCTCGATGGCGAAGGCACCCTCGTGACGTCCGCCGCCAAGATCGGCCAGTGCGATACGGCACGTATAGGCCTCATTGCGGCCGTTCACGACGCCCATGTCCAGCCGCTCCCCCTGCCACAGCCTCATCATGGTCTCCCTGGCCAGGATCTTTTCCGCAACAAGGAAATGCTCGACGAGAAGTGCGAGCCGCCCGGAATTGCGCATTCCGTAAACCAGGAATTTCGATAGCGGCTTTTGCAGCAGCGCGTCATGCGGGGTTGGAAACCCTCGTGCTGCGGCAAAGCCCGCGAGGAAGCGCCACCAGCTGATGGTCAGGAGCGGATGGGCGACAAAGCGAAACCAGAACAGAACGCCGCGCTTCCAGCGGGTCCGCAGAACGAAAGTCAATATTCTCCATAGCAGGAGAAATCGGAACTGCCGTGGTTCATCAGTGATTTCGGGCGCTGAGTACGGACGAGGAGCAGCGGAGATTTCGCCTTTTGCCGCTTCAGCGATCAATTCATTCTGAATCATATTTAAGCCCCGACGCGTGTGGTTGCGGCCAACCATCTGCGGCGGGACTATCAAGATCGTGGCAAGAAACCGTGGTCGTCCAGGGAAGGACTGGCCGGGATGGCAGTCGCTCAGGTCCTTGAGCAGGCGGGAAACTTCAGCGTTTCAGGTCGGCGTCCTCCCTTTGGATAAAGGGTCAATGCTGCCCGCGATACGGTCTGGGGTTTGATCGAAGCCTTGTACCGTGCGGCCCCCTTGTATCTGCACCTTGATGAATGTGTAGGATTGAAGCGACTGAGCCTCTTGCCGGGTGGCCACCCGGCAAGAGGCGTGGCGGCGTCGCCCGTTCCCCCTTCGGTTACAACCGTGGATGAGCCAGGGATCGTCGCCATCGTCACGTACGACCGAACAGTCGCTCGGTTCCAACCGCACGCACAAGGCAGGTTACCGTGAACAGCATCATATGTGGAGTGGATGTTTCGAAGGACTGGCTGGATGTGTTCATCCGCCCGTTGAGTGTTTCCCGGCGGTTCAGCAACGATGCCGACGGCATTGGTATGTTGGCCGAACTCTGCCGGGCCGAGGCGGTCGAGCTCGTCGTCATGGAGGCGTCGGGCGGTTATGAGCGGCGGGCCTTCCTGTTGTTGTGGGAGATGGGGATCGCCTGTTCGCTCGCCAATGCGCGCAATGTGCGCCGCTTTGCCGAAGCCATGGGCTTTCTGGAAAAGACCGACACGATCGACGCGGCGGTGATTGCTCATTATGCCCAAGTCAAGCCGCTGCGTGCCTTGCCCCCGCCGAAGCCGGCGCAGATGCGGCTGCAGGCGCTGGTGGCGCGGCTGTCGCAGGTCACCGGCGATCTGATCATCCAGAGGCAGCGCAGAGGCGTTGCCAATGATGCACAGGCTCTCGAAAGCCTCGATGAGGTGATCGCGCTTCTGGTGCGTCAGAGCCGCAGGCTGGAAGGCGAGATCGCCTCGATGATCGACGACGATCCGCTCTGGGCCATCCTCAACCAGGCCTTCCGTTCCATCAAAGGTGTTGCCTCGCGCACCGTTGCCCGGCTGATGGCCGAATTGCCCGAGATCGGCCGGATCTCTAACAAGGCGATCGTCAAGCTTGCGGGCCTTGCGCCGATTGCCAACGACAGCGGCAAGAAAAACGGACCACGGCCGGTGCGCGGCGGACGCAGCGGACCGCGCAGCATCCTCTTCCTGGTCGCCGCCATCGCTGCCAGATACGACCCGCATCTGGGCGCCTTCCAGCAACGGTTGCAGGCGGCGGGCAAACCGAAAATGGTCATCCGCATCGCCCTCGCCAGAAAGCTCCTCGTCATTCTCAATGCAAAAGCACGAGACGCGCGAAGGGAATTCCAATATGCAACTTGACACACAAGATAGTCGCTCATCCGCCCTTCGGGCACCTTCTCCCCGCGGGGGAGAAGGGGGTGTGGCGGCCGCCCGCGCCCCTCCAGCCTAAAAGATGTTCGGAAGCGAGGAGGCTGGTTCCCCCTTCGCCCCAGCGGGGAGAAGGTGCCCGAAGGGCGGATGAGGGGGCCGCACGGTACAGTCTAGCCTCTTCACATCAGCGAACATCCCCCGCCCCCAATGTCACCCCCTCAACCTTTCATCCCGCAGGCTGCCTTCCATCGACGCCGAACCGGCTGGAGGCCACCCCTCCTCCGCCCGGTCCAACCGCTCAACCCTCACGATCGGATGCCCCTCATGTGCATGTTCTCCTCGCCGCCGAAAGCCGAGCCGCCGCAGGCGCCGCCCGAATACGCCCAGCAGAAGACGCCCGATTATGCCGCAGCCCAGTCCACGGCCGCACGCCGCGCCTCCGACAAGGTGAAGGGCGCTCCCTCGACCATCCTCACCTCGCCTTCGGGCGCGCCGCCGCTTGCCGATACGCAATCGCCGGCGCTCTCGGGCAATATGCTCAAGAAGACGCTGCTCGGGCAGTAGGGCGGAGAGATCAATGGAAAATCTCCGTCGCGACAACGAAACACAGATCGCCTATCACCGCCGCCGGCTGAACGAGCTGAAGGAGGTTCGCCAGCCGTGGGAAGCGGAATGGCGGGCTCTATCAGAGCATATCGAGCCGACGCGGCTCAGGCTCCATTCCGGCCGGGAAGGCCCGCGTTCGCGCGATAAGATCATCGACAGCACCGGCACCCATGCCTACGAGACGCTGAAATCGGGCATGCATTCGGGCCTCACCTCGCCTGCCCGCCCCTGGTTCCGCCTGACGACCTTCGATCCGGATCTGAAGAAGCTCGACGCCGTCAAGGTCTATCTCGCCGCCGTGCAGGACAAAATGCGCGAGGTCTTTGCGGCCTCCAATCTCTACCGCGCCTTCCATATCGGCTATGGCGATCTCGGCCAGTTCGGCCAGTCGGTCGCGATCCTCGTGGAAGACGAGGAGACTGTTATCCGCGTGCAGCAGCTGGTGCATGGCCGCTTCTGGATCGCGAGGGATCACAAGGGCAAGGCCACCACGCTCTACCGCACCTTCCGCTGGTCCGTGCAGCGCATCATCGAGCGCTTCGGCTACGACAATGTACCGGAGCGGCTGAAGAGCCTCTATGACAGCTCGAAATATGGCGAGTGCTTCGATGTCTATCACGCGATTGAGCCGCGCTACGACCGCGACCCCAAGCTGATCGACAAGCGCAACAAGGCGTTCCTCTCCAATTACTGGATCGACGAGATCGGCTCCGATCTGCTGGAAGAAAGCGGCTTCGATTCCAACCCGATCATCGCGCCCGCCTGGGAACTGTCCGAGGACGATCATTACGCGCTGTCCCCCGGCCAGAAGGCACTCGGCGATATCAGGATGCTGCAGCTGGAGCAGACGCGAAAGCTCGAAGGCATCGACAAGAAGGTGCGCCCGCCGATGAACGCGCCGACCTCGATGCAGAATAGCCCGGCCTCGCTGCTGCCGGGTGCCGTCAACTACGTCGATGATCCAACCGGCAAGGGTTTCCGCCCGGCAATGGAGGTGAACCTCAGCCTCGCGGAGCTGCGCGAAGATATCCAGGAAGTGCAGAACCGCATCGAGAAGACCTTCTTTGCCGATCTCTTCTTCGCCATCACCAATATGGAAGGCGTGCAGCCGCGCAACCAGTTCGAGCTGACGCAGCGCAAGGAAGAGCAACTCCTGCAGCTCGGCCCCGTCTTGGAAAACGTCTTCGGCGACCAGCTGGGGCCGACCATCGACCGCACGTTCGACATTCTGGCGGCCCGCGACGAGCTGCCGCCGCCTCCGCCGGAGCTGCAGGGCACGGAGCTGAAGGTGGAATATATTTCCACGCTCGCGCAGGCGCAGCAGGCCGTCGCCACAGGCGCGATCGAGCGCGGCGTGGCCTTCATGGGCCAGGTCTCGGCGGTCAAGCCGGAGGCGCTCGACAAGCTCGATGTCGATGAGGCGATCGACCTCTATTTCGATGCGATTGGCGCCCCGCCCTCGATGATCCTCGCCGATGACAAGGTGGAGGATATCCGCGCGCAAAGGGCGCAGCAGATGCAGGCAGCGCAGACCGCACAGATGGCCTCGCAGGTCGCCCCCGCCCTCAATCAGGGCGCCAAGGCCGCGCAGGTGCTGGCCGACGCCAATGACAACCCGAATGGCGCTGCACTCTTGCGCCAGCTGGGGCTCGCCTGATGGATCATTTTAAGGATCAACCATCCGCACCCCATGACATCGAGCGGGATGAAATCACCTCGGCTTTCCGCGAGGTCTTCGCCACCGCCTCCGGCAAGCGCGTGCTCTTCTGGATGCTGGAACAATGCGCGATCTACCAGGAGGCCTATGCCGGCGAGCTGGTCAACGCCACGCATTACACGCTCGGCAAGCAGGGCGCCGGCCGGCGGCTGATCGCCGAGCTCGACCGCATAGACCCGACGCTCTATCCGCGCCTGCTGCTGGCAATCGCGGATCTCAAGGCAAACGACAAGGCAGCGGCGGCAAGCCGCGCCGCAAGCGAGGAAAGCCAAGACCATGACAGCGATGCTTAGCAGAAACCTCTTTCCGACGATCGCCCGAAGCGCCGAAGGCACCGGCAGCGGTGGTGGCGATGCAGGCGAAAGTGCTGCCCCGGAAACCATTCTCTTTCCCGAGGATGCATCATCACCGGATGGTGACAACAGCCATGACGATCACGATGACGCTGCCGATCGGAACGTCGGCAAGCCCGATGGCGCGAGCGACGACCCCGCCGATCGCATTCCCGACGATGGCCGCTATTCCCTCACCATGCCCGAGGGCATCGAGGTGGATCAGGAACTGATCGACGCGCTCGGCCCCGATTTCCACAATCTCGGCCTCACCGTCAGGCAGGCGCAGCAGCTCGCCGATCGTTTCATCGAGATCCAGGGCCGCCGCGGCAAGGCAGCCGGCGAAGCTTGGGCCGGGCGCGTGCAGGGCTGGGCCGACGAGGCGCGCAAGGACCGCGAGATCGGCGGCCCGAAATGGGCCGGCACCGTGGGCTCGGCGCAGCGGGCGCTCTCGCGGCTCGGCACGCCGGCGCTGCGCGAGTACCTGAATACCAGCGGCGGCGGCAACCACCCCGAGATGATCAGAATTTTCGCAAAGGTCGGATCGATGATCCAGGAGGACAACCCACCGAATGGCGGCGCGGGCGGAAACGGCAGGAAAGCCGAAACCGCGCACCTGATGTTTCCCAAAGACGCACCGAAGGGCTGATAAGACATGGCCACCATTGGCAGCTACTACCCCAATCTCGTTGACGCATTCAAAGGCTCTGCCGAAGGCGCCGTCATCGAGCTTCTCTCCCAGCAGAACCCGATCCTCGACGACGCGATGGCCGTCGAGTGCAACATGGATGCCGTGCACCGCCACATGGTGCGCACCGGCCTGCCCTCGGTCTCCTGGGGCCGGCTCTACCAGGGCATCAAGCAGTCGAAGGCCACCATGCAGCAGGTGGACGATACGACGGGTTTCGTGCATGCCCGCTCCGAAATCGACATGCGCCTGCTCGATCTGGCCCCCGACAAGGCCAAGGCCCGTCTCGTCGACACCATGCCCTTCATCGAGTCCCTGAGCCAGGAAATGGCCTCGGGCCTCTTCTACCACGATACGGCAACGACGCCGGAGAAGTTCAAGGGCCTCTCGGCCCGCTACTCCGCCTATAACCCCAACCTGCCGAACGTGGCGCAGCCGAACATCGCCAATCAGGTCGTCAACGGCGGCGGCACGGGGGCCGACAATACCTCGATCTGGTTCGTCACCTGGGGCGACCACGCCACCCACCTTCTCTACCCCAAGGGCACGAAGGCCGGCGTCAAGATCGACGACAAGGGCGAGCAGCGCGTGCTGGACGCCAATGGCGACCCCTACTACGCCAAGGAAACGCTCTATACCTGGCATATCGGCGCGGCCGTGAAGGACTGGCGCTACAATGCCCGCGTCGCCAATATCGATGTCTCCGACATGATGGCCGGAACCGTCGACCTCTGGGCGCTGATGCGCAAGGGCTACTACCGCCTGCAGTCGCGCCGCCTGAACGCCAAGGCAAGCCGCATCGCCATCTACATGAACAAGGATGTGCTCGAAGTGCTCGACGTGCAGTCGTCAGACCGCGCGCTGACCTCCGACCGGCAGAACACGGTGCACCTGACCACGCAGTTCGTCGAGGGCCAGGAAGTGAAGTTCTATCGCGGCATCCCGATCCGCGAGACGGACGCCATCCTCAACACCGAAGCCGCCGTTCCGGCGCTCGCCTGATCGTCTCAAGTCCCGCCGCCTCAAGCGGCGGGCGCCCCTCCTTTAACGAAAGGCATTCGACATGATTTTCGACCGGCAGACGCTGCTCTCGGACGCGCAGGCTATCACCGCAACCGGCCCCAGCACCAATGTCATCAATCTCGGCCCGATCAAGCAGGGTCTGACCCGCGATATCGGCAAGGGCGAACCGATCCCCTTCCTGATGCAGGTGGTGGAAAGCTTCAACAACCTCACCTCGCTCGCTGTCACCATCCAGACCGACGACAACGAAGCCTTCCCCTCGCCGAAGGCCGTCATCACGACCACGCTCAACCTCGCCGATCTCAAGGCCGGCAAGATCATCCCGCCGAGCCATATCCCGCGCGGCACGGACGAGCTCTACCTGCGCCTGCTCTACACCGTAACGGGGGCTGCGCCGACCACGGGCAAGATCACCGCCGGCTTCACCGCTGGGGTTCCCTCGCATGGTTGATGTCGTCGCCACCGAGCGCGGCTATTTCGGCGGCATCCGGCGCGAACCCGGCGAGCGCTTCAGCTTGCCGGACGCGCTCTGGAAGGACGAGAAGCGCCGCCCGACATGGGTGCGGCTTGCGCGGGCCAGCGACAAGACCGGCGCCAAGGCGGAAGCGGAACCGGCCGAGAAAAAGCCGGCCGCAAAGCCTGCAAAGCCGTTCACGCCTCCCGAGCCTGAAGGCAACGGCGTGCAGGAAGCCCTCGGCGGCCCCGCCCCGGACTGGGTGCCGCCGGAAATCCAGAACTCCTCCCCGCCTGGCGACTGACAATCCCCGATCGACAGGCCACCTCTGGAGCGCCGTGCGTCCATTCGGACGCACAAAGGACGCTCCAGCTTTTTTATTCGACGCATCGGGCTTCCGAAAATCGATTCCGATTTTCGGGCCGATGCTGAGCGGCTTCGGCCGCTCTTTTTTCTTGTTCAGCGAGGAAGAGCGCCGATGGCGAAACTCTATAATATGCAGCGCGTCCAGGGCGTCGTCATCGTTGCCGACGGCACGCAGATGTTCAACAACCGCCCGGTCATCGGCATTCGCGATGTGGGCGAGACCACCCTGTTTACCGACAACAAGCCTGTACTCGGCATCGACATCATCAGCGATGGCGCGACCGTCTATAACGACCTCCCCGTGCTCGGCGCCGTCAGAATATCGGACGGGCGCAGCCTCTATGGAAATGCGCCGGTCATTCCCGTGAAGGGTGCGAACGTCGCGGTGCCGCTTCCTGCCCTGCCGCTGCCGGCAGGCGCAAAGGTCATGGGCCTCGGCCACAGCTTCATCGGGCTGGGTGCGCTGCAGACCTATGCTGCCGGGCAGACGGCGACGAACGGCCATACCGGCTTCTACGAGAATGGCCGCACGGTCCTCTCATGGATCAAGGCAGCCGATGGCCGCTTCAATCTCGATATGTTCGCCGAACTCGCCCATCCCTTCTTCGCGCCAAGTTCCTTTGCGGCCTTTTCGGGCGCCATGGGCGGAAAATCGGGTGATTGCCTCAACCCTGTGGCTGGTTCGGAAGTGCAGTTCCCCGGCACGCTGGCCCGCACCGATTATGCGCTGAGCCAGAAACCCGACATCGTCTATATCGACATCGGCTACAACGATATCGTCCGCAACAGGACGCTTGCGGCCATCCTCGCGGACCTCGACACCCAGATCCGGCGCATCGTTGATGCCGGCGTCTATGTCATCCTGCAGACGCTGAGCTGGACCAGCACGCTCGACGACGATCCGGCCAACGATAACCCGGAATGGCCGGGCATTCTCGCCGGCATCAATGCCTGGATCCTGGATCAGGAAGACCGCGACGGCGTCGTGCTCTGCAACACGCTTGCGCTCGATGGCCCCGCCTCGGGCATCGCGCCGGCCATGTTCGTCGACGGGCTTCACCCCAAGCCCGACCTGATGGCAAAACGATCAGATATCCTCCTGCCGATCCTGCAGGGCATGGTTTCGGCCGGAGAAACGCGATCACTCGATCCGCTTGCCGCCTACAACGTCTTCCCGCCCAAGGGCACGCCGGGCACCACGGGCACCAAGACCAACGTCACAGGCGATGTCGCCACCGGCATGCGCCTCGTCCGCGGCACCGGCACCTCGACCTATGTCGGCAGCAAGGAAGTGGTGGCAACAGGAAACGAGAAGCAGGTCATCACGATCACGCCCGTCAACGACGCGCTCGCCGTCCATACCGTGACCTACGGCCTGCCGTCCGCTCTCAGCCTCATAAGCCTCGGCCTCGCCGCCGGCGACTGGCTCGAGATCGAAGTCCCGGTCGAGCTCAACGACTGGGCAGGCTGGGACTACCTCGACAGCTCCATCCGCGGCCCGGTCCAGATCGCCAACACGGTGACGGTGACAAGCGGCGCCTGGACGACGGGCAACTACATCGGCGGGCGCGGCCGTTCCCTCATCTGCAGCTCGAAACTCTGGCTGCCGACCGGATTGACGATGACGAACATCCGGCTCGATAATCTCGTGGTGCTGCGGCATCTGTGCAATACGGGAGGCACCGGAGTTGCCAAGATCGGGGCGCCGGTCATTCGCAAGATTGGCAGTCCGAGAGCGGCTTGGGAGCTGGCGGCCTGACACCCACCGTCTCTGAAGTGGGTTTCCTTGATGCTTCCAGTTTGTCGCTCAGCAGCAAGAACAATATTCCTGCTACAATGAAGGCCTGCTCGGCACAATAAAGCGTCTGGCCCCGCCTGATGCGGTCCAAGGGGGCGATCCAGTGGTCTCTACCTATCCGGCTACGATCGTCCCTATATCCTATGACCAGCGCTACATCGACGGAACGAATATTCGCTCATCGGACCGGCAGCTTGACATCAGCAGCGTCGGTTTGGCGATCAAGCCGACCGTCGGTGACCAAGCTCTGACAGCCGACGGGACCGCCTATCACATCATTGCCGGCGACCCGAACAACTTCTACGGCGCTATCGACGTCGTCTTCATCGTACAGGGACGATCGATTGCCTAGAGCCGTCGCTGTATTTTGACGGCTAGAGCGATGTGCTCCACGCTATCGCCATCGATGGAAACGCGCACGCGGGTTTCGTCGAGGCTTCTTTCAACAGGTGAAAAGAGCAGTATGTCGCTGCGCTCGTTGCGAAAACTCGAGCTCGGTGGTGCGGGATGTGGTGGGACAGATTTCTGCGCTGCGGGCTTCACGTCTTCGGGTGATGCCAACCATCCGGTGATCAGAAGAACGATCGCGATCAGCCCTAAGGCAACGACGATCCCGCCAATTAATAACAGTCCATTCCGGTCGAAATCCGCGTACTGGCCGCTTAGGGCGCCTGTTAGGACGCTACCGATCATGGTGAAGGTAATCGCTTTTGCGCCGTTGAAACAGAAGTCGGCCATTCGCTCGTTACGGGTCATGTGTCCTCACATTGTGCTGTGGCTTCAGTAGCAATCAAGCGAGAACGAAGCATCAAAACCTTACATCGACTTTTAGCGACGGGACGAAATTGACTGTCGCAACAGAAAGGAAAGCATCATGACGAAAGTGCTCTTGCACCGCTCAAGGCCCGAAAGCCGGGTGTGATCCTGGATATCCCGCAGTCGGAAGCTCCAACGGCACGCCCGGCACGACAGGCACCAAGACCAACGTCACCGGCATGCGCCTGGTCCGCGGCACCGGCACCTCGACCTATGTCGGCAGCAAGGAAGTGGTGGCCGCCGGAAACGAAAAGCAGGTCATCACGATCACGCCCGTCAACGACGCGCTCGCCGTCCATACCGTGACCTACGGCCTGCCGTCCGCTCTCAGCCTCACAAGCCTCGGCCTCGCCGCCGGCGACTGGCTCGAGATCGAAGTCCCGGTCGAGCTCAACGACTGGGCCGGCTGGGACTACCTCGACAGCTCCATCCGCGGCCCGGTCCAGATCGCCAACACGGTGACGGTGACAAGCGGCGCCTGGACGACGGGCAACTACATCGGCGGGCGCGGACGTTCCCTCATCTGCGGCTCGAAACTCTGGCTGCCGACCGGATTGACGATGACGAACATCCGGCTCGATAATCTCGTGGTTCTCCGCCACCTCTGCAATACTGGCGGCACCGGAGTTGCCAAGATCGGCGCGCCGGTCATTCGTAAGCTTGCTGTTGATCCCCGGGCTGCATGGGATTTGTCGGCCTGACCCCCATGGTATCTGAGGCGGTTTTTTTGGATGCTTTGATTTTGTCCCTTAGCAGCAAGAGCAATATTCCTGCTACAAGGAAGGCCTGCAAGAACAAGTACGTGTACAAGATCCACCATAACATGGTTCAATCACTCTCTCCATCGGTGAGGGTGACATAGGACAGCCGATCTCGAAGAAACAGGGACGAAGGTCTGATGTTGCGAGAGATCGTTGAAAAGTAGCCAGCGCCCCATCATCAAATGATGCTGGCGGCTCTTTGCAATCTGCGGAATAATTTCACGGCAATCCAGCCCGCGATAACAACGACGATCAAACCCGCGATCGAACAAAGCGCCGGCGTAAGCCATGCCCTTGCAAAGGAAACCATGAAGATAACAGCCCTGCTCGGCGAGGAGCGGCGGGATCCCGATTTCAACATGAAAAGGGCGCCCCCCGGTCAGGGAGGGACACCCTTTTCATGCTGACTCTGAACGCACATTACACCGCTGACTCTGAACGGACAGCTGAACAGAAGGTAGCTGACGGACGGCGGTCTGTAATCGGACTAAAGTCCGATGCTTCACAATCCTTTCGTGTGAGGGATCAGTGAGCGAGTTGCGCTTCGGTCGTTATCAGATCGATGAAATCATGGCTGTCGCCGTCATCTTCCAGCGAGGACCTTCCTGCCGAACAGCTTCGTAAGCAAGGCCATGGCCGCATGCCAAGCAACCGGCATGGCAGAGGGTCGGCGAACGATCGGCTGCAGGCCTTCTTTGGGACGGGAGCGCGGTGTCAGATGGATCTGATCCCCCATGGACCAATCATCGCCTTCCCGAACGTCTGCGCGCCCAGGCGAAATCGCCTCTTTGACGATCTCATTCTTTGAGATGGCACTACCGGAAAGCTCGCGCTTATCCGCAGCAACAGCCTGTATCAACTTGTCTATGTCGTAAACTTGCTGCGTTTCTTCAAATAACTGCTCGATACCCATTCCACCTGACCCGGAAACCTCAACCCGGAGGCAGCGGTATCAGGTTGCAAATTGCACGTAAATCGCGCAGCGCCTCAAGGCCGGAAGAAACTCCAATCAAGGTCAATCGGTAAGGTTAAATACCCAGTCATCTGCGGTTGGAAATTCTGGCTTCCGCCTGGGCCGACGATGACGAACATCCGCCTCTCAAGAGACCTCTGCAATACGGCGGCACCGGGGTTGCCAAGAACGGGGCGCCGATCATCCGCAAGATCGGCAGTCCGAGAACTGTCTCGGAACTGGCGGCCTGACCCGCCACCCCAAACGAAACCCGCCAAGGGGTGTTGGCGGACTTCTCAGGAGAAAGAGTTGAAAAGGGCGCTCGGGGTCAGGAAGAGACACCCTTTTCGTGCTGACTCTGGAGGCATCAGCCGAACAAGAATTAGCGGGATGATCGTCGTCTTCAATCGGACTAAAGTCCCACATGCCACCATCATCTTGGGTGAGTACCAACACAGCCGCCTGCAAGTGACTACGCGGGAGGTGGCCCGATCAAGGCATTGATATAGGGAGCCTTTTTCGCCAGATACTCTTCGATGCCATCGCGGTTGGTCGCCTCCAGTTCCAGCTTGAGATCCTGATACTGCTGCCGAACGGTCGGATCGCTTCTCAAGAGATCGCGGAAGCGAAGCATTCGCTCAATCTGCCAATGGCCGGTCACGCAGACATGGACCTTATGAGTGCGCACTCCATCGATGTCCCTGCGATAGAAATGATGTCCTGCCGACAGATCCCTTCCCCGCACATATCCCAGCATACGCATGGAGCTGTCTCGTGCAATTTCATTTCGGTGTTCCCGCACTTCGACCAGAAGATCGATTTCCGGTTTTGCTGAAAGTCCGGGAACGGCGGTGCTGCCGACATGAAAGATGTCGACAAGGTCGGGGGCGAAAGTGACAGCGATGCGCTCTTTCTCCGCAAGGAACATAGCGGGCCATCGGCTGTCATAACCGGAGATTTTACTGGTTAAGGTCATTGCAGGCTGCAGCGCTGCTGGAAAGTTCCCATCAGGTCCTGTCTCCGGCAGCAGATACCAGGGCTTTCAGCTGGTCGAAATTGTGCACGCCCTGACGATACAGTTCGATGGTAACGGCGGCGATGCGCGCCGTCTCCTCCTCATCCCCGTCAAGCTTGAATTCTGCCTTCACGGCATCCAGGACGCGCTGGCAAATGGCGAGGTCTTCCGACGTCATCGGTTGATCGCGCCCGCTGATGTGACGTTCAATCATACGATCCCTCCATATTGGAAACCGGGACTCGAGATAATTTGGGATAGCAAATTTTCAAGCGTGTCCCGCCGGAATCTGCGGGCAGGCAGAGGCCCGACCCCTCGTGCTGATCGAGCCTCCCCCATGCCACCTCATCAAGGCTGAGCATGGCGGCGGGTCCACTACGTCAATCGCCGCCGCGCGTCAATCGCCGGAGCGATCCTTCGGGGTCAATGAAAAACGGTAAGCGCTGTAACACCAGCTTCGTCTGCGGCCCGGATGATGGCCGCTCTGAGCTCATCGGCTCCGGCTTTACCGGTCATTACGTCGAGACAGGCTTTCACGGCAGACAGAAACTCCTCGCCATCGTCGGATGGCCAGTCTTTCATCAGCGCATTGGCAGCTTCCCCGACCGTCCGGACGACCAAACGTCTGTTCTCATCCTTGAAGACAAGGATGACCGGATCGAACGATGCTGAAGTGTCCCATTTCATTACGCTTGGTTCCCGACGAACTAACATATCGGTAACCTTGCAAAAGTCATGCCGCTGCACGCTTCGGTTAGGCAATTGCAGTCGGATGCATGGCTGAATGACGAAAAACGGCCGGCGAAGGCCGGCCGTTTCAGATCGGTGACTGCGCTTCTCAGACCAGCAGAGAGCTGTTGATCAAGATGTCGCTGTGATCGAAGAATGCCTTGTTCGCACCGATGAAGGCGATGTCCTGTGCGGCATGGGCCGTGCCGGCGCCATCGGCGTCGTAGGAGAGAATGCCCGAAGCGGCATTGTAGATCAGCTCCGGACCGGCCTTCGTCCCGACAGCACCCCACTTGTTGACGATCTCGAACGATGCGGCATCGACCATGCCGTTATTGTCGAGATCGAGGCCGGTGAAGGCATTGCCGAGCGAGATCTTGTCGTTGGCATCGAAATCCCAGATCGAGTCCTTGTTGGCGGCCCCCATCTCGTTGAAATGGAACGTATCCGCCCCACCCTTGCCATAGAGGCTGTCATTGCCTGCACCGCCGGCGATGATGTTGTTGCCGGCATTGCCGGTGATCATGTTGGCAAGACCGTTGCCGATGCCGTTGATGTTTGCGCTGCCGTTCATGCGCAGGTTTTCGACATAGGCATTGTCGTTGAGGTTGACGCTGACGGTCGCCCAGATCGTATCCGTGCCGCCGCCTGCCGCTTCGTCAACCACGCGGTCGCCGGCATTATCGAAGACATAGCCGTCGTCACCTGCAGAGCCATGGACCGTGTCGGCACCGGCGCCGGCATCGATCCAGTCATTGCCCGATGTGCCGTAGAACGTGTCGGCGGCAGCCGAACCGATGATGTTCACGCGCTCCACCGAGGTCAGCGAAACGGTCGAGTGGTAGCCGTCGGCGCCGAGGATATCGTAGACGACGGTGTTGCCATCGACGGTCGCCGTAACCTGCAGGGCGCGAGAGAAGTCGAGTGCAGCGTTGTCGGTGCCGTCTTGACCATCAAAGATTGCCGATTGGCCGTGAGCGAACGCCCAAGGGTCTTCTCCGCCTCCCAAGCCCTGCTTGTAGACCAGCGTATCGTCACCGGTGCCGCCGGTGATGAAGTTGCGCGAGTCATCGCTCGTGACCAGGAATTTGTCGTTGCCTTCGCGACCGTCGAGAAAGTTTGTGCCTGCGAAGCCGTCGATTACGTTGTTGCCAGAGCTTCCGTTGATGTTGTTATTAAGTTCGTTCCCGTAGCCTGAAGAATTACCCTCCAGAAGATTAAGGTTTTCGATGTCAGCCCCGAGAGTATAGGTCAAAAGCGTTGTGGAAACGGTATCGGTCAAACCGAAATAGCCGCCGAGTTCGATCACTTTATCGCCGACATCATCAACGAAATAGGTGTCGCCCTCTTGTCCTCCGATCATTGTATCGGCACCGGCACCACCATTGATGAAGGCTGATAGGCCGTAATCCACCTTAATGTAATCACTGCCGGCGCCCGTCAGGATGGTGGCAAAATTTGTGTTGTACACGTCAATATGATCATCGCCGTTACCCCCGTAAACACTGAGGCGGTCTGCCTCCAAGTCATAGGTATTCAGCGGCGTATCGGAGGATTGGCCGTCAAAAAAGGCCTGATTCATCACACCATCGCCGTCGAGATAGAGCCCCCAAGGACCCGATCCGAGAGTAAGTCCAAGCGAGGTATCAAAAGAACCTATCGCGAGCGAAGTAACGGAAGAACCACCCGTAAATGTCGTGCTGTCGACAAACTGACCGAAGTATTCGTATGTGTCACTCGTCAAAGTAAGAACAATCGTCCCCATAAAAAACCCCACAAAAAATCTGCGTACGCGGGATTTCTTTCATGGTTGCAACCAGAAGTCAAAGCATCGATTAACAAATTTCTAATATCGTTGCAGCAGAGCCATAATAAAAAGACGGCCGGCGAAAGCCGGCCGTCCCCAATGCGGTCACTGCGCTTCTCAGACCAGCAGAGAGCTGTTGATCAGGATGTCGCTATGGTCGAAGAATGCCTTGTTCGCACCGATGAAGGCGATGTCCTGTGCGGCATGGGCCGTGCCGGCGCCATCGGCGTCGTAGGCGAGAATGCCGGAAGCGGTATTGTAGATCAGCTCCGGACCGGCCTTCGTCCCGACAGCACCCCACTTGCTGACGACCTCAAACGATGCGGCATCGACGACGCCGTTATTGTCGAGATCGAGGCCGGTGAAGGCGTTGCCGAGCGAGATTTTGTCGTTGGCATCGAAATCCCAGATCGAGTCCTTGTTGGCGGCACCCATCTCGTTGAAATGGAACGTATCGGCGCCACCCTTGCCGTAAAGGCTGTCATTGCCTGCACCGCCGGCGATGATGTTGTTGCCGGCATTGCCGGTGATCATGTTGGCAAGGCCGTTGCCGATGCCGTTGATGTTTGCGCTGCCGTTCATGCGCAGGTTTTCGACATAGGCATTGTCGTTGAGGTTGACGTTGACGGTCGCCCAGATCGTATCCGTGCCGCCGCCTGCCGCTTCGTCAACCACGCGGTCGCCGGCATTATCGAAGACATAGCCGTCGTCACCTGCAGAGCCATGGACCGTGTCGGCACCGGCGCCTGCGTCGATCCAGTCCTTGCCTGACGCGCCGTAGAACGTGTCGGCAGCGGCCGAACCGATGATGTTCACGCGCTCCACCGAGGTCAGCGTGACGGTGGAGTGGTAACCGTCAGCGCCGAGGATATCGTAGACGACCGCGTTGCCGTTCACCGTTGCGGTCACGGACTGCGCAAGCGAGAAGTCGAGTGCAGCGTTGTCAGTGCCGGCTCCGCCTTCGAAATATGCTGACTGTCCGTGGTTGAACGCCCAAGGATCTTCTCCGCCTCCCAGGCCTTGCTTGTAGACCAGCGTGTCATCGCCGTTGCCGCCGCCGACGAAGTTCCGCGAATGATCGCTGGTAACAAGGAACCTGTCGTTACCGTCCCCACCGTAGAGCTCATTGTTGCCGGCGAAGCCATTGAGGACGTTGTCGCCGTCGCTACCGAACATCCGATTGTCGAGTTCGTTGCCGTAGCCTGACGCATTGCCCTCAGCTAGATTGAGGCCTTCGATGCCGGCCCCGAGAGTATAGGTCAATAGCGTTGTGGTAACGGTATCCGGCGGCCCCCAAACGCCGCCGAGCTCGATGACCTGATCGCCGACATCGTCAACGAAATAGGTGTCACGCTCGCCTCCTCCAATCATTGTATCAGCGCCGGCGCCGGGATTGATGAAGGCATCCCGGCCATCATTTATCTTGATGTAATCATTGCCGGCGCCCGCGAAAATCATCGCGGAACCTGCACTCGTTACTTCGATATGATTATCGCCGTTGCCCCCGTAAATACGGAGTTGGTCGGCAATCAAGCCGTAGGTATTCAGCGGCGCATCCGACGATTGACCGCCAAAGAAAGCATTGTTCATGACCCCGTCGGCCAAGAGATAGGTCAGAAAATCTCCCGATCCGAGAGTAAGGCCGAGAGACGTCTTAAAAGAACCTATAGAAAGGGAAGTACCGGCCGATCCGCCCGTAAATGTCGTATCATCGATAAACTGACCGAAGGATACGTTTCCAGTCTGAGTAAAAACAAGTATACCCATAAAAACCCCCTAAAAATTCTGCGAGCGGGGGATTTCTTCCACAGCCACAACCAGAAGTCAAAGCATTGGTTAACGAATACCCAATACTGTTGCATCGCAGCAATATTTTAGATCATATAAATATATAGATACTATAGGGCGCCACCTCGCCCATCAAAAATGAAGGGTAAACTGGCTTTCCGCGGGCCGAAATACAGCAATGTTGCGCCCGAAAGACGCAAATTCCGATCATCATGTGGCCGGCAAACTAAAAAAGAAACCACAGGAACACGCCCAGCAACAGCGCTGCGGCGATGAACTTCAGGATCGTGACGGGAGACGGGGGAGGCTTCCTGCGCGTGACGACATATGGCTCGATGATATTCTGGAAAAATATGTCCCGGTCTTCGGGTCGCGTGGACATCAGCTGTGCGTAGCGGGATTTCGTGATGCCGCTTGCATGGGCGCTGCCGCCATCGGCGTACAGGATCTCAAGGGTGCGATCACGCTCATTGTACTTCACCTTCCGCACCTTGTGACACTCAAAGGAAGTCCAGGTCATTGTAGCGTCCATATAGAATTTTTCCCGATGTGAAGGACTATTGCCCACTTGCGGCATGCGATAATCAGGCAGACTACATAGTTACCGATGGCGCTGACCTTGACAAATTGCCCATAATAGTTAGCCGCGAAAAATTCTTTAGCTGCAATGCTGACCCGCACCTGTTTGCGACCAGGATGTGACGGTCGTTATATCTTTTCGTGGAAAGCCGGGGTAGGAGACGGCAGGGGGAGGATAAAGATTCGTCTCCTGCTGGATTTGCAGCATCGGCAGCGGGCAAGCGAGAGTGGACAGCAGGAAAATCCACCGGCGCTTCCGGGTTGCAACCGACTGAGGAAAGCGCTGCTCAGGTGAAAAGCTCACCTGCCAAGATACGCGATGAAGCCACTGCACTACCTCGTGATCGTCTTCGTAGCGCCGCCGCTCATTGCGCTGGCGGTCGGGATCTTCGTCATCGCCTCGTCGTTCCGTAATGAGCCGGCGGACCCGCGTTCAACAGGAACGATCGGCGTCAGAAAAGGCGGCAGGATCGGCAATCCCGGCTACGTGCTTCCGCCGCCGCAACCAGGCGGCGACTTTCAATAGAATTGCCAAAACCGTGACGCTCGCCCCGCCGTTTGGCCTTCACGCCCGTTCACGACTTTCTTGCAATCGGCGGCAGAATGACCAGCGGATTGCCGGGATCATAGCTCATCCCCGGCTTGCCCCTCCCGGGCTTGAGCAATCCTTGCGCAAGATGGCCGTCCGGGCCGAAGAGATAGGCGCTTCCCGCGCAGAGATGGGCAAGCGCGCGGTAATCGAAATAGCGGAAGGAACTGTCTGCGAGAAAGGCCGCCTCGTTATAGGCCTTGCCCATGATCTCCGCAAAGCGGGTCTCGGTCATATAGGCATAGAGCGCCTTCTTGTTGAGCGATGCACCGCTGCAGAGAGTGGCGAGCGAATTGGCGAGCTTGACGACCCTCAATGTCTGGGCATCCGGGTTGTCGAGCGGCTTCATCGCCTGGGCGACGTAATGGTTCGTCGCCGGATCGTTGGTCATGGATTTTTTCCAGGAGGCCGGCAGATCCTCGGCTGTGGCCGAGCCGAGAGATGCAAGGTCCGCCGAAGCGATCGCAAGAATCGCGGCGAAGAGACGAAATCTGAAATGATAAGCCACGATATCCCCCATTCGGGCACCCCTGCCCTGTTGTCAGCGCTGCTTCAGCTCAAGCCGGATCCTGTAGAAATTCTCTGCATCCGCCGTCGCCTTCACATCGCATTGCTTGGTGCCGACGGCGACCGTCGCGATGTCGCGGACATCGGTGGTCAGCCAGATCGGCGCCTCGCGCGTATAGGAGCGGCCGGGCAGCGCGCGCCAATTGGCGAAGAAGATGCCGATCTCCTCGCCGGCCGCATTGAGGAAGCCTGCGACGACGCAGACCTGATCGTCGTCATCAGGGTCTTCGTTCTTCAGCGTGATTCGCGACATGACGGAATTCGTCTTCGGGTCGGCGCGGAAGGAGAAGCTGTAATATTGCGGTCGCTTCCAATCCCATTTGTCGTCGACGAGCATGCAATATCCATCCTCGGCGGAAAGACATTCCTGCGCTGCGTGGACGCGCCAGACATAGTTCTTCCATCCGTCCTCGTTGGGAACGGGGGCATGGTCGCTGGTCAGGAGGCCAAGGGCGATGGAGAGCTGTTTGAGGGTCGGCATACCAGATGCTCGCTGGATTCGCCGTAGCGCGCAAGCCCCTGACATCTGGGCCTTCGGGCCGAACCGGACGATTCGGCCTATGTCATCTCAATCTCTTGCAGGCGCGGTCAGGACAATTGACCGCGCTTGCCGGTGACCATGCGAA